>JAURHM010000062.1 GCA_030833315.1 Burkholderiales bacterium
CAGCGCGTCGAGATCCAGCGGATGCATCGACACGGTCGGTTCCGGCTCGATCGCATCGAGAACTCCGGCGCGGCGGGTCATCGACCCGGTATGCCAGTGCTCCAACTGACGTCCGGTGATCAGCACAAACGGGAATTCGCGATCGGGCCGTTCATTCGCCGGAATGATGTCCGCGGGCACAAACTTCGCGCGCCCCGTCGGCGTCGGGAATTTATCAATAAATACAATGGGTTGACCGGGATCACCTTCGTGGAGGCAAGGGTAGGTGACGCTGCTCTCGGCCTCCAGACGCTCCCAGGTAATGCCGGCAATCGAATTCATCGCCAGACGCATCTCGTTGAATACGTCCTTCGGACCGCCGTAGTTCCAGTTCAGCCCCAGACGGCGGCCCAGTTCCTGAATGATCCACAAATCCGGTTTCGCTTCACCCGGCGCATCAACCGCCTTGCGGCCGAGTTGCACCATGCGATCGGTGTTGGTTACCGTGCCGTCTTTTTCCGGCCATACGGTTGCGGGCAGAATCACGTCGGCGTGATAACAGGTTTCGGTCAGGAAGATTTCCTGCACCACCAGCCAGTCGAGCTTGGCCAACGCTTCGCGCGCGTGGTTGGCATCGGGATCGGACATCGCCGGGTTTTCGCCCATCACATACATGCCGCGGATATCGCCATCAAGAATTGCATGAACGATTTCAACCACGGTCAGGCCCGGCTTCGGGTCGAGCTTTGTGCCCCAGAGTTTTTCGAAACGCGCCAGTGCTTCCGGATTGTCGACGCGCTGATAATCCGGGAACACCATCGGGATCAACCCCGAGTCCGAAGCGCCCTGCACATTGTTCTGGCCGCGCAGCGGATGCAGCCCCGAGCCCGGTTTGCCGATCTGACCGGTCATCAGGCACAGCGCGATCAGGCAGCGTGCGTTGTCGGTGCCGTGGATGTGCTGCGAAATGCCCATGCCCCAAAGGATCATCGAGGCTTTGGAGGTCGCGTACAGCCTCGCCACTTCCTTGATCGTTTCCGCAGAAATGCCGCACAGGGGCGCCATCGCTTCCGGGCTGTAACCTTCAACGTTCTTTTTCAGATCTTCATAGCCGATGGTGCGTGACTTGATGAAGTCCTCGTCGACCAGTCCCTCATGGACGATGACGTGCATCATCGCATTGAGCAGCGCGACATCCGTATCCGGCTTGAACTGCAGCGCATGCGTGGCGTGGCGCGACAACTCGTTGCGCCGCGGATCGGCATATATCAGTTTCGCGCCGTTTTTCACCGCGTTCTTGATCCAGGTCGCCGCGACCGGGTGGTTGGACAGCGGGTTCGCGCCGATCAGGAAAATCACTTCCGCATGCGCAACGTCATTCACCTGATTCGACACCGCACCCGAACTCACCGCCTCCATCAGCGCGGCAACGCTCGATGCGTGGCACAGCCGGGTGCAATGGTCGACGTTGTTGGAGCCAAAGCCGGTGCGCACCAGTTTCTGGAACAGATAGGCTTCTTCGTTGCTGCCCTTGGCGGAGCCGAATCCGGCCAGCGCCTTGTTGCCGTACTGGTCGCGGATGCCTTTCAGCTTGCCGGCGGCAAGATCCAGCGCTTCTTCCCAGCTCGCTTCACGGAAATGCTCCAGCGGATTTGCCGGGTCCATCGTGAAATCGGCATGCTTCGGTACACCGGGCTTGCGGATCAGCGGCTTGGTAAGGCGCTGCGGGTGATGCGCGTAATCGAAACCGTAACGACCCTTGACGCACAAACGACCGTGATTCGACGGGCCGTCGCGGCCGTCGACCGACATGATCTTGTTGTCCTTGATGTTGTACGTCAGCTGGCAACCGACGCCGCAGTACGGACACACCGAGTGCACCTGCTTGTCGGGTTTGACCAGCCCCGCTTCGCGCGCCGGCATCAGGGCTCCGGTCGGGCAGGCCTGCACGCATTCGCCGCAGGCGACGCAGGTGGATTCACCCATGGGATCGCCGAGGTCGAACACGATTTTGGAGTGATCACCGCGGAATGCATAACCGATGACGTCATTGACCTGCTCTTCACGGCAGGCGCGTACGCAGCGCGTACACTGGATACAGGAATCGAGATTGACTGCTATACCGTGATGCGACAGATCGGCCTGCGGCTGATGACGGGGCGCAAAGCGCGGCTTGCCGACCTGCAATTTTCCGGCCCAGTGATCCAGTTCCGAATTGTTGGTGTGACGCTGTTCAGGCATATCCGAGAGCAGCAATTCCATCACCATTTTCTGCGACGCTACGGCGCGCGTGCTGTTGGTGGTGACTTCCATGCCTGGAGAGGGATTGCGGCAGCACGACGCCGCCAGCACACGCTCGCCCTTGACCTCAACCACGCAGGCCCGGCAGTTGCCGTCGGGACGCATGCCTTCCTTATAGCAAAGGTGCGGAATCTCGACGCCAAGGCGCTTTGCAGTCTGGATGATGGTTTCCGACGCGTAGGCGACGACGTCCTTGCCGTTCAGTTTGAACTCGACCGGCATCGCCGCGAATTCGTCTTTGCTCATTGCAGTCATGACATGACCTCCGGTAAGACGCAGCGCTTTCGCACCCGCATCCCTACTCGACTTCCTTGGGGAAATACTTCATCACGGTACGGATCGGATTCGGCGCCGCCTGGCCGAGGCCGCAGATCGATGCATCAGCCATAGCGCCCGACAACTCTTCCAGCAGACCGCGGTTCCATTTCGGCGATTCCATCAACTGCAGGGCTTTTGCGGTGCCGACACGGCAGGGCGTGCACTGGCCGCAGGATTCTTCGGAAAAGAACTTCATCACGTTGCGCGCCGCGCCCCGTGCCTTGTCCTTGTCGGAGAAGATGATCACTGCGGCAGAACCGATGAAACAACCGTATTGATTGAGCGTATCGAAATCCAGCGGAATATCGCCCATCGACGCCGGCAGGATGCCGCCCGACGCGCCGCCGGGCAGATAACCGTAAAACTGATGACCCGGCAGCATGCCGCCGCAGTATTCGGCGATCAGTTCCTTGACCGTGATACCCGCCGGCGCCAGATGCACACCGGGCTTTTTCACGCGACCGGACACCGAGAAGGAGCGCAGGCCCTTGCGGCCGTTGCGGCCATGGCCGGCAAACCAGTCCGCACCTTTTTCCAGGATGTCGCGCACCCAGTAGAGGGTTTCCATGTTGTGCTCGAGCGTCGGGTAGCCGAACAAGCCGACTTGCGCCACATAGGGCGGACGGAGCCGCGGCATGCCGCGTTTACCTTCGATGGATTCGATCATCGCCGACTCTTCGCCGCAGATATAGGCGCCTGCACCGCGGCGCAGGAAGATCGGCGGCAGCGGGCAGGGCGGATTCGCCTGCAGCGCCTTGATCTCTTTTTCGAGAATCGCCCGCACGCCGGCATATTCGTCACGCAAATAGATGTAAACCTCGGAAATCTGCACCGTCCACGCGGCAATGATCATGCCTTCGAGGAAACGGTGCGGATCGCGCTCGAGATAGTGCCGGTCCTTGAACGTCCCCGGCTCGCCCTCGTCAATATTGATCGCCATCACCCGCGGCCCTTTTTCGCCGCGCACGATGCGCCATTTGCGCCCCGACGGGAAACCGGCGCCGCCGAGACCACGCAGCCCCGAGTTCTCCATGGTTTTGATCAGCGACTCGGCATCACGCGTGCCGTTCAGGCATTCGATCGCGATGTCGTAACCGCCGTTCTTTCGGTATTCGGCATAGGACACATACTTGCCGACTGCACATTTGTCCTTGTTCGCAGCGACCAACGGTTTCACCTTCTCGACTGTCGCCTGCGCCACCGGATTCTGCCCGACCACGGCCACCGGGGCCTGCTCGCAACGACCGACGCAGGGCGCCGGAATCACGCGCACCTGGTCACCCAGCGATTGTTTGAGGCCCTTGATCAGTTCATTGGAACCGGACAACTCGCAGGACAGGGAATCACAGACCCGCACGGTCAGTGCCGGCGGCGCCTTTTCGCCTTCCTTGATGACGTCGAAGTGGTGATAAAAAGTCGCCACCTCATAGACTTCGGTCATTGCCAGCTGCATCTCACGCGCCAGCGCTACCAGATGTGCGGCGGGGATATGTCCGAAACGATCCTGGATCAGGTGCAGATTTTCAATCAGCAGATCGCGACGGCGCGGATCAACCCCGGTCTTGCGCTGCGCGCCATCCAGCAAAGACTGGACTTCGGCGAGCGCGCCCGATTCCACGGCGCGCCCCTTGAGAGCGCCCCGTGCACGTTTGCCGCGTTTCACGATGCCACCTTCCAAAATTGTGCCTCCTCCGGCAATCACTGCAACCGCTACCCATGCATGGGTAGCGGGACTTTCCTTGGTTTACTTCCTTGTTACTTCAATACCGACTTGAGCAACTTGCCCATCTCCGCCGGATTTTTAGTCGTGCGGATGCCGCACTCTTCCATCACCGCCAGTTTTTCATCCGCCGTACCCTTGCCGCCGGAGATGATCGCACCGGCATGGCCCATGCGCTTTCCGGGCGGCGCGGTAACGCCGGCAATGAAGCCGACCACCGGCTTTTTCATATTGTCCTTGATCCAGCGCGCGCACTCCTCTTCGTTGGAGCCGCCGATTTCGCCGACCATGATTACCGCTTCAGTCTGCGGATCATCATTGAACATCTTCATGACATCAATATGCTTTAAGCCATTCACCGGATCGCCACCGATGCCGACGCAGGACGACTGGCCCATGCCCAGCTCCATCAGCTGACCGACCGCTTCATAGGTCAGCGTGCCGGAACGCGACACCACGCCGATCGGGCCTTTCTTGTGGATATGGCCCGGCATGATGCCGATCTTGATTTCATCCGGCGTGATCACGCCCGGGCAGTTCGGTCCAATCAGCAGGGTGCGGCTGTTGTTCTGCTGCATCTTGTATTTCAGGCGCACCATGTCGCGCACCGGAATGCCTTCGGTAATACAGATCACCAGATCAAGGTCGGCATCAACCGCTTCTTCAATCGCCGCAGCGGCAAAGGGCGGCGGCACGTAGATCACCGACACGTTGGCGCCAGTCGCATCCTTGGCTTCACGCACCGAATTGAAAATGGGAATACCTTCGTAGTTCTGGCCGCCCTTTTTCGGAGTGACGCCGGCGACGTAGCAATTCTTGCCGTTGGCGTATTCCTTGCCGGTCTTTGTGTGAAACATGCCGGTCTTGCCGGTAATGCCCTGAGTCATCACCCGCGTGTCTTTGTTGATCAGAATCGACATCAGTTTTTCCCCTTCACCGCAGCAACGACCTTCTGCGCGGCATCAGCCATATTGTTCCCGGAAATGATCGGCAATCCAGAGTCTGCGAGGATTTTCTTGCCGAGTTCGACGTTGGTACCTTCGAGTCGCACCACCAGCGGCACGCTCAGGCTGACCTGGCGCGCAGCGGCAACCACACCCTGCGCAATCACGTCGCATTTCATGATGCCGCCGAAGATGTTGACCAGAATGGCCTTCAGCTGGGGATTGCGCAGCATGATCTTGAACGCTTCGGTAACCTTCTCCGCGGTGGCGCTGCCGCCGACGTCGAGGAAGTTGGCGGGGCTACCGCCGTAGAGCTTGATGATGTCCATCGACGCCATCGCCAGACCGGCGCCGTTCACCAGACAGCCGATGTTGCCATCGAGCTGGATGTAGTTGAGGTCGTGCTTTGAAGCCTCGACTTCCGCGGGATCTTCTTCATCCAGATCGCGCAGCGCCACCAGTTCCGGATGACGGAACATCGCGTTGTTGTCGAAATCGATCTTGGCATCGAGCGCAATGACCTTGCCGTCGCCGGTCAGGATCAGCGGATTGATTTCGGCGAGCGATGCATCGGTTTCATCAAAAGCCTTGTACAGCGCCTGCAGCATCGCGCGCGCCTGCGGTACGGAAGCATCGGGCACACCGATCTTGCGCGCCACATCGTCAGCATCGGCGTCAGCCAGCCCCTTGACCGGATCAATGACGACCTTGTGAATTTTTTCGGGAGTGTGCGCGGCAACTTCCTCGATATCCATGCCGCCTTCGCTGGAAGCCATCAGCACCGCACGCTGCGTGCCGCGGTCAATGACCAGGCCCACATACAGTTCTTTTTTGATGTCAGCGCCTTCCTCGATCAGCAGCCGGCGCACCTTCTGGCCCTCGGGGCCGGTCTGATGCGTCTTCAGCTGCATGCCGAGAATGGACGATGCGTAGGTTTTGACGTCGGCGGCCGACTTCGCCACTTTGACGCCACCGCCCTTGCCGCGACCGCCCGCATGGATCTGGGCCTTGACGACCCAGACGCTGCCGCCCAGTTTGGCTGCCGCAGCGACCGCTTCGTCGACGGTGAAACACGGGATACCGCGCGGCGTGGTTACGCCATATTTGCGCAGGAGTTCTTTTGCCTGATATTCGTGGATTTTCATATTCCGTTCCGCGTGGTTAGCGCTGTTGGATGGAAGGCGTCACCCGGCCCCGCAGGGACGCCAATCTATTACAGCGAACTCCGCAGCAGCCTTGACCGCAGTCAATAAACTCACGATTGGGTAAAACGCGAGTCCGCCGCAAGAAACGCATGGGACGGGTCTGGAATTTACGCCGCGCTGAAAACGGGCAACGACGACGGATGTTCCGGGGACAGGCTGGCTGAATTTGCTGCGCTGCAAGTATATCAAACAGCCGCCGCCTTACCCTCGTCGCGCTGCACTTGCATTGATGCCCGCTGCAAACCATCAGCTTGGCGACGCGGCGGATTCTTCAAACGCCCGTTCCATTAATAATCGCAGACCATTCGATTGACCGAAGCTAGCGCACGCTATCAATTGATGGCATACGATGCTGCGTTGCAATATTAATCAGCCAAAAAAAACGCAACCCATGGGGTTGCGTTGAAGTTCCACCAAAGGAGGAGGTTTTGGAGGATATGTACCGATACCTGTAGAAGGCACCCAGCACAGTTCTCATTTTGCCATGCAGCACCTGCCTGTCAAGCCATTTTTGCTGCTACGCAATATACATTTTATCCCAGGACAGTTGAGAAATTCTTAATCGAGGCCTCGCGACAGCCTGAAGCGTGACCTGCTTCACATTTCGTTCCACCAAATGGGTCTCCCCGCCGATGCGCAGCAAAACCATGGTAAAGAATGGCGCTACTTTTAAAGCGCCGCGCACGAACAGCGGTGCCTCTTATCAACTTGGAGAAACAATGGCCCGTAAACAGCTGCTTTTCACCGGCGACATCAACCTGATGAACGTCACCGACCCCGCCCTGCCCTTTAACCGCGTCATCGACACGCTGCAAGGTGCTGACATGCTGTTCGGCAACGTCGAGTGTTGTTTCTATCAACCGCCGACCTCGGTTTCGGTCAGCGACGAAGGTTTTTTTGCAACTCCGGAAGCCGGACGCGCACTCAAGCAAGCCGGTTTTCGTGCCATCGGCAACGCCAACAACGTCAACTACGGCGCTGAAGCCATCCGCTCCTCGCTGAGCGAGCTCGAAAAACTCGGCATCCCCTATACCGGCGCCGGCCGCAACCGTGCCGAGGCCCGCGCACCGGTGATCATCGAACATGAAGGCGTGCGTTACGGTTTCCTGCAACGCACATCGGTGTACTGGCCGACCAACCACGAAGCCACGGAACACAGCCCCGGCGTCGCCGCCTTGCGCGGTCATACCGCCTACCAATTGCCGATCTACAAAACGCGACAGGAAATGCCGCCGGCCAACCGTCCCGGCGTACCGCCGATCATCGTGACCTGGGCCGATCCGAAATACCTGGCCGAATACGTCGCGGAAATCACCGAACTGCGCAAGAAGGTCGATGTGCTGGTGGCGTCACAACACTGGGGCCTGCACGAGGAAGTACTGGAATACATGACCGAAATTGCACATGCGGTGATTGATGCCGGCGCCGATATCGTCATCGGCCATGGCCCCCACTACTCGCTGCCGGTCGAGTTCTATAAAGGAAAGCCGGTGTTCTACGGCCTTGGCAGCTTCTCTTTCCACACCGGCCACGGTGGCCGCCAGCACGGCAACTGGCTGGGCATGCTGGCCCGGGTCGGCATGGACGGCCAGAAGATCACTGAAGCGTCGTTTGAATTCGTCCGCCACAACGACAAAAACGAGACCGTGATCTGCGACATCAGCAAGGAACAGGAAGGGCTGCAAGCGCTGCGCAAACGCAGCAGCGCTTTCAAGACCCAACTCGAGGTTTCAGGCAACGCGGTGGTATTCCGCGCCGGGGACTGAAGCCGGTCAGATCCCGCCGGGCTCGTCCTTGGGATGGCGCAGATTGCGCGCCGGATACACCTTGGCCGGATGTTTTTTGAGCTCTTCCTCAATGACGTCAACGCCGAGGCCCGGCGCTGTCGGCAGTTCGATGTAACCGTTTTTCGGTTTCAGCTGATTCGGCGAAATCTTGTCGCAGAAATCGACGAAGGGCAGGAAATACTCGGTGATGATGAAATTGGGCATCGTCGCCGAGGCATGAACGGTCGAAGCCAGACCGACCAGCGTCGAGTTGTAATTGTGCGGTGATACTGCGACCAGAAAAGGTTCCGCCATCGCCGCGATTTCCTTCAACTCAAGGATGCCGCCGACACAAGCCACGTCGGGATTGAGAATGTCCGCGGAACGCTTCTCCAGCAAGGGGCGGAAACCGGTCTTGGTATAGGTCGCCTCACCGATCACCACCGGAATGCCGATCTCGCGGCGGATCTGCGCCAGTTCATCCGGGAATTCCGCCTGGCAGGACTCCTCCATCCAGTAAAGGTTGAATTCGGCGAGCTGCTTGTCAAGGCGGATCGCATGCATCGGTGCCAGCCGGCGATGCTGCTCGAGCAGCAGGTCGATATCCGGGCCGACGGCATCACGGATCGCCTTGACGATGCGGATCGCGCGGTTTTCATGTTCCTTCGGAATATAGGTACGCCAGGGCGACGGCAACGGATCGAACTTCATTGCAGAAAAACCCATCTTGACGACTTTTTCCGCGGCACGCGCATAGTCGTCCGGTTCCTTCATGCCATAGCTCCAGCCGTTGGCATAGACGCGGACTTTCTCGCGGTATTTGCCGCCCAGCAGGTTGTAGACCGGCTGCTGCGTCGCCTTGCCGACGATGTCCCACATCGCCTGTTCGATGCCGCTGATCGCGCAGAACAACTCGACAGAACCGCGCCGCGCCGCGTAGTCGTCAAAAGCAAACTGGGTGAAATGTTTGATGTCGAAGGGACTGCGGCCGACCATGTACGGCCCCAGCGCATTCAGCTGCGCCATCACCGCGGTGTCGCGGTCGTATTGCGAATAAGCCTCACCCCAGCCGTGGATGCCGGCGTCTGTTTCGACTTTGACGAAGATCAGATTCTTGCGCCAGCCGGGATGAACGGCATAACTTTTGACCGCGGTGATTTTCATGTTGCTGATCCTTAAATTCTTGATGCGCGATGGAAAGGCTCTGAATCTAGGCGGGCAGCACAAGCCGTGTCAAGAAAGCGCAGCGATGGTCCATCATGCGAGAGCGCAGAGGCAAAACTCACATCGTACGCGGCTGCAGATTCAGCAACTGGCCGATGCGCTCTGAGCTTTTGAGTCCGCTGCCGGTCAGCACCACAACGGTGGTTTCACCGGTGCGAATTACACCGGAAGCCAGCCACTGCGTCAGTCCTGCCGCAGCCGCAGCGCAAGTCGGTTCGACATAAAGCCCCATGCGGGCGAGCGCACCCAGCGCGCTGACGATTTCATTTTCACTGACAGCAGCGATTGCACCGCCGGATCGCCGCACCGCACGCACCACCTCGCGCAGCCGCGTCGGCTGCGACGATGCAATGCCCTCAGCGACCGTCGGCGTCACCGTAACCGGCACCGGTACCTCACCGCCGGACTGCCAGGTCGCATGACAGGGCGCGCAGTTGGCGGCCTGCACACCGAATATTTTCGGCATGCGCGTAATTTCGCCGTTGCGCAGCAACTCATCAAAGCCGCGGTCAAGACCCAGCACATTGCTGCCATAACCCAGCGGCGTGATCACGTTGTCCGGCGCGCGAAAGCCCAGCGACTCCCACAACTCATAGGCCAGCGTCTTGGTGCCTTCAACAAAAAACGGCTGCCAGTTATGGCTGGCGTAGAAAATCTCGCTGCTCATGCGCAATGCCGCATCGGCAACGTCCTGGCGCGTGCCGCGAACCGTGACCACATCGGCGCCGCAAGCCGCGATCTGCGCGATTTTCGGATACGACGCGGTTTCGGGCACCAGAATGCGGCAACGCATGCCGGCAGCCGCGGCATAGGCCGACAGCGAGGCCCCGGCATTGCCCGAGGAATCCTCCAGCACGTAATCAATGCCGCGGCTTTTCAGGTAACTCACCATTACCGTCATGCCGCGATCCTTGAACGAACCGGTCGGCATCATGAATTCGAGCTTGAACTGCACCGGAGTGCCCTGCCAGTTGCGGCTTAGCAGCGGCGTGCCGCCCTCCCCCAAAGACACCGCATGCCGGCGATCCACTTCCAGCGCCCGCGCATACCGCCAGACCGAACGGTCACCGGTATCGATTTCGCCGCGCTTCAGCCCGACACCCGGCGCCAGATTGAGATAAGCACCGCTGTCGCCGCACCAGCGTGCAGTGTCGTCAGGATACAGGGTTCCGCTGACAGAATCTATGTAACTCATTGATTTTATGAATAAAATTATTTAACCGGGTGTAAGCAGGTGCTCACCCCGCAAAAAAAGAAGGCAGGCGCATAGCGCCTGCCTTCTGCATTGTAGCGCGCCGCCGGGAGCGGCAGCCGCAACCGTATTACTTGACCGGCGCGTCCTCGGTCTTCGGTGCTTTTTTGGATTTCTTCGACTTGTCGGCTTTGGCTTTCTTCGGCTTGTCGGCTTTGGCTTTGGCTTTCTTCGGCTTGTCAGCCTTGGCAGCGGGTGCCGGAGCAGCCGGAGTCGCAGGAGCAGCTTTCACTGCATCCGCTTTAGCCGGAGCAGCGGCGGGAGCTGCCGGGGCAGGCGCCGGAGCGGTCTGGGCGGCAACGTTGAAAGTGACGGCAGCGATACCGGCAGCCAGCAGGGTTTTCAGCAGTTTGTTCATTTTATCTCCAGTACTGTTTAAGGCTCGCGCCGAGACGCGATTCGCCCCGAACTTTCGGGCCGTATGTCACTAACGTCGCCGCGGTCTTGCGGTTGACGGCGATGGAACGGTGCAGTGTTAACATTTCGCTCCCGCCGCCCGGCGGAACAGCGGAGGAGCAAAAAATGGATCTGGGAATCAAAGGTAAACGGGCGCTGATCACCGGTGGTTCGCGCGGCATCGGCCTCGGCGTCGCAGAAATGATGGCCAAAGAAGGCTGCCATCTTCATCTGGCGGCCCGCAGCGAGGCCGATCTCAATGCGGCCCGGGACAAAATCCTGGCCACCAGCAAGGTTGACGTGACATGTCATGCTGCGGATCTGTCTGACAGCGCCAGCGCGGTCAAACTGGCCAAGGCCTGCGGCGATGTTGATTTTCTGATCAATAACGCCGGTGCAATCCCGCAGGGGACGATCGAAGCGCTCGACGACAACACCTGGAAACGCTCCTGGGACCTCAAAGTATTCGGCTTCATCGACATCACGCGCGAAATCTACGCGCAGATGCGCAAACGCAAAAGCGGCGTCATCGTCAACGTCATCGGCGCCGCGGGTGAACGTCCGGTGGCCAGCTATATCGCCGGCAGCATGGGCAACGCCGCACTGATGGCGATGACCCGCGCCCTGGGCGCCGAGAGTCCCGAATTCGGCGTGCGGGTGGTCGGTGTGAATCCGGGCGGCACTGCGACGGATCGCGCGGTCAAACGCCTGCGCGAGCGCGCGGGGAAGGAATTCGGCAATCCCGATCGCTGGCAGGAATTTGTCAGCAAGTCCCCGTTCGGCCGCATGGCGACGATCGAAGAACTGGGTGCGATGGTGACTTTCCTGTGCTCACCGCTTTCCGGTTACACCACAGGCACGATCATCACGGTCGACGGCGGCGCCAGTAGCCGGCGCGCCTGAAAAAACAAGGGCAGCCCTGAAGGCTGCCCTTGTCCGCCAGATAAACTTATTTTTTCTGCTCGGCTGGTGTGTTGCGCGGCAACGCATCCACCGCGCGCAGCGCCTCGTCATAGCGCTGCTGTGCCGTCTGCAACCGGCCGCGCGCCGCTGTCAGCGCTTTTTCAGCCTTGTCGAGTTCCGACTTGCGGTACGCCGCTTCCTTTTGCGCCACGGCGTTGGCATCGCGCGCATTCAGCACATCCTGCTCGGCCAGCTTGACATCGTAACGCGCCTGATCGAGATCGCGGTGCGTGACCGTGGCGCGGTACTGCCCCTGCTGCAACGCACTGCCGCGATCCTCCACCGGCGCCTGCGCCTGCGCAGAGCCGCCGGCGAGCAGTGCAAGCACGCAGAGCCCGCGCACGATGCTCAGATGGTTGGCAGTCACGGTGGCCCGTTCTCTTAAGGCAGCAACACCGTGGAGCCTGTGGTTTTGCGCCACTCCAGATCGCGGTGGGCCTGCGCCGCTTCGCGCAGCGGATAGCGCTGATTGACGGCGATTTTCACTGCACCCTTTTTGACAACGGCAAACAGTTCTCTCGCGGCAGTGAGCAGATCTTCGCGCGACGAGGTGTAGTTCACCAGCGTCGGTCGCGTCAGGAACAGCGAGCCCTTCTGCGCGAGGATGCCGATGTTGACCGGCGGCACCGCGCCGGAAGCATTACCGAAACTGGCCATGATGCCGCGAGGCTGCAGGCAGTCCAGCGATTCCATGAAGGTGTCCTTGCCGACACCGTCATACACCACCGGCACGCCCTTGCCCTTGGTGATGGCTTTGACGCGCTCGGAGAGCTTTTCGCGCGACATCACCACCACGTGTTTGCAGCCAACCTTCTTCGCAAGCGCGACTTTCTCGTCGCTGCCGACCGTGCCGATCACCGTGGCGCCGAGATGTTTCGCCCACTGACAGAGAATCTGCCCTACACCACCCGCGGCGGCATGAACCACAATGGTGTCGCCCTTTTTCACGCGGTAAGTACGGCGGCACAGATACCACGCCGTCATGCCCTTCAGCATCATCGCCGCTGCCGTTTCATCCTTGATACCGGCGGGAATTTTCACCAGCCGGGCCACCGGACGGATCAAGACTTCAGCGTAGGCGCCGATAGGCTGGGCATAGGCGACACGATCCCCGACTTTGAATTCCTTGACCTTCGGCCCCACAGCCTCCACCACGCCGGCGCCTTCGGAACCGAGCACCATCGGCAGCGGCATCGGATACAGGCCGGAACGATGATAGGTATCGATGAAATTCAGGCCGATCGCAGTGTTGCGAACGCGGACCTCACCGGGCCCGGGTTCGCCGACAGTAACTTCTTCCCAGTGCATCTGCTCGGGACCACCATTCTGATGAATGCGAATGACATGCGGCATGTTTGCAATCTCCTCCAAACGCGGGGGGAGCACCCCCCCGGACAGGTTTATTCAGCTTTGATACCAGCGTCGCTCACGACTTTCGACCACTTGGTGGTTTCAGCCTTGATGAATTTGCCGTAGGTCGCGGCATTCATGTAAGCGACTTCGGCGCCCTGCGACTCGAATTTTTTCTGCATCTCGGGCACTTCGACCACTTTCTTCACCGCAGCTTCCAGCGTGCGCACGATGGCAGGAGACAAGCCTGCAGGCGCCAGTATGCCCCACCAGTTGTTGGCCTCGTAGCCGGGTACAGTCTCGGCCACGGTCGGGGTGTTGGGGAAGGCAATGTTGCGCTTGGCACTGCCGACAGCCAGCAAACGCAGGCGATTGCCCTGCACATGCGGCACCAGCTGCAGCAACGAACCCATGGTGATCAGCGTGTTGCCGGCGATCACATCAACCATCGCCGGGCCGCCGCCCTTGAACGGCACGTGGATCAGGCTGATGCCGGCCTGCAGCCGGAACAGTTCGGTGCTGAGATGCTGGAAACTGCCGATACCGGCAGTGGCATAGGTCAGCGAGCCCGGCTTAGCCTTGGCCATGTCGATCAGTTCCTTGGTCGACTTGGCCGGCATTTTCGGGCTTACCGTGAGCGCGCTGGGACCGGTGCCGATCAGTGCAATCGGGGTAAACGATTTTTCCGGATCGAAACGCACCTGCGCCTTGTAGATCGACGGGTTATAGGCAAACGCCACCGAAGCAATCAGCAGCGTATGCCCATCGGGCAGCGAGTTCGCGGCGATTTCAGTGCCGATGATGCCGCCTGCGCCGCCGCGGTTGTCGATCACCACTTGCTGGCCGAGCAGCGGGCTAATGTCATTGGCCACGATGCGACCGACGATGTCGTTGCTGCCGCCGGGAGGGAAAGGCACGATGACCCGCACCGGTTTGGTCGGCTTCCAAGCCGCACCCTGCTGCGCCGCTGCTACCAGCGGAAAAGCCAGGGTCGCCGCAACGAGACCCGCTGCAGCCGGCTTCAGAAATTTGATGGTCATAACAATCTCCTGTAATTAATCAATAAAAACAATTACTTGGGCTGGCTTCCCGAAAACTGCAACGCGCGGCGCAATTCGCCGGTCACCCGCGAAGCCTCGGCCAGAATGAACGCAATCTCGCTGTTGGTGGTGATGAAGCGCGCGCCGCGACGGATGTATTCCATCTGCCGTGGCAGATTGCGGTCTCCGCCGACACCCGCAATTTTCCCATGCCGCACCGCCGTGGTGATGACCTTGTCGATTGCCGCCGCACCTTCCGGATCGCCGAACTGCCCCGGTTTGCCAAGTGCAGTCAGTAGGTCGTTAGCCCCGACATGGATCACATCAATGCCTTCGACAGCGGCAATGGCGTCGATGTTCTCGACACCTTCGCGCGTTTCGATCATGCACACCACCAGCGTGTTTTCCTGCAGCGCCGGCACGGCGTCGGCAGTGGACATCGGCCGAAAGTCGAACAGTGCATAACCGCCGGACACCGAACGCCGACCGACAGGCGGAAATTTGGCGCGGTTCACTGCGCGCTTCGCTTCCTCGGCCGTGCTGATGTCAGGGAACACGATGCCGGTCACGCCGTTGTCGAGCAGCAACGATGTGTCCGGATCATCACAACTGCGCACCCGCACCAGCGGCGCAATGCCGCAACCCAGTGCAGCCTGCGCGATATGGCCGATGGTTTCGAGATTGAACAGCGAATGCTGGATGTCGATGAATATGAAGTCGTGACCGCTGGTTTTGGCGATTCTTGCGATATCCCCCGAACGTGCCAGCCGCACGTTCATGCCCAGCGCCACCTTGCCGGCGCGCATCATCGTCTTGACTGGATTTTCTCCACTGACTGTTGTCATGTTGTTCTCCCTCAACGGATGGTTCCTGCAGACACCGCGTCATTTACTGGTGGGTCGTGTTGGACTCGAACCAACGACCAAGGGATCATGAGCCCCCTGTTAGTCCGATGGACTAAACCCAAAA
>JAURHM010000050.1 GCA_030833315.1 Burkholderiales bacterium
CGCGCGCAAGGTTTATTTCGCTTCGGCGGCGCCCCCCGTGCGTTACGCCAATGTCTACGGCATCGACATGCCGACCCGTGATGAACTGATTGCCAGCGGCCGTTCGCACGACGAAATCGCCCGCGAAATCGGCTGCGATGCTCTGATTTACCAGGAACTCGACGCGCTGATCGGCGACGTGCGTAGCGTCAATCCTTCGGTGACCAATTTTGAAGCCTCGTGCTTCAGCGGCCAGTACATTACCGGCGACGTGACCCAGCATTATTTGGATGACGTCGAAGCGCAGCGCCGAGACGGTGCCAAGGCTGGCAAGACTGCTGCGGCGACCCAGCTCGACCTCGGGCTGGAACTCGTCGACTAAGCGGGATTTCTCGCGATGTATCAGGTGGGTGCCTTCCGTGAGGAACGCATCGACGTGATGCATGCGATGATGCGCAATCATCGTCTGGCTATCCTGGTGAACGTCCATGAGGGCTTGCCCGAGGCCAATCATCTGCCGCTGCTTATCGATCCCGATCCCGCACCCAACGGCACTTTGCGTGGTCACGTGGCCCGTGCCAATCCTCTCTGGCGTCAGGCAGCCGGCCGGGAAGTGCTGGTGATTTTTCAGGGTCCGCAGGCTTATGTGACGCCATCGTGGTACCCGACAAAACGAGAAACCGGGCAGGTGGTGCCGACCTGGAATTACGCCGTGGTGCATGCCTGCGGGCCGCTGGTCTTGCGTGACGACCGTGAATGGCTGCGGGCGCTGGTAACGCGGATGACCGATCAGCAGGAAGCCGCATTGCCGCAGCCCTGGCGCGTCGATGATGCGCCTGCGGATTACATGGACCGCATGCTCGGCGCTATCGTCGGCATCGAGATCCCGGTCAGTCGTTTGGTCGGTAAATGGAAGGTCAGCCAGAACCGCAGCAATGCCGATCGCAACGGTGTGGCCGAGGGGCTGGGGCAACTGGATGACGCGCAGGCGCAGGCCATGGCCGGTCTTGTGGCGGTCAGCAAGCGCCCGGTTTGACGCGGGCTGCGGGCCTGCGGTAATCTTCTGTTGCGCCGATTTGAAGAGCAGCTTGCGGGCGCGTTAAAAATGCAGCTAAAGCGACGGAAGAACCCGGTCCGCGCTAGCTGGCCGGGTTTTTTTATTTGACGGAGCAAGATAATGAAAAACGGATTCACGACCAAGATCCTGCATTCCGATCTGGAAGCGCCGATCGAGCATTATTCAGTGCTCAAGCCCATGCATACGGCGGTAGCCTTCGGTTATCCGGACGCGCGCGACCTGGTCAAGGTGTTCAAGGGTGAAATGGCCGGTTACGCCTACGGGCGCCAGGGCAATCCCACGACGGCGGCTCTGGAATCCAAAATCAGCAAGATGGAAGATGGCATCGCCACGGCGTGTTTTTCAACCGGCATGGCGGCCATCGCCTCGGCATTCATCGCGCTGCTGCGCGGTAGCGACCATGTGGTGTCGAGTTCCTTCCTTTTCGGCAATACCAACAGCCTGTTCGGCACGCTGGGACAGTTCGATTGCGACATCAGTTATGTCGACGCAACCCGTGTCGAGGAGGTCGAAAAGGCGCTGCGTCCTAATACCCGCATGGTGTTTGTCGAAACCATCGCCAACCCGCGTACCCAGGTGGCAGATCTGGCGCGCATCGGCGAGCTGTGTGCAAGCCGCGGGATCATTTATTTCGTCGATAACACGATGACTTCTCCCTGGCTGTTCCGGCCGAAGCAGGTCAAGGCCAGTCTGGTCATCAATTCGCTGACCAAGTATATCGGCGGCCACGGCAACGCGCTGGGCGGCGCGGTGACGGATACCGGTTTGTTCGACTGGAAGTCCTTCCCGAACATCTATGACAACTACAAGAATGCCAATCCGGCGAACTGGGGGATTCTGCAGATCCGCAAGAAGGGGCTGCGTGATGTCGGCGCCACCCTGGCGGCCGAGGCCGCGCACCGTCTGGCGATGGGCGCTGAAACTTTGGCGCTGCGCATGGAACGGGCTTCCGCCAATTGCCTGCAGCTGGCCCGTTTCCTTGCCAAACATCCCAAGGTGACGAAGGTCTATTACCCCGGGCTGGAAGATCATCCGCAGCACAAGCTGGCCGGGGAATTGTTCAGGACCTACGGTGCCCTGATGAGCATCGAGCTGGCTGACAATATCGACTGCCTCGATTTCCTCAACCGCCTGCAGCTGGTGATTTCCTCCAGCCACCTCGGTGACAACCGGACGCTGGCGATCCCGGTCGCGCAGACCATTTACTGGGAGATGGGGGCGGCGCGTCGTGCCGAGATGGGCATCGCGGATTCGCTGATCCGGCTGTCGATCGGCATCGAGGATATCGATGACCTGATCGTGGATTTTACGCAGGCGTTAAGTTAGAACAGCAGTGCAGCCGGCGGCGTCGCAACGCAGATAGCCCCCGGTTTCGTACCAGTCATTGAGCACCCAGCGTTCGCAGGCGTGCCCTTCAACCTGGTGCAGGTGGCGCGCCGGACGGTGGGTGTGCCCGTGGATCAGCCGCGGATAGCTGTGGTTTCGTAGTAATGCTTCCACGGCCGCCGGCGCAACATCCATGATCGTTTCCGTTTTCTGCTGCTTACTGGCCTCGCTCTGTGCACGCATGCCGCGCATCTGCTCTCGCCGCGCTTCCAGTGACTGGGCCAGGAATTTCTGCTGATTGCCGGGGTCTCGCGCATACAAACGAAAACGCTGGTAATCCACATCATCGGTGCACAGTGCATCGCCATGGCTCAGCAGAGTTGCTGTGCCGTACAGATTGACCATGACCGGGTCTTCAAGCAAGGTGGCATGGCAGCGCGACGCAAAGCCGGTGCCAAGCAGTACGTCCCGGTTGCCGCGCATCAGAAAGACTGGGGTGCCGCTGTCGGCCAGCGCGGAGAGGGCGGCAGAGACGGTGCCGTTCAGCGGGTCTTCCAGATCATCGTCACCGACCCAGTATTCGAACAGGTCACCGAGGATGTATAGCGCATCGGCACCTGCGGCCGTGCTACGGGTGAAGTGCAGGAACTGTCTAGTGATCTGCGGTCGCTCGGTGGCGAGGTGCAGGTCTGAAATGAACAGTGTCGGCATGGATGGCGGGGCGTTGCCGCCCCGCGATTCCGGGTTGAAGAGTCAGACCACTTCGGCTTTTTCGATGATCACGTCTTCGACCGGTACGTCCTGGTGCATGCCCTTGCTGCCGGTTTTGACCTTGCGGATCTTGTCGACCACATCCGTGCCATCGACCACTTTGCCGAATACACAGTAGCCCCAGCCCTGCGGCGTGGGCGCCGAGTGGTTGAGGAAGTCATTGTTGGAGACGTTGATGAAGAACTGCGCGCTGGCTGAATGCGGCGCCGAGGTGCGCGCCATCGCCACGGTGTACATGTCGTTCTTCAGGCCGTTGTTGGCTTCGTTCTGGATCGGGTCGCGCGTTGGCTTCTGTTTCATGCCGGGTTCGAAACCGCCGCCCTGGACCATGAAGCCGTCGATGACGCGGTGGAACACCGTATTGTTGTAGTGGCCGTCCTTCACGTACTGGGTGAAGTTGGCGGCGGTGTCTGGTGCTTTTTCAGCGTCGAGTTCGAGGGAGATGACGCCGTGGTTGGTGTGCAGCTTGATCATGATGATTACTTCCTTTGGGTGCGGTTTATTTGGTTTTTGCCGGATTGGCCGGCGCTTCCGGTAACAGGCGTGCACGCTCGATGACTATGGGCTGACGCGGAACGTTCTGGTGCGGACCGATGGTTGCGGTCGGCATCTGCACGATTTTGGCGACGACATCCATGCCGGCGGTCACGCGGGCGAATACGGTGTAGCCGTAACCCTTGTCATCGGGGGATTTGAAGTCGAGGAAATCATTTTCGGAGACGTTGATGAAAAACTGCGCCGTCGCCGAATGCGGGTCCGCGGTACGTGCCATGGCCACCGTGCCGATGGCGTTACGCAGGCCGTTGCCGGCTTCATTGCGGATGGCCGGGCGCGTCTTTTTCTCCTGCATGTTCACGCTGAAGCCGCCGCCCTGGATCATGAAGCCTGGAATCACGCGATGGAAAATCGTGCCGCCGTAATGGCCGTCCTTTACGTACTGCAGGAAGTTCTCGACGGTCTTCGGCGCGTTATCCGGATAGAGTTCCAGCACCACCGCACCCATCGACGTCTTGAGTTCGACTTTCGGGTTGGCGGCATAAGCAACGGTTGCGGCAATCAGGGAGAGCAGGAATACGAAGAGACGGATCATAAAGTCACCAATAAAAACAAAGGGTTATTTGAATTCTGCAACCGCCGGTTTGTGTTTCAGGCGGCGCCTTCGTGAACAATGCGCCAGGTAACGCCTTCACGCTGCCAGTATTGGCGCTTGCGCATCTTGTTGCTGACATTGCTGCTGGCGTAATCCTGTTCAAAAGTCACTACCGCGAGATCATTGCTGCCCGGGTAGAGAAACATGCTGACGTGGTCGATCTTGACCTTGATCCAGGATTTGCCGTTATTGAGGAAGCGTTTTTGCTGGGCCCATGCCGCCAGATCATGTTTGCCCGAAGCGAATTTTCTGGAGTAGTGGCGCAGGTATTTGTCAGTGTTGCGGCTTTCCCAGTCGGCGCGCCAGCCTTCCAGCGACTGCATTAGCGCTTCGCGAGTTTTCTGGCCGGCATCGGCGTCGACCCATTCCACCTTCGGTGAAATGATCACCGGCGTAATGCCAACCTGTACATGTTTTGAAATCGCCAGCAGGTCTTCATTGGTCAGCGCCACGCAGCCGTCACTGGCGCGCGGCGGACGGCTGTAGGTGTCGAAGGGAACGCCGTGCAGCCAGATGCCGTGGCCGTTGCGGCGCAAGCGGCGGTCCCAGTCGTTCGGATAGTTCAGCGGGAATGCGCCGTCGCCGTACAGAGTGCTCTGGTTACCGTAAGTCTTGACCAAATAATCTTTCTGAAGGTTTCCCGTAACATGGTAGACGCCCAGCGGCGTTTTTTTGTCTCCTTCGCGCGCCTTCTCGGTGCCGTTACGGCCGATGGTGGTGTAGTAGTCGGCGACGTAACGCGGTTTGCCGTTGTCGTTTTCAAAAACATACAGCGTGTATTTTGAGGCATCGACGACGAAGGCGAATTTCTGGTCGGGTTCCAGCTGGAGCAGGTTAATCGGCACCTTGTCCACCGGACGTTCCTGCTGGTGGCGTACTAGTCGTGCCATGGCTTCATCGCGCAGGTCGGCGATCCGGTCTGCCGGCGCATCCGATGCCGTGCCGATGCTGTTAATTGGCCGCGCCCGGGCCATCAGCAGGTCGCCGCGGATCAGATGGGCGAGGCGGAAATTCGGATAGCTATCAAGAACCTTTTCAATCTCGGTCAGCGCCAGGTCGAAGCGCGAGCTGGTGATCGCTAGCAGGGTTTGCGCCAGCATGGCTTCCGGCGGGGCCAGTGTCTTGCTGTGCAGGCCGGTGCTGATGAAACTGCCGGGAACGGCGGAGAGCGGACGGTTGCCCAATGCAAGCGTGGTGGATGAAGGCGTCAGAGCAGTCGCCAGCAACGCTGTGGTCAGCGCGCAGCCGAGCAGCAGTCTTTTCATCCCCCGACCAGTTCCTGCTGAATCAGCCATTGATTACCCGACTTTATCAGGATCAGTGTCTTGCTGACCGAGGCCTGGAAGCTGTTTGAGCGGTAATGCTGGCGGAAGCTGACGCTAGCGGTGTTTGCATCCTTGATCGTGACTTTCGGGGCTTCAACCTTGACCTCGATCTTGCGCGGCTTGGCGACGCGTGCCCGACGCTCCGTCTCCCAGGCCTTGCGTGACTCGCCATCCGGCGTTTTGAAGTTCGGGGCGTAGCGGGCGAGATAACCTTCGACGTCATTGCCCGACCAGGCTGCCGCCCAGCCCTCGACGGACTTGAGAACGGTGCTTTCTTCAGTGGCCGGCGTGGTTTTGGCCGGTTCTGCTGCCGGTTCCATGGCGGCCGGTTTCGCAGGAACAGCTTTGGCCGGCTCTTTGGAGGCAACGGTGGCAGCCGGTGCGGCGGCGACAGGTGCTGCCGGTTTTACCGGTGCAGCAGCGGTGGCCGGTGCCGGCGCAGGCGCGGATGCGACCTTGGTTGCGGGTTCGCTGCGGGCGGCGACTTTCGGCGGACGCTGGTTGTTGGAGAAAAGGTCCTTGATCAGGTTGAGCTTGGTCTGTGCGCCCTGGTTGGCCTTGTCCAGTTGGAGTGCCTTGTCATAAGCCTGGCTGGCCATCTTGGCGTAGATGTCCCCGAGATTTTCATGGGCGGTGGCATAACTCGGATGGGTACGGATAGCCATTTCAAGGGCGCCGCGGGCCTTGTCGTAATGGCCCTGTGAGGCATGCAGCACTGCGAGATTGTTGTAGGGCTCAGGCAGTTCAGGGTAGTCCTGCGTCAGGTCGGTAAAAACCTTGATCGCTTCCTGGGGCTTGTTCTGCTCGGTCAGCAGGATGCCGCGTAAAAAACGGCCGCGTGCATCTTTCGGTTTGTTCTTGAGGTATTGATCGACGCGTTCCAGGGCACGATCCACCTGACCCTGTTTCAGCAGTTGCTGGGCTGCCTGCAGATCGTCGCTCAGTGCGGTAACAGGCGTCGCGAGCAACAGGCAGATGGCGATTGCAGCGAGCCGCCCCGCGGCCAGTTTTGGGGTCATCGTGTTATTATTCCAGCTGTCGTTGTGGGCACAGTAATCATAGTCGAAAAAGCGGTCGGAGTGACAGCCCCAGCAACGGCATTAGTCATTGAATTTTCTGGATTTTACCAAGAACAAACGCCAATTCAACCTTCTCTTGCAGAGGGGGGCTGCCTAACCGCGACGCCGTTGCGGAAACGGGGTCAGGCAGAACGCAGAACATGCGCTTTCGGACGGGAGCGCCAGAAGCCCAAAATGCTCAAAATCTATAACACCCTCGCCCGGGACAAGCAGGCATTCAAACCCATCGAGCCCGGCAAAGTCCGCATGTACGTCTGCGGCATGACGGTCTATGACTACTGCCACCTTGGCCATGCCCGGGTGATGGTCATTTTCGACGTCGTGCAGCGCTGGCTGCGCAGTTCGGGTTATGACGTGACCTATGTGCGCAACATCACCGACATTGATGACAAGATCATCAAACGCGCCCAGGAAAACGGCGAAACCATGGAACAGTTGACCGGGCGTTTCATCCAGGCGATGGACGAGGATTCGGCTGCGCTGGGCGTGCAGCGGCCCGATGTCGAGCCACGCGCCACGCAGTATGTGCAGGGCATGCTCGACATGATCGGTACGCTGCAGCTGCGCGGTTATGCCTACCAGGCAGTCGATGGCGACGTGAATTACGCGGTGCGCAAATTCGACGGCTACGGCAAGCTATCGGGCAAGTCGCTCGAAGACCTGCGTGCCGGTGAGCGGGTCGCCGTCGATACCGCCAAGCAGGACCCGCTGGACTTCGTGCTGTGGAAACGCGCCAAGCCGGGTGAGCCGTCATGGCCGTCGCCCTGGGGTGCGGGCCGTCCGGGCTGGCACATTGAGTGCTCGGTGATGTCGGGCTCGCTGCTAGGCAAACAGTTCGATATTCACGGTGGCGGGCAGGATCTGCAGTTTCCCCACCATGAAAACGAAATCGCCCAGTCCGAGGGCGCGCACGGATGCACCTTCGTTAACTACTGGATGCATAACGGTTTTGTCCGTGTCGACAACGAGAAGATGTCGAAGTCACTGGGCAACTTTTTCACCGTGCGCGAAATTCTCGGTAAGTATGATGCGGAAGTGGTGCGTTTTTTCATCATCCGCGCCCAGTACCGCAGTCCGTTGAATTATTCCGATGCTCATCTTGATGACGCACGGCTGGGACTGAGCCGGCTGTATACCGCGTTGAAAGGCATGACAGCGGTGGGCGGCCCCGTGGATTGGTCGAATGACTATGCGGCCCGGTTCCGTGACGCAATGGATGACGATTTCAACACCCCTGAAGCGGTTGCAGTGCTGTTTGATCTGGCGAATGAGCTGAATCGTACAAAATCCGCGGAGACTGCGGCGCTGCTGAGGTCTCTCGCTGCAATGCTGGGTTTGCTGCAGCGGGAACCGGATGCTTTCCTGCAGGGCGGACCTGCTGAAGATGGGGAATGGACACCGGAACGTATTGAGTCTGAGATTGCCGCGCGTATTGAAGCCAAGAAAACCAAAAACTTTGCTGAAGCCGACCGTATCCGCAAGATGTTGCTGGAGGCGGGGATTGTGCTTGAGGATAGTGCCAAGGGGACAAGCTGGCGGCGGAGTTGATGGTATCGGGCGGGGCTGCCCCCGGCGGATCTGATTTTCAGGGAATGTGATTGCCAATGACGAGTCCGGCTCTGCAAAGCGCTTTCGGGCTGATGGTATTGCTCGTCATTGCCTGGAGCATCAGCGAAAACCGCCGCGCCGTGCCATGGCGCATCGTGCTGTCCGGCGTCGCGCTGACCTTGCTGCTGGCGGTGTTGTTGCTGAAGGTGTCGCCGGTGCAGCAGTTTTTCCTTGCACTCAATGACGGATTGCTCGCACTGGAGCGGGCGACACAGGCGGGTACGAGTCTGGTCTTCGGTTACCTCGGCGGTGCGCCGCTGCCGTTTGAAACCAGACCGTCATCATCGACCTTCATTCTCGCCTTACGCGCACTGCCGCTGGTACTGGTGGTCAGTGCGTTGTCGGCGCTGCTGTTTTACTGGCGGGTATTGCCGTGGCTGGTAAGCCTGCTGTCTGCAGTGCTGGAAAAGACGCTCGGGATCGGCGGCGCGGTGGGGTTGTCGACAGCCGCCAATATTTTCATCGGCATGGTCGAGGCGCCGCTGGTGGTGCGGCCTTATCTGACAAAGCTTTCCCGCGGCGAACTGTTCATCGTGATGACCTGCGGCATGGCCGGCGTCGCGGGAACCGTAATGGTGTTGTATGCGAGCATCCTCGGGCCTGCGGTGCCGGATGCCATCGGTCATATTCTCGCGGCGTCGATCATCTCGGCGCCGGCGGCAATCGTGGTCGCGGCCCTGATGGTGCCGCCGCAGGGCGGTCCGACGCCGGCGCGGCTGGATGTGCCGTCGCCGGCGCGCAGCGCGATGGATGCGGTGACCCGCGGCACTGTCGATGGCCTGCAGTTATTGCTGAACATCGTCGCGTTGCTGATTGTGCTGGTGGCCTTGGTCACGTTGGTCAATCTGGGGCTGGCAGGGCTGCCTGCATTTGATGGCGCACCGATGTCGATGGAGCGTGCGTTGGGTTTCGTGATGGCGCCGCTGACCTGGCTGGCGGGCGTACCCTGGGCCGAGGCGCAGGCGGCCGGTGCGCTGATGGGCGTTAAAACGGTGCTCAATGAATTCGTCGCCTATCTGCAACTGGCGCAGCTGCCTGCGGAGGCTTTCAGTCCGCGCAGCAGGGTGATCATGACTTACGCGCTGTGCGGCTTTGCGAATTTCGGCAGTCTGGGCATCATGCTGGGCGGACTGACGGCGATGGTGCCCGAGCGGCGCGATGACATCGTCGCGCTCGGCATGCGTTCCATTGTTTCCGGCACGCTGGCGACGCTGGTGACTGCGGCGGCTGTTGGTGTTTGTTTGTAGAGTTAACTGCAAGTATTTGTTTATTAATAATATTTAAGGATTTTTCATGACCCGCATTGCCTCCGTCAAAGCCCATGCCGTTTCCGCCAAGCTGAAGCACACGCTGTGGACTGCACACGAAGAATTGCACAGCTCCAGCGTCGTGCTGGTGGAAATCAAGACGGATGACGGCCTGACCGGCATCGGTCAAATCCACGGCTCGCTGCTGAAGGACATCTGCAAATACGTCGAACTGCTCGGCGAAGTGGCGCGCGGCATGGATGCCACGGCGCAGGTCGCGGTCTGGGAAAAACTGTTCTCGCTGACTTCGCCACGGGCGACCGGGATGGGTGGGCGCGACGGCCTGCCGCAGCCGCTGTCGCGCGGTGACCGGCCGCAGATCATGGCGGCGATCGGCGGCATCGACAGCGCGCTGTGGGATATCAAGGGCAAGGCGCTGGATGTGCCGGTGTGGAAACTGCTGGGCGGCGAGGGCAAGCCTTTGTTCTCCTATGCAACCGGCGGATATTACGAGCTCGATGCGCCGCTGCATGTCTGCGCCGATGAGCTGGCGGATTTCGTCAAGCGCGGATACAAGGCTGTGAAACTGAAAACGGCCGGGCTGAGCATCGAAAAGGAAGTGGAGCGTATCCGCCTGACGCGTGCGGCGATCGGCAATGACGTGCACCTGATGCTTGACATGAACGCAGCCTACGATCTGGATGACTGCATCCGTTTTGCCCATGCCGTTGAGCCTTACAACATTTACTGGCTGGAAGAGCCGCTGCACTGGTATCTGCAGCCTGCCGATTTTGTGGTGCTGGCGAAAAACACGACAATTCCGCTGGCGCATGGCGAGCGTGAAATGACGCGTTTTACCGCCAGAGATTTTATTACCAGCGGGGCGCTGGGTTTCATGCAGTTCGATTCGACGCGTTTTGCCGGATTCACCGAATCGCTGCGCGTCAGTTATCTCTCCGAACAGCACGGTGTGCGCATCGCGCCGCATCTGGTGCCCGAAGTGCATGCCCATCTGATCTCGGCTTTCCCGCGTCTGGGCTTCGGCGTGGAATCGCATGGCAACGCCGACCGTGACCCGCTGTGGTTTGAGCTGTTCACCGAGCGTGCGCAGGTCAAGGACGGCATGGTGCACCTCAGTGACCGGCCGGGTTTCGGTTTCGAAATCGACTGGAAAACTGTCAAGAAATACGCCGCCTGAAACGCAGTCTGAGCGTCGCTGTTATAGTCTTCACCGCTGAATATCGGGAGCAAGCATGAATATCGTAGTCATGGCCGGTGATGACATCGGTCCGGAAATCATCGCTGCAGCGATGGCGGTGGTGAAGGCGGCGGACGCCGAATTTTCGCTGGGTCTGCGTTTTGCCGACATTGAAGTCGGCATGGCCAGCCATCGCAAGCATGGCATCACGCTGACCGATGCCGCGCTGCAGGCGGCGACCGATGCCGACGGCGTGATCGTGGGTCCTTGCGGCATGACCGATTACCCGCCGCTGGCTGAAGGTGGCGTCAACATTCCCGGCACCATCCGCAAGCGTCTTGATCTCTACGCCAATCTGCGTCCGGCGCGCAGCCGCGCCGGCATGCCGGATGCGAGGCGCGGCCTTGATGCGCTGATCGTGCGTGAAAATACCGAAGGTTTTTATTCCGACCGCACGATGTTCCAGGGTAACGGCGAGTTCATGCCGACTGAAGACGTCGCGCTGTCAGTACGCAAGATCACCCGCCAGGGTTCGGCGCGCATCGCCAGGGTTGCCTTCGAATATGCAGCGCGGCGCAGCAAACGCGTCACTGTGGTCGGTAAGCGCCACGTACTGCAGATGACTGACGGATTGTTCATGGCGCCGTCCTATGAACTGGCGAAAGCGCATCCGGAAATCACATTGCGGGAAATGGATATCGATGCCATGGCGGCGGATATCTACACGCGCCCGGAACGCCACGATGTCATTCTGATATCCAATATGTTCGGCGACATCCTGTCGAATCTGGCGGTCGCGCTGTCGGGCGGATTGGGCCTGGCTGCGGCGATCAATGCAGGCGACAAACATGCCATTGCCAATGCCGGTCACGGTTCGGCGCCAGACATCGCCGGAAAAGGGATTGCAAACCCCAGCGGCATGATTCTGTCGGCAGGAATGCTGCTGGAATGGCTGGGCATCCGGCACAACAAGCCGGCGTTCCAGCAGGCGTATCAGGCAATCCAGGTCGCTGTGGATGCCGCACTGGCGGATGCCGATGTGCGCACCGGTGATCTGGGTGGCCGCGGCAACACGCAGGGCTTTGCCGCCGCTGTGGTCAAACAGTTGTGCAGCAAAAAGGTGCAGGCCGCAGTCGCCTGATTCCCGGAAAACAATAAACGGAGGGGGTTCACATGAGGCGTATCGTCATGGCGCTGTCAGCGCTGTTTATAGTTCTAGCGTCAGGTCAGGTTCTGGCCCAGGCCTATCCGGTGAAGTCCATCCGTTTCCTGGTTGGTTATGCGCCGGGCGGTGGCACCGACATCATGGCGCGGGTGGTCGGCGCCAAGCTGACCGAAAGCCTCGGCCAGCAGCTGATCGTCGACAACCGGCCGGGTGCGAATGCCAATCTCGCCGCGGAAATTGCTTCGAAGGCGACACCGGATGGTTATACGGTGCTGTTCATTTCGGTGTCGCATGCGATCAGCAAGCCGTTGTATAAAAAACTCGGTTATGACCTCGAGCGTGATTTCACCCCGCTGGTCAATGTCTCATCGGTGCCTATGTTCCTGGTGGTGCCGCCGGCGTCTACGCTGAAAACAGTCGCCGAGGTCGTTGCCCTGGCGAAATCGAGGCCGGTCAACTACGCATCTTCAGGCGACGGCAGTCCCGAACATATCGCCACCGAAATGTTCAAGAGCATGACCAAAACCGCGATGACGCATGTCGCCTACAAAGGCGGCGCACCGCTGTCGCTGGCGGTCATCGGTGGTGAGGTGCCGGTGGCTTTCAGCACCGCACCGGTAGCGGTGCCTCACATCAAGGCGGGCCGGCTGCGCGCAATCGCGGTGAGCAGCGCGAGGCGCAATCCGGCGCTGTCTGAGGTGCCGACGGTTGCCGAGTCAGGTGTTGCCGGTTACGACATGATCAACTGGTATGGCACGGTGGTGCCGGCCGGCACGCCGGCGGTGGCGATCAACCGGCTCAATGCCGATATCAACAAGGCGCTGAAGTTGCCGGAAGTGCAGCAGCGTCTGTCGGCGCTGGGGGCTGATCCGCTGGGCGGCAGCACAGCCGAATTCGGTGCTTACATCAAATCCGAAATCGCCAAATACACCAAGGTGGTGGTCGACGGGAAATTGCAGCAGCAATAGAACGCATCAAAAGCAATTAAAAAGCCGGCGCATGCGCCGGCTTTTTGTATCCGCAGGACGCGGCTTATTCCGCGAAGAACTCCTTCACCCGGTCCATCCAGGATTTCGCGCGCGGGTTATGGCGTGCGGCATCCTTGTTGCTGATGGACTCGAATTCCTGTAGCAGTTCCTTCTGGCGCGAAGTCAGGCTGACCGGCGTTTCGACGATGACGTGGCACATCAAGTCGCCGTGGGCCGTAGAGCGCACGCCCTTGATGCCCTTGCCGCGCAGCCGGAATACCTTGCCGCTCTGGGTTTCTGCCGGGATCTTGATTTTGGCGTAGCCATCGAGCGTGGGGATTTCGATTTCCCCGCCCAGCGCCGCCGTAGTGAAGCTGATCGGCATTTCGCAGTGCAGGTCGTTGTGGTCGCGGGTGAACACGCTGTGCTGCTTGATCTGGATGACAACATACAGGTCACCGGTTGGGCCGCCGTTGACGCCGGCTTCACCTTCGCCGGACAGGCGGATGCGATCACCTTCATCAACGCCGGCCGGGATTTTCACCGCCAGCGTTTTGTGTTTCTTGACGCGACCGCTGCCGGAGCAGGTGCCGCAGGGATTGGCCACCATCTTGCCGGTGCCGTGGCAGCGCGGGCAGGTCTGCTGGATCGAGAAAAAGCCCTGCTGCATGCGCACCTGGCCGTGACCGTTACAGGTCGTGCAGGTGGTCGGCTTGGTGCCCGGCTTGGCGCCGCTGCCGTGGCAGGTTTCGCATTCCTCCATCGCCGGAATGCGGATGCGCGTCTCGGTACCGCGCGCGGCTTCTTCCAAAGAAATTTCCAGGTTGTAGCGCAGGTCGGCGCCGCGATAGACCGTCGAACGTCCGCGTCCGCCGCCGCCACCGCCGAAAATATCACCAAAAATGTCGCCAAAGGCATCGCCGAAGCCTGCGCCGGCGCCCGCGGCGCCGCCTGCGGAAGGATCAACACCGGCGTGACCGAACTGGTCATAGGCTGCGCGCTTTTGTGCGTCGGTCAGTATTTCGTAGGCTTCCTTGGCTTCCTTGAAATGCTCTTCCGCCTTGGGATTGTCCGGGTTGCGGTCCGGATGCCACTTCATCGCGAGCTTGCGATAAGCCTTTTTCAGCTCGTCCTCGGAGGCGTCACGGTTTACACCGAGCACTTCGTAATAGTCTTTTTTTGCCATTTCGTTCCGTTACCCTCAATGCGCCAAAGGCGCAGGGCGCGGAGGAAACATCCTCAACACCGCTGCGCCCTGACCGGGGAAGTTAAGTGGATTACTTCTTGCCGTCTTTCACTTCCTCGAACTCGGCATCGACCACGTTGCCGTCGTCTTTCTTGCCGGCTTCGGCTTTTGCCTCGCTGCCCGGAGCAGCGCCCTGGGCCTGCTGTGCTTTCTGCATTTCTTCGCCGAGTTTTTGCGCAGCTTGGGCCAGCGCCTGGGTCTTGGCTTCGATCGCGTTCTTGTCTTCGCCCTTGAGTGCTTCCTCGGCATCTTTCAGTGCGGCTTCGATCTTGGCCTTGTCGTCAGCGCCGATCTTGTCGCCATACTCGGTCAGCGATTTTTTGACGCTGTGGATCATTGCGTCGCATTGGTTGCGGGTGTCGACGAGTTCGCGCAGCTTCTTGTCTTCCTCGGCATTGGCCTCGGCGTCCTTGACCATGCGCTGGATCTCTTCCTCCGACAGACCAGAGCTGGCCTGGATCTTGATCTTGTTTTCCTTGCCGGTGGCCTTGTCCTTGGCCGACACGTGCAGGATGCCATTGGCGTCGATGTCGAAGGTGACTTCGATCTGCGGCATGCCGCGCGGTGACGGCGGGATGTCTGTCAGGTTGAACTGGCCGAGCGACTTGTTGGCTTTCGCCATTTCGCGCTCGCCTTGCAGCACGTGGATGGTCACCGCGTTCTGGTTGTCTTCGGCGGTCGAGAACACCTGAGAGGCCTTGGTGGGGATCGTGGTGTTTTTCTGGATTAGTTTGGTCATCACGCTGCCCAGTGTCTCGATGCCCAGTGACAGCGGGGTCACGTCGAGCAGCAGCACGTCCTTGACGTCGCCCTTGAGCACACCGGCCTGAATGGCCGCGCCGACAGCAACCGCTTCATCCGGGTTGACATCCTTGCGCGGTTCCTTGCCGAAGAACGCTTTGACGGCTTCCTGCACTTTCGGCATGCGCGTCTGGCCGCCGACAAGAATCACGTCTTCGATGTCGGAGAGTTTGACGCCGGCATCCTTGACCGCGATTTCGCAGGGTTTGATGGTGCGTGCGATCAGTTCCTCGACCAGCGATTCGAACTTGGCGCGGGTGATCTTGATCGCCAGGTGTTTTGGACCTGAGGCATCCGCCGTGATGTATGGCAGGTTGATCTCGGTCTGCTGCGAGGACGACAGTTCGATCTTGGCTTTTTCAGCCGCGTCTTTCAGGCGCTGCAGCGCGAGCATGTCTTTTTTCAGGTCAACGCCGGATTCCTTCTTGAACTCGTCACAGAGGTAATCCATCAGGCGCTGGTCGAAGTCTTCGCCGCCGAGGAAGGTGTCGCCGTTGGTCGACAGCACTTCAAACTGGTGCTCGCCTTCGATTTCTGCGATTTCGATGATCGACACGTCGAAGGTGCCGCCGCCGAGGTCATAAACGGCAACCTTGCGGTCGCCCTTTTTCTTGTCCATGCCGAAGGCCAGCGCAGCCGCAGTCGGCTCGTTGATGATGCGCTTGACGTCGAGGCCCGCGATGCGGCCTGCGTCCTTGGTTGCCTGGCGCTGGGAATCATTGAAGTACGCCGGCACCGTGATCACGGCTTCCGTGACTTCTTCACCGAGATAATCCTCGGCGGTCTTTTTCATCTTGATCAGCACCTGCGCGGAGACTTCCTGCGCGGCGATTTTTTTGCCGCGCACTTCCACCCAGGCGTCGCCGTTGTCGGCCTTGACGATCTTGTAGGGCATCAGGTCGATGTCCTTCTGCACTTCTTTTTCTTCGAAGCGGCGGCCGATCAGGCGCTTGACGGCATAGAGGGTGTTTTTGGGGTTGGTCACCGCCTGGCGTTTGCCCGGCGCGCCGGTGAGGATCTCGCCGTCTTCCATATAGGCGACGATCGACGGCGTGGTACGCGCGCCTTCGGAGTTTTCAATGACCTTCGGCTGGCCGTTTTCCATCACCGCCACGCAGGAATTGGTGGTGCCCAGGTCGATACCAATGATCTTGCCCATTTCTATTACCTCTCAGCTGTAAATTCTATCGTGCCGGATGATCTGTAAATTATTGATGCTGCTGAATAATTGACGGATCACTGTGCCGGCTGTCTTGTTCTGTAATCTGGGGTCGTTACCGTGGTTTTCAAGCGTCCGGGGCTTTGGCGACGATAACCATCGCCGGGCGGATGATCCGGTCGTGCAGCACATAACCTTTCTGCAACACGCTGATCACGGTGTTCGGTGCGGCTTCCGACGGCACCATGCTGATCGCCTGGTGGCGGTGCGGATCGAATTTTTCGCCGACCGGATTTACCTCGACCACCTTGTGCTTTTCAAAGGCGGAGGAGAGCTGCTTCAGCGTCAGCTCGGCGCCGCTTTTCAGGGTTTCGACCGTGGCGGTCTCAACCGCCAGTGCGGCTTCAAGGCTGTCTCGAACCGCCAGCAGTTCGGCCGCGAAATTCTCAACCGCGTATTTGTGCGCGTTGGCGACATCGCTGACCGCGCGCTTGCGGATGTTTTCGGTCTCGGCCTTGGCGCGCAGCCAGGCGTCGTGGTGCTCCTGGGCGTCGAGTTCAGCCTTGCGCAGCAGCTCCTCGGTCGAGGGCATGGTCTCCGGTGCCGGCTTGGTATCAGTAGCGGCGGCTTCGGCGGTGTTTTCGGGTTTCAGGTCCGGCGATTCCTGCGTCATGGCGTTTTTGCAGTATGGTTATGAATAAGCTCACACCATATTGGGCTGACCTCGGCGATTTCAAGGGTATGGCAGAAAATTTATAAGTATTTGTTTTTATTGTTATTATTAAGGTTGATGGCTGGAATTTACCCGGCGGTTCAAGGGAAGAACCGTGCAGCGGGACTTATGACTTCGCGCCGAGCTCGAGGGCGCGGTTTTTGGCGGCTTTCAGGCTTTCCGGTGTTGCGCTGTTGTTCCAGCCCTGAAGGTTCTTCAGCGTTATGTCGGTCAGCGCGTGCAGCCAGTCGTCACGTTCGTTGAGGCAGGGGATGTAGTGGAGTTCCTTGCCGCCGTTGATGAGGAAGTCGCCTTTGGCTTCAATGGCGATTTCTTCCAGCGTTTCCAGGCAGTCGCTGACAAAGCCCGGGCAGGCTACATCAACGCGACCGACTTTCTTTTTGGCCAGGCCTTTGATCACTTCCGTGGTGTAGGGCTTCAGCCATTCTGCACGGCCGAAACGCGACTGGAAAGTGACGGAATAAGATTCGGGCTTGAGGCCGATCTGTTCGGCGATCAGGCGGCCGGTTTTCAGGCATTCGCAGTGGTAGGGATCGCCGAGGTCCAGCGTACGCCGTGGCACGCCGTGAAAACTCAGTACCAGATGATCGCCGCGGCCGTGTTTGAACCAGTAGTCCTGGATCGACTGCGCCGAAGCCTTGATGTAAGCCTCGTCGTCGTGGAAATGTTTGACGGTGCGCAGTGCCGGCTGGTTACGCATCTTGCCGATGGCGGCAAAGGCTTCCTGGAATACGGTGGCGGTGGTGCTCGCCGAATACTGTGGATACAGCGGCAGCAGCAGGATGCGGTCGCAGCCCTGGTCTTTCAGTGATGCCAGTTTCGAGCGGATCGAAGGGTTGCCGTAGCGCATCGCGTATTCAACGACATGCGGCTGCTTCAGGCGTTCGCCGAGATAGCCGCGCAGCATCGTGGCCTGGCGCTCGGTGTGCACCTTCAGCGGCGAGCCGTCCTTGGTCCAAACCTGCGCATAACGTTCTGCTGAAGCCTTGGGGCGTGTGGTCAGGATGAGCAGGTTAAGGATCAGCCACCATACCGGACGCGGAATCTCGACGACGTAGGGGTCCGACAGGAATTCGCGAAGATAGGTGCGAACTGCTGCTGGGGTGGCCGCTTCCGGCGAGCCGAGGTTGATGATCAGCACGCCGATCTTCGGGGTGCTGCCGTGCGCGTAGGGCGGTTCTTTGGGGAAACCCATGATGATGGCTTTACGATTCAGTGAAAACGGAAAGGAGAGAATTAAACGGGCTAAAACGTTAAACGGGCTAAAACGGGCCGTGCGGGCCGCTCAGCGCAGGGTCAGTGCGCTGCTGAGCAGTTTTGCGGTGATGTCGACAATGGGGATCACCCGTTCGTAGGCCATCCGCGTCGGGCCGATGACGCCGACAGTGCCGACAATCTTGCCGTCGACCTCGTAGGGTGCGGTGACGACGCTGCATTCATCCAGTGGCTGCAGGCCGGCCTCACCGCCGATGAAAATCTGCACGCCCTGGGCGCGGCTGGAGTGGTCAAGGAGTTGCAGCAGAGTGGAGCGGTGTTCGAACAGATTGAACAGATCGCGCAGCTTGGTCATGTTCGATGACAGGTCGTCGATGCCGAGCAGGTTGACCTCGCCCGAGATCACCACGTCCTCCGCGGATTCGCTGACGGCCTGATCGCCGGCGGCGAGGGCTGCGGCCATCAGCTGCGACATATGCTCCTGAACCTGTTTGAGTTCGGCATGCACGCGGCGGCGGATTTCGTCGAAGCTGCATCCGGCGTAATTCTGATTAAGGATATTCGCGGCTTCCACCAGTTCCGAGGGCGTGTAGGTCTTGTCGGTCTGGATGATGCGGTTCTGTACGTCGCCTTCGGCAGTGACCAGGATCAGCAGGATGCGTTTTTCCGCAAGCTTGAGAAATTCAATATGGCGGAAGCCGCTGCTGCGGCGGGGTGTGACGACAACGCCCGCAAAGCGGGTCAGGTCAGACAGCAGATGCGAGGCCGAGGCCACCAGTTTCTGCGTGTTGTTGATCTGCAGCTGGCCTTCAAGCTGGTTGATCTCTATGCGGTCCAGCGGTTTGACGGTGAGCAGGGTATCGACAAAAAAGCGGTAGCCGCGCGGCGTCGGGATGCGACCGGCGGAGGTATGCGGGCTGGCGATGAATCCCATATCCTCGAGATCGGCCATCACATTGCGGATGCTTGCCGGTGACAGGTCGAGGCCGGAGTATTTGGAGAGCGCACGAGAGCCGACGGGCTGGCCGTCGGCGATATAACGTTCCACCAGGGTTTTCAGCAGCAGTTGCGCACGTTCGTTGAGTGCATGGAATTCTTGAGCCATAAAATCATTTTACACAAAAAGTTCAGCCGGCCAGCACTCATCGGGGGCGAGCGCCAATGCATTGTTTTAATTGAATTTGCGCGCTGCCGGCTGCGCGGGAATTGTGGTTTAATGCGGCCATGCCTGTTGCATTCCCCACTATCGCGCTGATCGGCAAATACAAGACTCCGGAAGTTGCCGAGCCGGTAATGCGTCTCGCACGCTTTCTGGAAACCCGCGGCGTCAAGGTGCTCCTCGACCGGCTGACGGCGGCGCATATCCAGAACTGTCCGTATGAAGTGCTGCTGCTGGAGGACCTGGGTCGTGAGGCCGATCTGGCGATTGTCATCGGCGGCGACGGCACGATGCTCAATATCGCGCGCACATTTGCTCCCTATGATGTCGAGCTGGTCGGCATCAATCAGGGGAGGCTGGGATTCCTCACTGACATTTCGCTCGACACCATGTTCGAGACGATCACGGCGATTCTTGACGGCCAGTTCGTCACTGAAGAGCGCATGCTGTTCGAGTCCGAAGTGTGGAGCGGTAACAACGGCGGACAGGAACGTGTGTTTGAGGTGCTGGCTTTCAACGATGTTGTGGTCGCCAAGGGATTCAAGGGTGGCCTGGTCGACATCGAGGTGCGCATCGACGGTCAGTTCATCTATAACCAGCGCTCCGACGGCCTGATTGTGGCGACGCCGACCGGTTCGACGGCTTACGCCCTGTCTTCCGGCGGACCGATCGTGCACCCTTCGCTTTCCGTGATGACGCTGGTGCCGGTATCGCCGCATACCCTGTCCAACCGGCCGATCGTAATCAGCGCCAACAGCGTTGTCGAAATCGTCGTGCGCAGTGCCGACGATCCGCGCGCGCATTTCGACAGTCATTCGCATTTTGATCTGCGCGAAGGCGACCGCGTCGTCGTGCGCCGTTACCCGCATCAGATCAAGCTGCTGCACCCCGTCGGCCACAGCTATTACGCGATGCTGCGTGAGAAGCTGCACTGGAACCGCGACTGACCGCTGCGGCTTCGGACCCATCCATGCTGCGTCGTCTGACCATCACCGATTTTGTCATTGTCGAGCGTCTGGAACTCGAATTCGGCACCGGTTTCACGGTGCTCACCGGCGAGACCGGCGCCGGCAAATCGATATTGATTGATGCGCTCGCCCTTGCGCTGGGTGAGCGCGCGGATCCGATTGTGATCCGTCAGGGCGCGGCCCGCGCCGACATTACTGCCGAATTCGATGTGGACAGCCATCGTGCGCTGGCGGACTGGCTCAGCGACAGCGATTTGTCCGGCGACGAAGGTGTCTGTCTCCTGCGGCGGGTGGTCGAAACCTCCGGCCGTTCGCGCGGCTTCATCAACGGCCATGCCGCAACAGCCGCGCAATTGCGCGAAGCCGGCAATTTCCTTGTCGACATCCACGGTCAGCACCAGCACCAGTCGCTGAGTCGTCCGGCCAACCAGCGCGCGTTGACCGATGCCTATGGCGGCCTGGAGGCGCAGGTGGAACTGGTTGCCGAAGCCTGGCGGACCTGGCAGCGGCGTCGCGAGGAGCGCTTGGCTTTCGAGGGCAATGCCGCGGCGATCAATGCCGAACGTGAACGTCTGGAATGGCAGTCGCAGGAACTCGACGCATTGAAGCTGATGCCCGGCGAGTGGGCGGCGGTTGGCGCCGAGCATGCACGGTTGGCGCATGCCGCCAGCCTGATCGAGGCAGCGCAGGCCGGTGTCGAAATGCTCTCTGAAGGTGAAGGCGCAGCGCTCGATCAGTTGAATGCGGTGCTGGCACGGCTTCAGCCGCTGCTGAAGCACGATGATCGGCTCAAAGAAATCCTCGATGCATTGGTGCCCGCGCAGATCCAGTTGCAGGAGGGCGCTAATGCGCTTCGCCATTACAGTGAACGCACAGATCTGGATCCGCAACGTTTGCGCGAAGTCGAGCAGCGTCTTGATGCGCTGCATACGGCAGCCCGCAAATACCGCGTGGATCCCGATGTGCTGCCGGAACTGGCAGAGCATACCCGCGAGCGTCTTGCAGAGCTCGGTGCTGGCGGCGATCCGGAAACCCTGCGCCGCCGTGAAACCGAAGCCGAGGCGGTTTATCGGGAAACGGCAAAAAAACTGACTGCAGGTCGCAGGAAGGCGGCGAAAAAGCTGTCCGAGGCGGTAACGTCCGGCATGCAGGATCTGGCAATGCAGGGAGGTGTGTTTGAGATCTCAATGGAGACGCTGGAAAATCCTGCGGCTCATGGTCTGGAGCAGATCGAATTCTGCGTTGCGCCCCACCAGGGCATGACGCCGCAGCCGATTGCGAAAACGGCTTCCGGCGGCGAACTGTCGCGGCTGTCGCTGGCCATCCAGACCGTGCTGTCACGCGTGGCGAAGGTGCCGACGCTAATTTTCGATGAGGTGGATGTCGGTATCGGCGGTCGTGTTGCTGAAATCGTAGGGCGCATGCTGCGCGAACTGGGTGAGAGGCATCAGGTCATGTGCATCACGCATCTGCCCCAGGTCGCGGCCTGTGCCGACCGTCAATGGCGGGTGCGCAAGGACGGATCGGGCGGCAAGCCAGCTTCGACCGTCAACCCGCTGGATGCGGATGGCCGGGTGGAAGAAATCGCCCGCATGCTTGGCGGCATGAAAATCACCGAGACAACCCGCCGGCATGCGACGGAGATGCTGCAGCAGTCAGGACGCGGTGCCGTCTTGCGCGGTAAGAAAGGGGCTAAGTAATGGCTGAAATCAAGGCGCTGGTGTTCGACGTCTTCGGAACCGTGGTGGACTGGCACGGTTCGGTGGCGCGCGAGGTGCGCGAACTGGCCAAAGACAAGGGGCTGCGTATCAACGCGGTCAATTTCGCACGCGCCTGGCGCGGCGGCTATCGTCCGGCAATGGACCGTGTGCGCAGCGGTAAGGCCACTTTTGCCAAGATCGACGTCATGCACCGCGACATTCTTGAAGACGTGCTGCAGCAGTTCCGCGTGAGCACCCTGTCGGAGGCCGAGAAATTCCATCTCAACCGCGTCTGGCACCGGCTGAGGCCATGGCCTGATACGGTGCGCGGGCTGAAGCGCCTGAAATCGAAGTTCGTGATTTCCACGCTGTCCAACGGCAATACTGGTCTGCTGGTCAATATGGCCAAAAACGGCGGACTGCCCTGGGATTGTGTGTTGTCCTCCGACACCTTCGGCCATTTCAAGCCGGATCCCGAGATGTACTTGGGCGCCGCCGACCGGCTGGATGTTCAGCCTGACGAATTGATGATGGTGGCTTCTCACAAGCACGATCTTCGTGCGGCGGCAAAGTGCGGTCTGAAAACGGCGTTCATCCAGCGGCCACATGAGTACGGCCGCAATAACAATCCCGATCTCGCGCCGGAGGCGGAGTTTTCGTTCAATGCCTCGAGTTTTATCGACCTTGCCGAACAGCTGGGCTGCTGACCGGTTCTGCGCACGCGGGCCGAGCGCTAACGTCAGTTCTTGGGTTTGCGCGGGCAGTTGTCGCGGATGCAGTCCGCGTAGATGTGCAGTGAATGGTCGCTGATGCGGAATCCGCGGTCGTTCGCCACTTTTTCCTGACGCTTTTCGATTTCGGCGTCATAGAACTCTTCGACGTGGCCGCATTGTACGCAGACCAGATGATCGTGGTGGCTGCCCCGGTTAAGCTCATAAACCGCTTTGCCGGATTCAAAATGGTGACGCACGATCAGGCCTGCCTGCTCGAATTGCGTAAGTACGCGGTAAACCGTGGCGAGTCCGGAGTCAGTGCCTTCCTCGACCAGTTTTTTGTAGACGTCCTCTGCGGCGAGGTGGCGCACGTCGCTCTTCTCGAACAGTTCGAGGATACGCAGGCGCGGCAGGGTGGCCTTGAGGCCGATGGTTTTGAGGTGCTCCGGGGAACTCATCGCTCGTCCTGTGGGGAATGGGCGCTCATGCGAGCTGGTTCTCAGCTATGATATCAGCAAAGTTGACTGAAAATTTGCTGACAAACGCCGGTATCTGACGGCTCGATTGCAACCCGGTATCCAATGAAAATTTTGATCACAATCATGGCTCTGCTACTGGTTGGCTGCAGCAGTATGCCGATGCTTCCGCTAAAGCCCTACAAGATTGATGTCCAGCAGGGCAATTTCGTCACTCAGGACATGCTGGCCAAACTCAAGCCCGGCATGTCGCGCAGCCAGGTCAGATTTGCGCTGGGTACGCCATTGATAGTGGATCCTTTCCGCAATGACCGCTGGGATTATTTTTACATGATGCACAAGGCCGGTGAGCTTGCCGAGCAACGTGTAGTGACGGTGATTTTCCGCGGCGATGAGCTGTTGCGCATTGAGGGTGATGTGGCGGTCGCTGCGCCGGCCCAGCCTGCAGCTGTGCCCGCTGCGGCCAAACCCGCATCCGCGCCAGCCGCTA
>JAURHM010000059.1 GCA_030833315.1 Burkholderiales bacterium
AGACTGGTTCTCCGGCATGATCAGGACCATGCGGTAACCCATGATGGCTGCAGCCATCGCCAGCGCAATACCGGTATTGCCGCTGGTAGGTTCGATCAGCGTGTCACCAGGCTTGATGGTGCCGCGTTCCTGCGCCCGGCGGATCATCGACAGCGCCGGCCGGTCTTTCACCGAACCGGCGGGATTATTGCCCTCCAGCTTGGCGAGGATGACGTTGTCGGTCGCCCCCGGAATGCGATGCAAGCGAACCAGCGGCGTGTTGCCGACAAAGGCTTCGAGTGAGCGATACATGCTCAGCCCCCGCTGCGCGCCAGCAACTGGTGGCAGTAACGCGACACACCTTGCTCCACCGTCAGGAAAGGCGCGGTGTAACCGGCAGCACGCAATGCCGTCAGATCGGCCTGTGTGTAGCTTTGATATTTACCTTTGAGGTCACCCGGGAAAGGAACGTAACGCAGCAACCCCTGCTGCTGCAGCTCATGCAGCGCCAGGGTCGGACGCCCCTCAGCACTGCGGCAGCTGTTGAGCATGGTGACGGCGACGTCATTGAACGACTGGGCGGCACCGGTGCCGCAATTGAAAATGCCGGATTTATCCGGGTTCTGCAAAAAAAACAGATTGACCTTGACCACGTCCTCGACGGACACAAAATCCCGCCGCTGCTCGCCGTTGCCAAAGCCGCCGCTACCTTCGAAAAGACGCACATGCGCATCGGCGTGATACTGGTTGAAGAAGTGAAAAGCCACAGACGCCATGCGCCCCTTGTGCTGCTCGCGGTCGCCGTAGACATTGAAGTAACGCAGACCGACAACCTGCGATCCCGCCACCGGCAAGCGGCGCACCCGCTGGTCGAACAGCAGCTTGGAATAACCATAGACGTTCAGCGGACCTTCGCAGACCGGGTCTTCACGGAACTCGGTGTGTGCACCATAAGTCGCGGCAGAGGACGCATAAATGAACGGGACCTGCTCCGACTGGCAGAAATCGAGCAAGGCACCGGAGTAGGCGTAATTGACGTCCATCACATATTTTCCGTCGCTCGCCGTGGTATCCGAGCAGGCGCCCTGATGGAAAATCGCCTTGATGCCGCGACGGAACTGTCCGGCGCGGATGCGTGCCAGAAACTCATCCTTGTCGAGGTAATCGGTAATCGCGCAATCCACGAGATTGCGGAATTTGTCGCCCTGAGTCAGGTCGTCCACGGCCAGCACATTGTTGATGCCTTGGGCGTTGAGCCCCTTGACCAGGTTCGATCCGATAAAGCCCGCCGCGCCAGTCACGACATAAACCATGCTTACTCCTTCGCCTGCGCGGGAAACAGCTCTTCGGGATGAACCACCGCCGTGCCGAACTTGCCGACGACGATGCTCGCGGCGCGGTTGGCAATACGCACTGCACTTTCCATGTCCTCACCCGCCGCCAGCATCACGGCAATCGTGGCGATCACCGTGTCGCCGGCGCCGCTGACGTCATAGACTTCACGGGCCTGCGCCGGCACATGCAGCCGGCTACCGCGCCGGTACAGCGTCATGCCTTCTTCACTGCGCGTCAGCAGCAATGCGCCGAGTCCCAGCCGCTGGCGCAGCGCCTGCGCCTTGCTGTTGAGCATGGCTTCACTGGTCCAGCGCCCGGTCACCGCACGCAGCTCGGCGCGGTTGGGCGTTACCAGCGTGGCACCGCGATAACGTGAGTAGTCCTCACCTTTGGGGTCGACCAGAACCGGAATGCCGCGTTTGCGGGCCAGCGCAATCATTTTGGCGATATGCGCCAGCCCGCCCTTGCCGTAGTCAGACAGAATCACCACATCCGCCGTTTTCAGCAGACGCTGGTAATCCTTGAGTTTCGAAGCCAGCACTTCATGGCTGGGCACGGTTTCGAAATCGGCGCGCAGCAGCTGCTGCTGGCGGCCGATCACACGCAGCTTCACCGTCGTCGAAATGGTTGCGTCGGCGTGCAGGCTGGTCGCCACTTTTTCCCGGCGCAACAGCTGCTGCAGGCAGCGACCCGGCTCATCACGACCAACCACCGACAGCAGCGACGTTTTCGTGCCCAGCGCCGCCGCATTGCGCGCTACATTGGCTGCGCCGCCCGGTCGATCCTCGATGCGATCAACCTTGACGATCGGCACCGGCGCTTCGGGCGAGATCCGGCTGACGTCACCGAACCAGTAACGGTCGAGCATGACATCGCCCACGACCAGTACGCGTCCGCGGCGAATGGCCGCAGTTTTGATTTTTTCAGTATTGCTCATGAGCCCGCCATTTTACCGGCCCGTGGCAGCAGCAATTTCCGCATTGATGCGGTCGAGGACAGCCAAGGGATCGACAGCCTTGGTAATCGGCCGCCCGACCACCAGATAGTCCGCGCCGCTGCTGACCGCCACTCCGGGGGTCACAATGCGCTTCTGATCGTCCTGTGCCGCATCCGGAAGCCGGATGCCCGGCGTGACCAGACAGAAGTCGGTGCCGCAGGCTTGGCGTAATCGTGAAGCTTCCTGGGCTGAACAAACCACGCCGTCCATGCCGCTGGCCGCCGCCAACCGGGCCAGACGTTCCGCCAGCACCGCCGGCTCTTCGGTCTGGCCGGTTTCGCGCAGGTCTTCAGCGCCCAGACTGGTGAGCACGGTCACCGCAATCAGTTTCGGGGGGCGTACCTGGCCGGCCAGCGCTTCGCGCGCTGCCTGCATCATCGTGCGCCCGCCGCTGGCATGAACATTGATCATCCAAACGCCCAACCCCGCTGCGGCCTTGCAGGCAGCGGCAACAGTATTGGGTATATCGTGATATTTGAGATCAAGGAACAGGTCGAAACCCCGCGCGACCAGCTGCTCGACCAAAGCCGGGCCAGCAACCGTGAACAGTTCCTTGCCGACCTTGACCCGGCAGCGCTTCGGATCAAGTCGCTGCGCAAAGGCCAGCGCCTCGGCGCCCGTCGCATAATCCAGCGCGACGATGACGCGCGGCCCCAGATCCCTGTTGTTCACGCCGGTATACCTCCGGCTCCGGTTCGCCTCATGCCGGTATGCCTTTCTCTTCGGTGCGCCGAGGCGCATAGGTTTCCCAATCACCACAGGCCGGGCAATGCCAGTAGAACTGCCGGGCACGAAAGCCGCAGTGCTCGCACTTGTACATCGCGAGACTGCGCGTGTGCTGGTGGATCAGCTGCTTGATCAGTTGCAGGTCATGACGTTTTTCGGCGGGCGCTTCCAGCAATTGCGCCTCCAGGAGTTTGTCGAGGCCCAGCAGCGTCGGCGTGCGGCGCACTTCATCCCGTACGAGGCGATAGGCCGCCGGTGTGTCGCCGGTAGCCAGCGTGGCCTGATACACCACGTCGAGCAGATCGAGTGACGCGTATTTTTCGAGATAGCCACGCAGCAGGTTAAGCCCCTCCTCCGGCTTACCCTCATCACGATACGCCGTCAGCAGCCGTTCGGAAACCAGCGACAGATAGGCCGGATTCTGCGACTCGATGCGCTGCCAGATGGCGATGGCAGACGCACGATTGCCCTGATCGCGTTCGAGATCGCCAAGCAGCATGTTCGCGCGCACGCAGGTCCGGTGATGCACCAGTGCCGCATCCAGATGCGGGCGGGCTTCCGCCGGACGCGACTGCATCAGCGCGCGCGCCGCCATTTCACAGCAGAAATTTGCGATTTCCTTCTGATAGGAACGTCCGCTCAGCGCCTCCAGCTTTTCCGCGATGCCGATGGCCTTGTGCCAGTCTTTTTCCTGCTCATAGATTTCCAGCAGGAAACGCAGCGCGGCTTCCGAGTGCGTGGTGCCTTCCAGTTTCAGGAACAGTTCTTCGGCACGGTCGAGGAGCCCCGCCTTCAGGTAATCCTGCGCCAGTTCCAGCAGGGCCTGCAGCTTCTGCTCCTGCGCCAGATCTTCGCGCTCGGCGAGGTTCTGGTGCATGCGGATGGCGCGTTCGACTTCGCCGCGGCGCCGGAACAGGCTGCCCAGCGCAAAATGCAGTTCGATGGTTTGCGGATTGACCCGAGCCACTTCGATGAAGGCTTCAATCGCCTTGTCAGGTTGCTCATTGAGCAGAAAATTGAGGCCCTTGAAGTAGGATGCCGGCAACAGCCGCGATTCCGAAACGATTTGACGGATGTCGACGCGCGCCGCGAGCCAGCCCAGCGCAAAAAACAGCGGCAATGCCAGTAACCACCAGAGTTCGATATCCATCGGGTCAGCGGGTCACAGAAGATCGGGAGGCGGCAACAGCGGTGCGTCGGATGACTGATGAACCGCACGCAGTTCGCGCTTCAGCGCAGCCACCTGGCGTCGCAGACGCAGCACCTGGAACAATCCCGCCAGCAGCCCAACCAGCGCACCGATGCAGACCGCCACCAGCAGCACAAGGACAAGCGGCGCCTGCCACTGATAGCCGAGGTAGTAGCGTACGGTCACCGGATCCGTGTTTACGAGCGCAAACGACAGAATCAGCAGAAACAGGAAGAGCTTGATCGTCCACATAAGATAGTGCATGGCCCACTGAGAATATCACGCTCGCCCCTTGCCCACGAAGCCGCCTCACATAAAAAAAGCGGCATGACCTTAAGGCCATGCCGCTGGAGGGAACGATGCCTGATCGCTCTCTATTTCTTGACGTCTACGCGTTCGCGCAGTTCCTTGCCGGCCTTGAAATGCGGCACGTGTTTGGCGGGAACCTGCACGCGCTCACCGGACTTTGGATTGCGTCCGGTGCGCGGCGGTCGATAGTTGAGACCGAAACTGCCAAAACCCCGAATTTCGATGCGCTGACCTTGCGACAGGCTTTTGCCCATCGCATCCAGAATCATCTTCACTGCCAGTTCGGCGTCCTTGGCCACAAGCTGCGGATAACGTGCCGCCAGTTTCGCGATCAACTCCGACTTGGTCATGATGCTCCCTTATTGTTGAGTATTGGCTGTGTCCAGCTTGGCCTTGAGCAACGCGCCAAGATTGGTCGTGCCGGTGCTTGCCTGTTTGTCCGAGGCCAGTTTCTGCATGGCTTCGGTATCTTCTGAAAGGTCTTTTGCCTTGATTGACAGGTTGATCGTGCGATTTTTGCGGTCGACGTTGATGATCATCGCAGTAACCGAGTCGCCTTCTTTGAGCTTGGTACGGATATCTTCCACGCGATCGCGCGAAACTTCCGACGCTCGCAGGTAGCCTTCCATGTCGCCATCGAGATTGATCACGGCGCCTTTGGCATCGATCGACTTGACCGTGCCGGTGACCACCGAGTTTTTCTCGTGGCCGCCGACGTAGCTGGAGAACGGATCCCCTTCCAACTGCTTCACGCCCAGCGAAATGCGCTCACGCTCGACATCGATGGAAAGAACCTGCGCTTCAACTTCCTCGCCCTTCTTGTAATTGCGCACGGCTTCCTCGCCGGCCTCGTTCCATGAAAGGTCGGACAGGTGAACCAGACCGTCGATACCGCCAGCCAGGCCGATGAAGATGCCGAAGTCGGTGATCGACTTGATCTGGCCCTTCACTTTGTCGCCCTTCTTGCTGTTCATCGAGAACTCTTCCCACGGATTTGCCATGCACTGCTTCATGCCCAGCGAAATGCGGCGACGGTCCTCGTCGATCTCCAGCACCATGACTTCGACTTCGTCGCCGAGCTGCACGACTTTCGACGGGTGCACGTTCTTGTTGGTCCAGTCCATCTCGGAGACGTGAACCAGACCTTCGATGCCCGGCTCGATCTCGACAAACGCGCCGTAGTCGGTGAGGTTCGAAACCTTGCCGAACAGGCGGGTGTTCGGGGGATAACGGCGCGACAGGCCCACCCACGGATCTTCGCCCAGCTGCTTCATGCCCAGCGAGACGCGGTTCTTTTCCTGGTCGAACTTCAGCACTTTTGCGGTGACTTCGTCGCCGACGCTCAGCATCTCGGACGGATGCTTGACGCGACGCCAGGCGAGATCGGTGATGTGCAGCAGGCCGTCGATGCCGCCCAGATCCACGAACGCGCCGTAGTCGGTGATGTTCTTGACGATGCCCTTGACCGTGACGCCTTCGCGCAGGTTCTCGAGCAGCTTCTGGCGTTCTTCACCCTGGCTGGCTTCAAGCACGGCACGGCGTGACACCACGACGTTATTGCGCTTGCGGTCCAGCTTGATGACCTTGAACTCCATCTGTTTGTTTTCGTACGGCGTCGTGTCTTTCACAGGGCGCGTATCGACCAGCGAACCCGGCAGGAAGGCGCGGATGCCGTTGATCATCACGGTCAGGCCGCCTTTGACCTTGCCGCTGATCATGCCGGAAATAATGTTGCCCTTCTCGAGGGCATCTTCCAGTTCGTGCCATGCAGCCAGACGTTTGGCCTTGTCGCGCGACAGGCGGGTTTCGCCGTAACCGTCTTCAAGGGACTCGATCGCGACACTGACAAAGTCGCCGGGCTTGACGTCGACTTCACCGCGATCGTTATGGAATTCTTCCGCAGCGATATAGCTTTCGGATTTGAGGCCGGCGTTGACCACAACAAAATTGTCATCAATGCGGACGACTTCGGCGGTAATGACTTCGCCGATGCGCATTTCTTTGAGGGTCAGACTCTCTTCAAAGAGTGCGGCAAAGCTTTCGGTGGCAGCGGCTTGAGGTGTTTGTTTCATGATTGTAATCAGTAGGTTAACACACCCGCTACAGAAACGGGAGTGGGTTGAACAAACCACGGGATTTGGCGGCCCGTGGCACCAGGTAATGCTTTTTACTGCTCTTTTTGACGATCTTGATACAGCTGCAGGACCTTCGCCACGACCGACTGCACCGGAATACCGGTGGTGTCGAATTCAATGGCATCGGAACACTTCAGCAGGGGGGCCGCGGCGCGGTTGCTGTCGCGATGATCGCGGTCGCAGATGTCCTGCAAAAGGGCGGCCATACTAGCATCGACTCCCTTTGAGATCAACTGCTTATAGCGTCTTTGCGCCCGTTCTTCCGGGGTCGCCGTCAGGTAGATTTTGAGGCCGGCATCCGGAAAAACCACTGAGCCCATATCGCGCCCGTCGGCCACCAGACCGGGCTGCTGACGGAAGTTGCGCTGCAGGGTCATCAGAGCCGCACGCACGCCCGGCAAGGCGGCGACCCGCGATGCGGCAGCGCCGGCCACTTCACCCCGGATCAGACCGGACACCTCACGACCATCAACCCAGACATCTTCCCCATTAAATTTAATGTTTAAATTCAATGCAATACGGGATACTTCTAAATCATTGTCGAGGTTTATTCTGCGCTCTCCGGCCACCAAACCGACGATCCGGTACAGCGCACCGCTATCGAGATAATGAAAACCGAGGCGCTGCGCCACGGCCGCAGCAATAGTCCCCTTACCCGATGCCGAGGGCCCGTCGATGGCAATGACCGGAATCGCGGAAACGCTCATGCCGCGGGAACAGTCACATCAGCCAGGACCCGGAAATAGTCCGGGAAGGTTTTGGCCACACAGCCCGGATCGTTGATCCGCACCGGAACCCCGCCCAGCGCCGCCAGCGAGAAGCACATCGCCATGCGGTGGTCGTCATAGGTATCGATGGTCGCCGCCCGCCACTGCGTCGGCGGCGTGATCTTCAGGTAATCCGCGCCCTCCTCAATGCCGGCGCCCAGTTTGGCCAGTTCCTTGGCCATTGCCGCGATGCGGTCCGTCTCCTTGACCCGCCAGCTGCCGATATTGCGCAAGACCGTCGTGCCGTCGGCAAACAAGGCCGCCATCGCCAGCGTCATCGCCGCATCCGGAATGTGGTTGCAGTCGAGTTCCAAGGCGCGCAGACGGCCGCGCTCTCTTGCCTCGCCACCGGCCGTCGCTTCTATCCAGTTCTCGCTCATGCTGATCGCCGCGCCCATCTGCGCCAGCGCATCGGCAAACCGCACATCACCCTGCGTGCTGTCGCGGCCCACGCCCTGCACCCGCACCGGGCCACCGCCACTTAAACCACTGATTGCACCGGCCGCAAGGAAATAGGATGCTGAAGACGCATCGCCCTCGACATACAGTTCGCCCGGACTGACATAACGCGCATCGGCCGGCACCGTGAATGCCGTCCAGCCGTCGCGCTGCACCTCGACGCCGAAACGGCTCATCGCATTGAGCGTAATCTCAATATACGGCTTGGAAATCAGTTCACCATCGATGCGCACCACGGTCTGCATGCCCAGCAGCGGCAAGGCCATCAACAGACCGGTCAAATACTGGCTCGACACATTGCCGCGAATGCTGACTTCGCCCCGCGCATTGAGCGAAGCTGCATGAATTGCCAGCGGCGGGAAACCGTCGTTGCCGAGATAATCGATTTTTGCCCCCAGCGCACGCAGCGCATCGACCAGATCGCCGATCGGCCGCTCGTGCATGCGCGCGACGCCGTCGACACGGTATTCGCCGCCGCAGAAAGCCAGCGCCGCCGTCAGCGTGCGTACCGCCGTACCGGCATTGCCGAGAAACAGTTCCGCTTTTTTGACCGGAAACGGACCGTTGCCGCCCTCGATCTCGACCGTGAGTTCCCCGGCCTGGCGGTTCTTGACGCCGAGCCAGTCCAGGGCTGCAAGCATGTAGCGGGTGTCATCCGACTCCAGCACCTCGCGCAGCGTGGTCCTGCCCTGCGCCAATGCCGCCAGCAGCAACATGCGGTTGGTGATGCTCTTCGACCCCGGCAGCAACACCGTGCCGCGCACCGCGCGGATCGGCTGCAGATCCAGGAATTCGGGCTTCTCCGGGCTCATCGTCAGAAACTACTTCCGTTGCACCAGCCAGCGCGCCCGCGCCTGCTGTGCCGCGAGGAACATCGACTCCAGCGCATCGCCGTCGCCGGCCGCCAGCGACGCCCGCGCGGCCTCGAGTTCACTGATATAGCCGTCGAGCAGCGGTACCAGCGCGCCACGATTGGCCACGCAGATGTCGCGCCACATCTCCGGTGAACTGCCGGCAATGCGCACGGTATCGCGCAGACCACCACCGGAGAAACCCAGCAGCCGCTTGGCGTCGCGCCGCTGCCCCAGCAGATTGACCAGCGCAAAGGCCACGACATGCGGCAGATGACTCACCGCGCCGAAAATTTCGTCGTGCTCTTCTGCCTTCAGCCTCACGATGTTCGCGCCGCAGGCGGCCCATGCCGATCGCACCAGGCGCACTGCCGCCGCTTTGGTCTCTTTCTGCGGGAGAAGGATCAGGTTGCGGTCACGGAACAGTTCGGGAAAGGCCGCCGCCGCACCGCTGTGTTCGGTGCCGGCAATCGGATGCGCCGGCACAAACATCGGGAAATGCGCGCCGAGGTGCTTGCGTGCCGCATTGATCACGTCCTGCTTGGTGCTGCCCGCATCGGTCACCACGGTATGCGGCGACAGGAAGGGCGCGATACGCGCGAAGATTCCCGGCATCTGCCCCACCGGCGCCCCGACCAGCACAAGATCGGCGCCTGCCACGGCATGCGCAGCATCGCTCTCGGCCTTGTCGATAACACCCAGACGCAGTGCATCCTTAAGGTTCTTGCGACTGCGGCCGACACCGACCACCTGCCGGACCATGCGCGCCTTTTTCAGAGCCAGCGCAAAGGAGCCGCCGATCAGGCCAACTCCGATAACGACGAGTTTGTTGATGCGGGGTTTGGTCGCCATGGAATAGTCCCGGGACGGTCAGGCGGCGAGCACCTGCCGCAACGCGTCCAGAAAGCGGGCATTCTCGGACTCGAGTCCGATCGACACGCGCAGATGATCGGGCATGCCGTAGGCGGCAATCGGCCGCACGATGACGCCGGCACGCAGCAGCTTCTCAAAAACCTCCCCGGCGCCCGGCACCTTGAAAGTCACGAAGTTGCCGTACGACGGAATGTGCTGCAGGCCCAGCTGCTTCAGCCCGGCAACAACCTGATCCATGCCGCGGCAATTCAGTTCATAACTCTCGCGAATGAATTTTTCGTCTTCCAGCGCGGCAGCTGCAGCGGTCAATGACAGGCTGTTGACGTTGAAGGGCTGGCGCACGCGGTTCATCAGATCGGCCACGGCGGGTGAAGACACCGCATAACCCACACGCAAGCCAGCAAGTCCGTAAACTTTCGAGAAGGTCCGGGTGATCACCAGATTTGAAAACTTCTTCAGCCACGCCATGCTGTCGTAGCGATGTTCGGGCCGCAGGTATTCGGTATAGGCTTCATCCAGGACGACCAGCACGTCACGTGACAATCCGTCGATAAACGCTTCGAGTGCAGCACCCGGCACAAACGTACCCGTCGGATTGTTCGGATTGGCGACAAACACGATGCGCGTATCAGGCCGTATCGCACGCGCCATGGCATCCAGATCATGGCCATAGTCTTTTGCCGGCACCGCAATGCCCTGCGCGCCAATGGCCTGCACCGCCAGCGGATACACCGCAAACGCATGCTGTGAATAAACAGCCGAGACTCCGGGCGCGAGAAAAGCGCGCGCGGCCAGTTCCAGCACATCGTTCGAGCCGTTGCCGAGCACGATGCCGTCCATCGCAATACCGAAGCGTTTTGACAGCGCCAGCTTCAGTTCAAAACCGTTGCCGTCGGGATAACGGGCCAGACTGTCGAGCAAGGCGCGCATTGCCTGCCCCGCCCTGGGACTGACACCGAGCGGATTTTCGTTGGAAGCGAGCTTGACGATGCCCGACTCGTCCATCCCCAGTTCGCGTGCCAGTTCGGAAGTCGGTTTGCCCGGCTGGTATGGTGCAATGGCGCGGATATAACCCGGCGCGAGATCACAAACGCTCATGATTATTTATTCAATAAAAACAAATACTTGATGACTATCCCGCGACGGGATAAGAGCCCAGCACCTTAAGGAAGGCCGCCTTGCGGCTCAGCGCCGCCAGTGCCCGCGCGACCTGTGGTTCGTGCTGATGACCTTCGATGTCGATGTAGAACACATACTCCCAGCGCCCGGTGCGTGCCGGACGGGACTCCAGTCGGGTCATGCTCACACCATGCCTGGCCAGCGGCGTCAGCATTTCGTGAATCGCCCCCGGCACATTGCGCGTCGACAGTATCAACGACGTCTTGTCGCGGCCCGAAGGCGCGGCGTCCGCAGTGCCGATGACGGCAAAGCGCGTCGTATTTTTCGGATCGTCTTCGATATTGCGCGCCAGCAGCTTGAGGCCGTATAAAGCCGCCGCCGTACTGCTGGCGATGGCCGCAGCCTTTTTATCCGTGCTCGCCAGCCTCGCCGCTTCGGCATTGCTGACCACTGCGACCCGCTCCGCTTCAGGCAGATGCCGCGACAGCCACTGCTGACATTGCGCGAGGCTCTGCGTGTGCGAATACACCGTGCGGATACCGCTGCGGCTGCGCGCATTGCTCATCAGGCACTGGCGCACCGGCAAATTCACTTCGCCGCAGATGCGCGCAGATGTGTTGAGCAACAGATCCAGCGAGCGGCTGACCGCGCCTTCCGTGGAGTTTTCGACCGGCACCACACCGTAGGCTGATGCACCGGTTTCCACGGCACGGAAAACCTCATCGATGCTGGCCAGCGGGTTGCCACCGGTCGATGCACCGAAATGTTTGACCACCGCTTCCTGGCTAAAAGTGCCCTCAGGCCCGAGATAGGCCACGGCCATCTGCTCCTCCAGCGCGCGGCAGGCCGACATGATCTCGGTGAACAGCCGGGTCAATGCAGCGCCGGACAAAGGCCCCCTGTTCAGTTCGCGCACGCGGCGCAGGACCTGGGCTTCACGCTCGGGTTTATAGGCCGAGGCATTACCCTTGGCATGCCAGGCCTGCTGGGCCAGCTTCGCGCGGGCCGAAAGCAGTTCCACCAGACGGGTGTCCAGCGCATCAATCTTGCTGCGAATCTCGCTCAGGGATACGGCCATGGGCGTGCGTTTCCGGGGTTCAGTGTACCGGGAGATATCTTACCGACAGGACGCCACTAATGGCAGACAGTTCCGCAATCAGCGAATCCGGCACCTCGCTGTCGACATCCACCAGCGTGTAAGCCATGTTCCCGCGCGACTTGTTGAGCATGTTGTGGATGTTCAGCCCGGCTTTCGCCATCGCAGTCGAGATCTGCCCCACCATGTTCGGCACGTTGGCGTTGGCAATCGCGACACGGAAATTTGATTCCCGCGGCATCACCGCATCAGCAAAATTCACTGCGTTACGGATAGTGCCATGCTCCAGGAAATCACGGACCTGGTCGGCAACCATCACCGCACAATTGTCCTCAGCTTCGCGAGTGGATGCACCAAGGTGCGGCAAGGCCACGACCTGCGGGTGCCCCGCCAGTTTTTCAGCGGGAAAATCGCAAACATAGGCGCGCAGCTTTTTCGCGTTCAGTGCTTCGATCACCGCACCGTCATCGACAATGCCGTCACGCGAGAAATTCAGAAGCATTGCACCCTTGCGCAACAAATGCATGCGCTCGGCGTTGATCAGATTACGCGTGGCATTGACCAGCGGCACATGCAAGGTGATGAAATCCGAAGCCTTCAGCACTTCCTCGATGGAATGCGCCTTGCGCACCTGCGCCGGCAGGCTCCAGGCGGCATCGACGGTGATTTCCGGGTCATAACCCAGAACATCCATGCCGAGTTTGATTGCCGCATCCGCAACCAGGCTGCCGATCTTGCCCAGACCGATCACACCCAGCGTGCGCCCCGGCAGCTCGATACCGGCAAAATGTTTTTTGCCATCCTCAACCTGCTTGTGCAGCGATTGATCGTCGCCCTTCAGGCCGTCGACAAAACGTACCGCCGGCATCAGATTTCGTGCAGCAATCAGCAGCGCCGCAATCACCAGCTCCTTGACGGCATTGGCGTTGGCACCGGGCGCATTGAACACCGGCGCGCCGCGTTTGCTCATGAGATCCACCGGAATATTGTTGGTGCCGGCGCCGGCACGGCCGATCGCCTTGACGCTCGCCGGAATATCCATCTTGTGCATATCCTGCGAGCGAACGAGGATGCCATCAGGGGCCGCAATATCGGCGCCGACGCTGTAACGGTCTTTCGGGAAACGCTGCAGGCCGACTGCCGCAATGGCGTTCAGCGTCAGGATTTTCAGCGGCTCACCCATGCTTGCGCTCGAATTCACGCATGAACTTCACCAGCGTCTGCACGCCCTCGATCGGCATTGCGTTATAGATCGATGCGCGCATGCCGCCAACCGAACGGTGACCTTTCAACTGCGTCAGCCCCGCCGCTTCGGTCTCCTGGATAAAGGCCTTGTCGAGATCGGCATTACGCAGGGTGAACGGGATATTCATCAGTGAGCGGTCATCTTTGGCCACCGGCGACAGATAGAACTCGGTCTGGTCAAGGTAATCGTAGAGCAGCGCGGCTTTGGCGCGGTTGATTTGCTCCATCTTGGTCAGGCCACCCTGTTTTTTCAGCCACTGGAACACCAGCCCCGCGACATAGATACCGTAGGTTGCCGGCGTATTCGACATCGAATCGTTCTCGGCCTGGACCTTGTAATCAAACACGGTCGGCGTGACCGGCAGCGCCTGCCCCAGCAGATCATCGCGCACGATAACGATGGTGACGCCGGCCGGACCGATGTTTTTCTGCGCGCCGGCATAGATCAGACCGTAACGCGAGACATCCATCGAGCGGGAAAGAATGTGTGAAGACATATCCGCGACCAGAGGAACATTGCCGGTTTCGGGCACCCAATGGAACTCGACACCACCGATGGTTTCGTTGGTCGTGATGTGCACATATGCCGCATCCGGATCGAGCTTCCATTCGGATTGTTTGGGCGCGCGAGTGTAGTTCTCGGATTCGGAACTCGCCGCGACATTGACCTTGCAGTATTTCCTGGCGTCGCTGATAGCCTTCTTTGACCACTGCCCGGTGTTGACGTAGTCAGCTTTGGTTTTGCCGCGCAGCAGGTTCATCGGCACAACGGCAAACTGGGCGGAAGCCCCGCCCTGCAGGAACAGCACCTTGTAATTCTTCGGGATACCCATCAACTCGCGCAGGTCAGCTTCTGCCTGCGCATGAATCTCGATGAATTCCTTGCCGCGGTGGCTCATCTCCATGACCGACATGCCGCTGCCGTGCCAGTCGAGCATCTCCGCTGCCGCCTGCTGCAATACCGGTTCCGGCAACACCGCCGGACCCGCGCTGAAATTGAATACCCGTGCCATCAGTGATCGCTTTCTGCCTGAGTCTGCAAATTATTCTGAAAAGGATTGCGGAAATGCCGCAGCGATATTGCTGCGGCGAACCGCTTATTCTTCGTCTTCGTCGGTTTCGACGATGGTTTCCATACCGACCAGCTTTTCACCCTCATCAAGGTTGATCAGGCGCACGCCCTGGGTCGAACGACCCTGTTCGCGCACTTCCTTGACGCGGGTGCGGATCAGCACACCGCCGGTGGTGATCAGCATGATCTCGTCTTCCTTGGTGACCAGTTGGGCGCCGACCAACATGCCGTTACGGTCACTGGCCTGGATCGCGATCATGCCCTGCGTTCCGCGACCATGACGGGTGTATTCCGCCACCGGGGTCCGCTTGCCGTAACCGTTTTCGGTTGCAGTCAGCACCGACTTGTCCTCGTCGCTGGCCGTCAGAAGCGAAATAACCCTTTGTTTTCCCTGCAATTTCATGCCACGAACGCCAGCTGCGGCACGACCCATCGCACGCACTTCGGTTTCACTGAAGCGCACCGCCTTGCCGGCATCCGAGAACAGCATCACGTCCTGCTTGCCGTCAGTAATCGCCACGCCGATCAGGAAGTCGCCGTCATCGAGGTTGACCGCGATGATGCCCTTGGCCATCGGCCGCGAAAAAGCCGACAGCGCGGTTTTCTTGACCGTGCCGGTGGAAGTCGCCATGAACACAAAGTGTTCGTCGTCGAACTCCTTGACCGGCAGGATCGCGGTGATCTTCTCGTGCTCCATCAGCGGCACAAGGTTGACAATCGGCTTGCCGCGCGATGCACGACTTCCCACAGGAACCGCATACACCTTGATCCAGTACACGCGACCGCGATTGGAGAAGCACAGAATGTAGTCGTGGGTGTTGGCGATGAACAGCTTCTCGACGAAATCATCATCCTTCGTCGTCGTCGCCTGCTTGCCGCGGCCGCCGCGCTTCTGCGCGCGATAGTCGGCCACCGGCTGCGACTTCATGTAGCCGCCGTGCGACAGCGTCACCACGACGTCTTCCGGCTGGATCAGGTCTTCGGTGCTCAGATCCTGGGTATTGGTGACGATCTCGCTGCGACGTTCATCGGCATACAGTTTGCGGACGTCGCTGAGTTCCTGCGCGATGATCTTGGTGACACGCGCCGGCTTGTCGAGAATGTCGAGCAGGTCGGTGATCTTGTCCATCATTTCGCGGTATTCGGCAACGATCTTGTCCTGCTCCAGAGCAGTCAATCGCTGCAGGCGCAGTTCGAGGATCTGCTGGGCCTGGGCATCCGACAGCCGGTAGCCCTTTTTCTGCAGGCCGAATTCGGGCGACAAGCCGTCGGGACGGTAGGAAGCACCCTCTTCGGCACGCGACAGCAGATCTTCGACCAGCTTCGAGCGCCAGAACCGTGCCATCAGCTCGACCTTGGCATCAGCCGGAGTCGGCGCCGCCTTGATCAGGGCAATGATCTCGTCGACGTTGGACAGCGCCACCGCCAGACCTTCTAGCAGGTGGCCGCGTTCACGCGCCTTGCGCAGTTCGAACACCGTGCGGCGCGTCACCACTTCGCGGCGATGGCGCAGGAATGCCTCGAGGAACTGCTTGAGATTCAGCACGCGCGGCTGGCCGTCGACCAGTGCGACCATGTTCATGCCGAAGCTGTCCTGCATCTGCGTGTCTTTCCACAGATTGTTGAGGACGATTTCGGGAACTTCGCCGCGCTTCAGCTCGATCACCGCGCGCATACCCGATTTATCGGACTCATCGCGGATGTCGGAAATGCCTTCAAGCTTTTTCTCGCGCACCAGCTCGCCGATTTTCATCAGCAGATTGGCCTTGTTGACCTGGTACGGCAGTTCGTCGATGACGATGGATACGCGACCGCCCTTTTCCGACTCCTCAAAATGGGTGCGCGCGCGCATGATCACGCGGCCGCGACCGGTGCGGTAACCGTCGCGGACACCGGATACGCCGTAAATGATGCCCGCCGTCGGAAAATCCGGGGCCGGTACGATCTCGATCAGTTCATCAATGGAAATCTCGGGATTTTTCAGTAGCGCCTGGCAGGCATCCACCACCTCGCCCAGGTTATGCGGCGGAATGTTGGTCGCCATGCCCACGGCGATGCCTGAGGAGCCGTTGACCAGCAGATTGGGAACCTTGGTCGGCAGCGTGACCGGCTCTTTTTCCTTGCCGTCGTAGTTATCGACAAAAT
>JAURHM010000045.1 GCA_030833315.1 Burkholderiales bacterium
TCAATATCGGTGTCGAACTCGGCCAGTTGCTGTTGCTGGCGATCCTGCTGCCGCTGCTGAATCTGCTGCTCAAAAACCCGAAGGTTGAACGCATCGGCATCATCATTCTGTCGGTGCTGGTCGCGCATACCGGCTGGCACTGGATCCTGGAGCGCGGCGAGCAGTTGCTGAAATTCCCGCTGCCCGCGATGGATGCCGGAGCGTGGGCGGCACTGCTGCGCGGAATGATCGTGTTGCTGCTGCTCGGCGCCGCGGTCTGGGCGGGCGGCCGCTTCGTGCGCCGCTGGCTGGAGCGGCCGGCGGAGTAATGGCCGATGGCCGCCGGTACGGTATGGTTAGTACCGTTTCCCCAGTATCCTGATGCAATACAAACACCATCTCCCGGAGGAGAGCCTTGAACACCCGAATCCGCATTACCCTGCTGGCGCTGAGTACCGCGCTGCTGAGTATTGGCGCGAACGCGCAGACTTTCCCGACACGGCCGATGCGCATCCTGGTGCCGCTGGCGCCGGGCGGCGGCGCCGACAGCGTCACCCGCAATCTCGCAGCGAGTTTCAGCGAAGCCTTCGCGCAAACTGTGGTGGTCGACAACCGTCCCGGCGCGGGCAGCCTGGTCGCGCTGCAGACTCTCGCCGATGCTGCGCCCGACGGCCACACGCTGATGATGATCACCGGCACCACTGTGATCTATCCGCTGCTTTATCCCTCCAAACTCGATCCGGTGCGCGACTTCGCGCCGGTGTCACAGGTCACCGCCCAGGGTTATGTGCTGGTCGCGCACCCGACGCTACCCGTCAAAACCGCAACCGACCTGGTGAAATACGCCAAGGCCAATCCTGAAAAACTGACCTACGCCTCCTCCGGCATCGGCAGCCCGATCCACATGACCACCGAACTGTTCCAGATTGCCACCGGCACGAAAATGACCCATGTGCCGTATAAAGGCATGGGCGCGGCCTATGCCGACCTCGTCGGCGGCCGCATCAGCTTTTCATTCGCCACCATCATCTCGGCGCAGCAGCACATCAAGGCAGGGCGGTTGCGCGCGCTGGGTGTATCCATGGGCAAACGCGCGCCTGCGATGCCGGAAACGCCGACGATGGCTGAAGCCGGCATCCCCGGCGTGGTGGTGGTCAATTGGTATGGCCTGATCGCGCCGAAGGCCGTGCCCAAGCCGATCATCGCGCGCATCGCCACCGAAACCACCAAGGCGGTCAAAGCGCCGGCGATGGAAAAACACCTGATAGCCGATGGATCGGAAGGCGTGGGTTCAACGCCGGCGGAGTTCACCGTGCATATCAAGGCAGAAAGCGAGCGGTGGAAGCGGGTGATCAAACAGAGCGGGATCAAGGCGCAGTAGTTCCGGGATGCGTCCGGGTTTTCAGGCCAGCGTCTGCCGCACGAACCCGACGATCTTGCCCAGTGCATCGATTGACGCGGGCACATCCGGCCGCTGCGGGATGAACAACTGCTTTTCGCCTTCATAGAGGTGCAGCTCCAGCGATCCGCCGGCCTTGCGGTAGCCTGCGACAAAACGATCCAGATCCGCGCGCGGATGGTTGTAATCCTCGGTGCCCTGCAGATACAGCACTGGCGGCATCTTGATGGCATCGCCGCGCTCCAGCGCGATGGTCGTGCTGCCTTCTTCCATCGCCGCTTCGTTGACCCAGAAATTCAGATGGTCGTTGCCGACATGGTCGATCAGGCCGGAGTCGCCCTGGGTTTTCAGGCGTTGCGCGTGGTGATAACGGCCCAGCGGATCAATCACCGGCCAAGCCAGCACGACGGAACGCACCGTCGAATCCAGCCCCGGCGCGGCGCCGGCCAGTGGTATTGCGGCGTAACGCGGATCCTGCGGTTTCATCGCTACCAGCATCGCGATATGCCCGCCGCTGGAGGTGCCAAGCAGGCCGATGCGCTTGGCATCAACGTTCATCGATGTCGCGCGCTGCTTGAACCAGCGCACTGCGTAATTCACATCGGCAATGGTGTCGGGGTAACCGGCTTGTGGCGGCATGCGGAAATCCAGCGCCGCCACCATCACGCCGCTTTGCGCGAGCTTCTCGTGGATGACTTTGTTGTTGAGGCGGGTGCCGCGGCACCAGGCGCCGCCATGCACTTCAATCACCAGCGGAAATGGCCCTGGACCGCGTGGCTTGAACAGCCGTGCAAGCAGCGGCTGGTCACCATGTCGGAGGTATTCAATATCTTCGGTGTCGAATGCATAAAAGGGGGTGGTCATGAAGTCGGTTCTTTGCAGGTGAGGGTGGCGCGGGAATGGCGACAATTTGATGACGCCATCACTCGGGTTTCACATTGGCGATGCGCATCTGTTCGGCGGTTTCGCGGAAATACTCGCGCAGGAATTTCCTGAACTCAGGCGGCGCGCTTGCCACCGGCACATGGCCGCCGAGGCTGTCGCGCATTTTCGGCACGGAGACTACCTTGCCGTATTCCGTTTGCAGCCGCGACACGATCTGCGGTGAAGTGCCCGCCGGCGCGAATAGGCCGTGCCAGGACGCTTCGAACACCATGCCCGGGATACCGGATTCGGAAACCGTCGGCAGCTCCGGCATACCTTCCCAGCGTTTGGCGCCGGTGAAGGCGATGGTGCGCAACCGGCCGGCCTTGATGTGCGGGATCACCGTCAGGGGTGCGCTGAAAGCAACCTGGATTTCGTTGGCCATCACCGCGGTGATGATCAGCGCAAAACCTTTGTAAGGCACATGCGCCAGTTTTGCGCCCGAGCGTGCATTGATCAGTTCACCGAGCAGATGCTGGTTGTTGCCGAGGCCGCTGGAGCCGAAATGTACCGGCGTGCGCGGATTTTTCGACAGCTCGATCAGCTCCTTCATGTTCTTCGCGGGCAGTTGCGGCGTTACCAGCACCAAGTATCCGGGCAGCGTGGTCAGCTGCGACACAGGTTCGAGATCTTTCAGCGCATCGAAGGGCAGTTTCTTGTGCACGAGCTGGTTGTTGACGATGGAGGCCGAGGTATACAGCACCGTATAACCGTCGGGCAGCGCCTTGGCAGTGAGTTCGCCGGCGATGATGCCGTTGGCACCACTGCGGTTGTCGATGACGATGGGCTGGCCCATCGCCGCCGAGACCTGCTGCGACAGCATGCGCCCCACGGTTTCCATGGTGCCGCCGGGCGGCTGCGGCAACAGCAATCGGATCGGCCGCGTCGGGTAGGCCTGCGACCACGCCGCTTGGGCAAAGGTGAGCACCAGCAGCAAAAGGACAGACTTCGCGGCGTGTCGCATGAAATACCTTTATTGATGGTGTGTGGATCCGTCGTGCGCCACCCGGTGCAGGGCTCATGGAAAATAGCAGAAGCCGGGAGGCGGCCCAAGTATCACGAGCACATAGTGGAATGTCATGTGGAACCGGGCTAAATGCAGTGCAGCATGCCTGACCATCCGCTGAACACCGATTGACGGCTTGCCCCTCGGCGTCTAGTCTGCCGAAGAGCTTGCGGCCGCCCTGCCGGTTGGATTTCGGCAAACAAAATAAAAACAGCCGCAGACACAGCAAAAAACAATCCGGGTTTACCCGCATGACCCATTTGTCCAGGAGGATTCCGTGATCCGTATCGTCGACATTCCCCCCTACCAGCGCGCCGGCGTCAATTACGATCCAAAGGAGGGGCATTTCATGATGCATGACCTCGTCGAGAGCCTGCGCAGCAAGGGCCAGCTAGAAGGCGTGGAGATTACGGTCGACGAAGGTTATCCCACCGATCACGGCGCGGAAACTCGCGATGATGAAGTGGTCACCAATATTGCCGTGGGCGTGGTCAAACGCGTCAAGGCGGTCTGCGCGATGAACAAATATGACGCCGTGATCACCCAGGCGGGCATCGAACCGGGTTTCCTGGCGGCGATGTCGGTGTCGACGCTGCCGGTGGCCTACCCGGCGCACTCGGCCATGCACTTCGCTTCGCTGCTCGGCGAAAAATTCTGTGCGCTGACCACCACTGATGCCCAGGCGATGATCGTCCGGCGCAATGCCCAGCTCTACGGCATGAATCACAAACTCACTAGTGTGCGTTACGCCTCGCTGTCTTCGACCGGCACCATGGTGCTGGTGCGCAAATATCCCAAGGGTCCGGCGCGCGCCAACGCACCCGAAGTGCAGAACTTCGTGAACGCGGTGGTCGGGCAGTTCAGCACCGCCATCGAACAGGAAGGCGTTGATTCCGTGATCATCGCCTCACCCCACCAGCAGTGTTTTCTGGATGAAGTGCGCGTAGGGCTCGACACCAGGGGTTATCAGGAAATCAACCTGATCGGCGCCTTCCCTGCGGCGGTGCAGATGGCGCGCGCCATGGTGACGATGGGTCTGCGCCAATCGCCGCGCGCCTTCCCCACGGATGCATTGAAGGCAAAACCCGCGTTCCGCTGAAGCTGCGCGCCGGCAGGCGCGGCATGGGTTGGTAAGGTGATTGGTAACTTCTGATGAAGGGAGTGGCGCCATGGCAAACATCCATCGTTTCTGCAGCAATCGGGCGTTCAAACCGGCGCTGCTGCTGGCTTGTCTGGGATTCAGCCTGGCTGTTGATGCACAGAACTATCCCGCCAGACCGGTGCGCATCGTCACCACGGTGCCGGGAGGCAGCCTTGATCTGACCGCAAGGGTGATTGCACCCAAACTGGCGGAACGCCTCGGGCAGCAGGTCATCGTCGACAACCGCGGCGGCGTGCTGTCGATGGAAATGGTTGCCAAGGCGCCGCCGGACGGCTACACGCTGTTGCTGGCGAGCGCGAGCCTGTGGACCTCGCAGTTTCTGCGTGACAACATCGCCTGGGATGTGCAGCGCGACTACTTGCCCATTTCGCAATTGGTCACCTCGCCCAATGTTCTGGTGGTGCACCCGTCGTTGCCGGTCCAAAATGTCGGCCAGCTGATCGCTCTGGCCAGGTCGCGCAGCGGTGAACTGAACTACTCCTCCGGACAGACCGGCTCCTCGTCGCATATCGCCGGCGAACTTTTCAACCAGATGGCCGGCGTCAAAATAGTACGCATTGCCTACAAGGGGCAGGGCCCGTCGATGCTGGCGCTGATCACCGGTGAAACGCAGCTGAGCTTCCCTAACTCCGCGGCGGCGTCGCCCTACGTCAAGTCCGGCCGCATCCGTGCGCTTGCGGTCACCACCGCGGCACCTTCAGCGCTGGCGCCGGGGTTGCCGACGGTGGCCGCTTCGGGCCTGCCCGGTTACGAGTCGCGCGCGGCGCTCGGCCTGTTTGCGCCCGCGCGTACGCCGGTGGCGCTGATCGACCAGATCAATGCGGAGATCAACCGTACGCTCAACCTGCCCGATGTCAAGCAGCAGCTTTTTGATTCCGGCGCCGAAGCTGTCCCGGGCACCCCGGCGGAACTGGCGGCCTTTATCAGAACCGACATGGCCATGACCGGCAAGGTCATGCGCCGGACCGAGCAATAACCGGATGGCTCACGGCTGACCGGGTGATCAACCCGGCACCGTTGATTACGACAGCTACCCCGCGCTGGACTATGATTTGAATGCAGCACCCATAAAAAAATCATCTACTGGAGGACACCATGTCGAAGACTCTATTGCGCGCGGCGTTTGTGGGTATCGCCGCATTTTCTGCAGCCGCTGCCGGTTCTGTTGCGGCCCAGCAGTTCCCCAACAAGATCCTGCGCGTCATCAACCCCAACGCGCCCGGCGGCAACAGCGATGTACTGTTCCGGCTGCTCGCACCGAAGATGGGCGAAGCGCTCGGCCAGCAACTGGTGATCGATTACCGGCCCGGCGCCGGCGGCAACATCGGCACCGAGATGGTGGCCAAGGCCGCGCCTGACGGTTACACCACGCTGATCGCGGCGGCGAGTTTCCTGTTCAACCCGGCGCTGCTCAAACACATCCCGTTTGATGCGGAAAAGGATTTCACGCCGCTGGGCATCATCGCCGATATTCCCGCCGGCCTTGCCGCGCATCCCTCGCTGCCCGTGAAAAACGTGCAGGACCTGATTGCCCTTGCCAAACAGCGCCCGGGTCAGCTCAACTTCTCCAGTTCCGGCCAGGGTGCGCTGGGCCATCTCTCCGGCGCGCTGTTCAATGCCACTGCCGGCATCAACACCGTGCACATTCCGTATAAAGGCGCAGGCCCGTCGATCGTCGACCTCGTTGCCGGCCACGTGCAGTATTCATTCGTCAGCATTCCGGCCATCGCCGGGCACCTTCAGTCCAAGCGCCTGCGGATGATCGCGCAGTGCGGTGAAAAACGGTTTGTTTCATTCCCGGACGTCCCGACGATGGTTGAATCGGGCGTGAAGGATTTTGTCGTCACCAGCCCCTTCAGCTACCTCGGCCCGGCAGGTATCCCGCAGCCGATCGTCAAACGCTTGAATGACGCACTGCGCACGGCACTCAACGATACCAAGAACCATCAGTCGCTGATCGACAGCGGCGCGCAGCCCGTAGGCAATACGCCGGTGGAACACGCGGCGCTGATCAAAACGGAGATTGCGAAGTGGAAGCGGGTGGCCACAGCGGCAGGATTGAAGCCGATGTAATCCGCAGCAGTTGCGGCAGGCATCTCAGCCCCAGCCATTTTTGGACTTTCAAGTCCATCGAGAAAAAGGAAGATCATGATTCAAGCAAAACTGATTGTTCTGGCACTGGCGTTCGGGGTGTCTGCTGCACCGGCGCTGGCAGCAGATGTCGCCAAGAGTTATCCCAACCGGCCGATTCGCATGGTGATGCCCAACGCACCGGGCAGCTCGACCGACATGCTGGGCCGCGTCGTCGCCAACAAGCTGAGCGACCTGCTGGGCCAGCAGGTGGTGGTCGACAATCGTCCCGGCGCCGGTGGCATCCTCGGCATGGAGATTGCCAAGACCGCCAATCCCGACGGCTACACCATCATCTCCGCCTCATCGGCCGCGATGACGATTGCCCCGCAGCTGCACAAGAAGCTGCCTTACGATCCGCTCAATGACTACGCCTTCCTGACGCTGTTCGCGGCGACGCCAAATGTGCTGGTTGTCAATCCGTCGCTGCCGGTAAAGAGCATGAAAGACCTGATGGACTACTCAAAGTCCAGGGCAGGGCGGATCAACATGGCCTCTGCCGGTGCCGGATCGCAAAGCCATCTTGCCGGCGTGCTGCTGCAGTCGATGGGCAAGTTTGAATCGCTGCACGTGCCCTACAAGGGCGGATCAAGCACGGTGGCTGTGGCGTCCGGTGAATCGCAATGGTCGATCAATCCGGCGCCTTCGGTGAATGCCTTGGTCAAAGCCGGGCGGCTGCGTGCGATCGGCCATACCCTGCTCACCCGCAGCGCAATGATGGGTGATTTACCTGCGATTGCCGAAACCATACCGGGTTACAGCTACAGCGGATGGCAGGGAATGCTGGCGCCCAAGGCCACACCAAAACCGATCCTCGATAAACTGCGCGCCGCGCTGCTGAAGACGATGGACCTGCCGGAGATCCGGAGTTCGCTGACGACCCTGGGCGCCGAGGTCATCACCTGCACGCCGGAAGAATTCCGCAAGTTCGTGCAGGAAGAAAGCGCGAAGATCGCCCCGGTGATCAAGGCTGCCGGTTTAAAAATCGAATAACGTCGGGCAGCCCGCGTGAGTGCATAAGTCCCAAGTGTTGCAATTTTTCGTAATACCGTGATGTCATGGATTCTGCATTCAAACTATCCGAGGACAACAACATAATGAATAATCATTCCATCCAATGCGCCTTCATCGCGATGTGCCTTCTGGGCACAGCGGCGGCACCCGCCATGGCGCAGACGGCCTACCCCGATCGCGTGCTGCGCCTGATCGTGCCCTTTGCCGCCGGCAGCGCGACCGACTCTTCAGCGCGCATCTTCAGCACACAGCTCTCCACCCAGTTGGGGCAGCAGATCATCGTCGACAACCGTGCAGGCGCTGGCGGCGCCATCGGCATGCAGGTGTTGGCCAAGTCCGCGCCCGACGGCTACACCATCGCCTATGCCGGCGCCGGCCCCCTGGCCATCAACCGCAGCATGACCGCCAACCTGCCGTACGATGTCGAGAAAGAAGTCCAGGCCATTTCGCAGGCGATTACCTCGCCACTGCTTCTGGCCGTCTCCCCGACCTTGCCGGTCAAAAGCGTCAAGGAAATGATTGCACTGGCCAAAGCGCGCCCCGGCCAGATGTCCTTCGGTTCTGCCGGCACCGGTACTGTCGGTCACCTCGCAGGTGAATACTTCAAGAGCTTGAGCAAGACCGACATCCTTCATGTGCCGTACAAGGGCGGTTCGCAGGCGGCCGTCGACACCATGTCGGGTTTTGTACAGTTTCTGTTTGATCCGACCAGTAGTCTGGCGCCGCACATCACCAGCGGCCGCCTGCGCGGCCTTGCTGTCACCGGACCCAAGCGCATCAAGGCCTTTGCCAATCTGCCGACTGTGGCCGAATCCGGCCTGCCCGGCTACGAAGTCACCACCTGGGGCGGCATCATCGGACCTGCCGGCATGCCGCGGAATATCGTCAACCGCCTCAGCGACGAGGTGCAGAAAGCCGCCAAGTCGGCCCCGGTGATTGAACGTTACGCCGCCCTCGGATCGGACCCGCTCGGCACCACACCGGAACAGTTCACCGACTTCATCCGCAAGGAATACCTGAAGTGGGCTGAAGTCATCAAACGCGCGGGACTCAAACAGCTGTAAGCGCCCGCGCTGTCCGCCTGCAGACTCAGTGCATGGCCACAAAACGGCCCATACGCACTGCGGTCTGCCCGCGATAAAGCCGCTTCGAAGGCATCACCAGCACGCAGTCGTCATAGGGTGTGCGCACTTCGCTTTCGCCGTCCAAGCCGATCAGCGTGCCGGCCTCTGCGATGACTTCCAGCCCGGTGAATGGGCGCGCGAAGCGGAAAGCCTCTGCGGTGATGGTGACCGGATGGGTGACCTCCACCGTTTTCTGCGTGAGCGGCGACTCGGCAAAACGGAAAGGACCACGCTCGGGGTCGATGATGCCGAAGCGCGCCAGGAAGCGCAGCGTGGTTTCGCGCGCGACATTGACGGTCTGTTTGGCCCAGTGCTGGCCGCATTCAACCAGTAGCGCGTTCTTCGGGCTCGCTGTATCGCCGAAGGCCGCGTAATCACGCATTCGCCGGCCCGCCGCGTGCCCGGCATCGCAGACGGCCAGAGCCGGATAACCGACTTCAGCAGCAAGGATGCGCCCTTTCTCCAGGGGCCCGGCGAGCACCAGCGGGTCGGACGGATGCTGCATCGAGTGGATGTCGAGCAGCAGGTCGGCGGTATCCACCAGCGGGCGGATCACGCGCGCGCGGCGCAGGTCAGCCGTGCTGCGCGGGCCGTCGAGTACCTCGGCGGTCCACACCCGGTTGAAGTCCTCCTCCACCCAGCGTGAGGCTTCGGGCTGGGCCAGATCAAACCGTTCAAACGCTTCGACGTTGCAGAACACCAGGGTCAGTTTGCCGTGCAGCGGGCGGATGTCAGCGCGGAACAGTTCATCGAGCACGATAGCGCCGCAGATCTCGTTACCGTGGGCCAGCGCGGTGATCATCACATGCGGGCCCGGTTTTCCGCTGTCGATGGTGGTGGCGTATTCAATGCCGGTATTGCCCTTGCGATAGGGGCTGATATCGGGGGCGCTGATTTCGACGGTATAGGCGTTGGGGTCGGTCATTCCGGTTTTACTCATGGTGTGGGCGGTCTCAATTTTGGGGCAACCGCGGGCGGGTCGCCAGACCGAGTGTAGCTCAGGCCGGCGCGCCAAACTCCCGCTTGCAAACTTCTGCCAGCGCTGCAACGCCCTGATGGATTTCCTCGTGGCTCAGGTTCGCAAAACACAGCCGGATGTGGCTTTTCGCATGCGCCTTGTTCACCGACCATTCGGGGCCGGGATTGATGGCTACACCCGCGGCCTGCGCCAGCGTAAACAGTTTCAGCGCATCCACGTGGTCCGGCAGTTTCACCCACAGGAAAATCCCTCCCTGTGGATCATCGAATTCCGCTGCCGCACCGAAATGTTCACGCAGCGCTTCCATCAGCGTCACCAGCTTGGCGCGCAGGCTCTTGCGCAGCATCGGCACGTGCTTCGCGAAATGCGCCGTGCAGTATTCGGCCAGCACCATCTGCTCCAGCGCGCCGGAGCCGGCATCGGTCTTGATCGCGAGCATGCGCGACAGGATTGACCACGGCGCGACGATATAACCCACACGCAGCGCCGGCGCGATGGTCTTCGAGAACGAGCCGATGTAAATCACGTTGCCCTGATCGCTCATCGCATATAACGCAGGCGGGCGCTCACCCGACCAGCTGAGGTCGGCATAACAGTCATCCTCGAACACCGGCACGCCGTACTCCGCGGCGATTTGCAGTAACGCCTGCCGCCGTGCCAGCGGCAGGATGGTGGCCGTCGGGTTCTGCACTGTGGGGATGGTGTAGATGTATTTGGGGCGGATACCCTGCGATTTCAGATCAGCCAGCGCATTCGACAGCGAGTCAATGCGCAGACCATCGCGGTCGAGCGGGATGCCCACCGGTGTCACGCCCAGCTTGAGCAGGCGGTTGATCGAACCCTGATAACAATCCTCTTCGATGATTACGGTGTCGCCGCGCATGAGCAGCGTGTTGTTGACCAAGTCCAGCGCCTGCAATGACCCCGAAGTGATCAGAATGTCATCGGCACTGCAGTGCATGCCCGCATCACGCTGGAGCTTCACTGCCAGAAAATCGCGCAGCGCGCGGTAACCCTGCGGGCCGCTGTTCAGCCCGTAAGTCGACAGCGTGCGACCCTCACGCCGCAGCACTGCATCGGCCGCCGCGATCAGCCCGTCGAGCGGCAGCGCATCCGGATCATTATTGCCGCCGGTGAAATCGAATTTGACGCGGCCGTTCCAGCGCGCGGCTGCCGGCGGCAGTGTCGGGGGCAGCAGCGGAGTGAAATCGAATGGGGTGGTGGTCATGGCCATCCTGACTTGTTGCTGATGTTGGCGAGTAAGGCGTGCGGTTGCCGGCTGCGGATGCCGGGGAGCGGTATCGACGGCATGAAGATTATCATGGGCCTTGAATGAGGCGACCCGGCGTCAACGGATTCGAGTTAAAAGCAATCAACCGCGCTGACATTTGTTCGTAATCCATCGAGCGCCATTCAGCAAAAAAGCGTTTGCGACGGGATCCCACATACATCCCGGTCAACATATGAACGTTGTCGCGGCAGCCGGGTATGAGTTAGATTCTGTCATTGTCAGCCTGACAGCCTGACAGCCTCGGCATTGTCTGAGCGCTTTCCTGGTAAACAAAGAGCCCACCGCATACAAAAAGAAATGGGCAGTAGATGGCATGTCATTGATATCGAAATATATGACGGAGGAGAGCCATGAAACTGATAAAAATCGTTGCTTGGGTTGCGTTGTCGTTTATTGCTTTGCCAATAGCTAGCGCTCAGAATTTTCCTTCAAAACCCATTCGTCTGATTTCGCCGTATCCGCCCGGCGGTGGGACTGATGCGACCGCGCGAATCATTTCGCAAGCTTTGGGTGACCAGATGGGACAGCAGGTTGTAGTCGACAGTCGTGGCGGCGCGAGCGGGCGGATCGGTACAGAGCTTGCTGCAAAGTCCGCGCCGGACGGCTATACGCTGGTGCTTGGGAATGTGGCTCCGCTGGCCATTCTTCCCGGCTCGGGCACGAAGCTGACCTATGACCCTATTACGAGCTTTACGCCGATCAGTCTGTTGGCCAAGTCCGATTACGTATTGACGGTCCATCCCTCCCTCCCGGTACGGTCGGCCAAAGAACTCGTTGCGCTCGCAAGGGCCAAGCCGGAGCAACTGACTTACGCGTCCAGCGGCAATCTGGGGGGGCCTCATCTTGCCGGCGAACTCATCAATCTGATGGCAAAAGTCAAAATCATCCACGTTCCATACAAAGGGAATGGCCCGGCGGCTGTTGCGGTTCTTACCGGTGAAAGCACGATGATGTTCGGGAGCGGCCCTTCCGTGGTGCCGCATGTTAATGCTGGCAAGATGCGTATTCTTGCAACTACAGGCCTGAAGCCGTCCATCAAGGGCGTGCCGACCTTGAACGATCTTTTGCCGGGGTTTGAGGTGACGCAGTGGTATGGAATCCTGGTGCCTTCCGGCGTGCCGAAAGACATTGTCGACCGGTTGAACGCGGAGATCGTCAAGGCCATCGCAACACCGAGAGTGGCTGACACGCTGGTAAAGCTCGGGACCGAACCGGTTTCAACCACGCCGGCCGAGTTTGCCGCCTTCATCAAGTCGGAAGGCGATAAATGGGGCAAGGTTATCAAAGCTGCCGGCATCAAGGGTGATTGATTCATGACCGTGGAGCGTTCCGGAAAATCCGGAGTCTTTGACGAATTCGAGTTTTTCCTCGGAAAGCAATGGTCGGATGGTTTGCCGGTGGTGACACCCACCGAGGAGCGTGTCCAGTGGATGCTCAGCGGCACGCGGCGTGATCCTGCGGAACTGGTCGGAAACATCCCGCCGGCGATGGAGCCCGCTACTGTTCGCACGGTCGCCATTCATGCGCTGATGGCGGGCTGCAAGCCTGAGTATCTTCCGGTGGTTCTCGGCGGAATTTCCCTGATGCTGCGGGAAGAGTTCAATCTCAACGGCGTGCAGGGCACCATGCATGGTGTCGCCCCGCTGATGATCGTCAACGGTCCGTACTCGAAAAAAATAGGCCTGCACGGTGGCAACGGATGTTTTGGCCCCGGTTTTCGCGCGAACGCGACGATCGGCCGGGCGATCCGCTTGATGCTGACCAATCTCGGCGGCGGCATTCCGGGCGTAGGGTCGGCCACGGTGTTCTCCACCCCCTTGCGATATACCGCTTGCCTGGCCGAGAACACTGAGAGAAGTCCATGGCCGAGTCTTGCCGAGACACAGGGTTACAAAGCAAGCGAAGATGTCATTACCTGCGCCATGGTGGAGAGCCCGCGGCTCTGTTACGACGATGTGAGCCAGGATCCTGAGCGCCTGCTGACCGGAATCGCGGATGGCATGGCGGCCATGAGTTCATGGAACATGCACGTCCGTTCGGACATGGTGGTGGCCATGGGGCCGGAACAGGCCACGATATGTGCCAAGGCCGGCATGAGCCACGCAGACGTTCATCAAAAACTTTGTGAAATGGCCGGACGTCGGGTGGGTGATTTGAAGCGGGGCGGGAACTGGCGCCGGGAACGGGCATTAAAGATCAATGCAAACCCTGATGACGATGATTGCTTCGTTCCGGTCATCAAGGACAAACGCGATCTGCATCTGGTCGTGGCGGGAGGCTGGGGGCCATTGACTGCGGTCTGTCATGGCTGGGGCGGGGGAAGCCGCGCGGTGCACGGTCTTTATCCGGTCTGAACCATTGACGGTTTCAAACGTTGACCGTTGCCGTTGAACATTAAATCCGGGAGCTAGAAGTGGTCAAAGTTGCAGACGAGTTTGAATTTTTTCTGAACAAGCAGTGGTCCGATGGTTTCCCGGTGGTGACGCCGACCGAAGCCAGGGTACAGGTCATGCTGAAAGGAACGCGCCGCGATCCCGAAGAGGTGATCGGCAGCATCCCGCCGGCGATGGAGCACGCGACCGTTCGCACGGTAGCCATCCACGCGCTGATGGCCGGCTGCAAACCGGAATATCTCCCGGTGGTGCTGGGCGGAATTTCCCTGATGCTACGGGAAGAATTCAACATGAACGGGGTCCAGGGCACCATGCATGGCGTCGCCCCGCTGATGATCGTCAACGGGCCTTACGCGCAAAAAATCGGCATCCACGGGGAAAGCGGATGCTTCGGGCCCAGCTTCAGGGCGAATGCCACCATCGGACGCGCCATCCGGCTGATGATGCTGAATCTCGGCGGCGGCATTGCCGGCATCGGCTCAGCCACCATCTTTTCCACGCCGTTGCGCTATACCGCCTGCATCACCGAGAACACCAGCCAGAGCCCCTGGGAGACCCTCGCGGTTTCAAAAAGATACCAGGAGGCCGACAACGTCATTACCTGCGCCATGGTGGAAAGCCCGCGTCTGTGTTTTGACGATGTGAGCCAGGAGCCGGACCGTCTGCTGAATGGCATCGCGGATTCGATGGTGGCCATGGGTTCCTGGAACATGCATGCGCGTTCCGACATGGTGGTTGCCATGGGCCCCCAGCATGCCACCATCTGTGCGAGGGCGGGCATGAGCCGCGCCGACGTTCATGAGCGGCTGTGCAGGATCGCCGGTCGCAAAGTCCGGGATCTCAAGAACGGCGGTAACTGGCGGCGGGAGCGCGCGCTGGCCTTTCCGATCAAGGTCAATCCGGATGATGATGACTGTTTCATCCCGGCCATCAAGGAAGCGGACGACCTGCAGCTGATGGTTGCCGGCGGTTGGGGGCCCTGCACGGCGGTCTGCCACGGCTGGAGCGGCGGCAGCAAGGCAGTCCATGGGAAATACGAAATTTAAGTTGAACGAATCACAACGGAGGCGATGATGGCGACTGAAGAAGAAATTATTGATCCCACCGCAGGGGGTGGCAAAGCGGCTGTGGCTCTGGCCCCCCGGCCGATGGATTTGGCTGGGAAGGTGGTGGGTTTGCTCGACAACACCAAGGAGCAGGGCACCCTGATTCTTGAGACCATCGGCAAAGCGCTGCAGGAGAAATACGGCGTCGCAAAAGTCATCCTGCGCGCCAAGGAGCATTACTCCAAGCCGGCGACCAACGCCCTGATCGATGACATGGCCAAAGAAGTGCAGGTGGCGATTGCCGCCGTCGGTGGATGAGGGTCCTGTACGTTGTGCAGTGTGCACGACACCATCGAATTTGAAAAACGCGGGATACCGGCAACGGTTGTGATCACGCAGGCGTTCAAGAATGCTGCGGTATTCCAGTTCAAGGGCAAGGGCATGGAAGGGCATCCCTATATCGAGATGCCGCATCCGATCAGCAATCTGAAGCCCGAAGAAATGCAGGAACTGACGCTACGTTATGTGGATCAGTTGGTCAGGCAGATTACCGCCTGATGGACTGAGCCGGATCGACTGAAGATGCCTGCAGCCAGCACAGCCTGTTGATGCAGGATGTGCCGCTTGAGGATTGCGCTGCGGGCAATCAGCCTGGCACGCCGGTGCGGGCGATCACACCGGCATCCGCCAGATTTTCAAGATCCCAGCAAAGTTTGATCAGATTGTTCTGTTGCGCTTTGCCGAGAATGCCGCCCGTGAGATCGACAAACTTGGCCTCGAGGTCCCGGTCGCTCATCGGGTGTTCGAGAGATCCCACCGGATCTTTGACCATCCGCTCGAGCTTCCGTCCATCCTTCAGCGTGATCATCACGTGCGCCTGGGCCCAGCTCAAGGATTCATCAACCGTGGCATGAACACGGCGGCGCAGGCCGGCCACCACCGGATCATTCACGCATTCATCACTGAACTGGGCCTCGCCACCCGCGCCCTGGCATAACGCCGCCGCAGCTGCGTGATAGACGCTGAATTTGCCTTCGAGGCCAGTGCGGGGTTCGGTTTTTCCGGTGAGCTCCAGCACGATCTTGCCGACCTTGAGGTCAATCCGGTCGACCATGTCCGGCGTCAGCCCGTATTCGCTGCGCAGCTGCATGCAGCCGTCGATGGCGCCGTGCACGACCAATCCGCAGGCGAACGGTTTATACATATTGCGCATCAGCTCGAACGATTTCCCCCAAGGGGCCATGATCGGCGCGGGATCAAATCGGGTGGACAGCACGTGTCCAAAGCCCCGGGGGGCTTCGATGGCCTGCTCTGAGCTGGTGAATCCGCAGGCGGCCAGGAATGCCGCATGCAACCCGTTCTGCGCGGCACGACCGGGGTGCAGGCATTTGCACATGGAGCCGAACATTTCACGTAGCCCCGAGGCTTGCGTCGCCGCGATGCCCAGCGCCCATGCCATGCGCTGCTGATCCAGGCCGAGGATCTTGCCGGCCGCCGCCGCGGCACCGAGCACGCCGACCGTGCCGGTGATATGCCAACCCACATCGTAATGATCCGGTACCACGGCGAGACCGACCCGGCATTCCACTTCGACGCCGATCACGAAGGCGTGAATGACGTCGGCTCCGCTGACGCCTTTCCATTCGGCCAGGGCCAGCAGTGCGGGCCAGACCGGTGCGCTGGGATGGATCGCTTCGACGTGCGTATCGTCAAAATCGAGCACATGCGAACTGATGCCGTTCAGCAGCGCGGCGTTCAGGATATCCAGTTTTTCCCGCCGGCCGAGGATGCTGGCCTGACCGGGCCCCGCAAACGGACGCACGGCGCCGAGCGCGTTCTCGACGGTCGCATGCGAGGCGCCGCCGATGGAGCAGCCGCATAAATTCAGCAACGCCCGCGAGGCCTCGTGCCGGACATCCTTCGGAAGGTCCTCATATCGGGAATCGACGACATATTGCGCCAGGGTTTTGGTCACGGCCATGGAAATCTGCTTTCACGAAAAAAGAAATGGGTCCGCTAGGGATTCTGGCCCGGCAGCGGCATGAACGGCGCATCAATCGCGCCGACCTTCACATAAATCAGCGCGCTTTCCGCACCGGTGAAAGGCGTGTGTCGGCTCCAGCGCGGATTGCGCAGCCAGGTGCCGGCCGGGTAATCGCCGGCTTCATCCTGGAACACTCCGTCGATCACCAGAATCTCCTCGCCACCGGGGTGCATATGCTCGTTGAATTGCGTATCCGGCGCCCAGCGCACCAGCGCCGTGCTGACACCGTTATGTTCATGCAGCGGCATCACGCTCAGGCCCGGCACCAGCCCGGGCCGCCAAGCGGCGCTTGATGTCGCAATGCGCACCGGTTTCAGATCACTTGCAGCGAACTGCCAGAGTTTCACGAACAGCGTGCAGCCTTCCCGCGAGAACGGCGCATGGCGCGTGCCCGGCGGATTGCGCAGATACGTGCCCGCCGGATAATCGCCGTTCTCATCCGAGAACACGCCGTCGAGCACGAGGATCTCCTCGCCACCGTGATGCACGTGTTCATCAAAGCGGGAGCCAGCGGCGTAACGCACGATGCTGGTGGCGCGCGCGACTTCATCACCGACCCGGTCGAGCATGCGCCGGTCCACGCCGGGCAGGGGTGAGGGCGTCCAAACCGCATCGGCAGCGTGCAGCACGACACGCAAGCGGAAATCGTGGTTGAGGTTCATGCGGGCATTCTAGGTGAAAGCGCAGCCGCAAGCGGATTGCGGCTGCGGGCCGGGCTGCAGGGAAAGAAATCGACCCCGGTTTTTTACTGTACGCTTAATCCAGCCGCATTCCAGCCTGCTTGATCAGCCGTCCCCATTTATCCTGTTCGGTGCGGAGGTGGGCGGCAAAGTCCGCCGGTTTCCCGCCGACAGCCTCCGACCCGAGCACGGCCAGTTTTTCGCGGACATCGGCAATCTGCATGACTTTGCTGAAATCACTGTGCAGGCGTGTGACTGCCGCCTGCGGCGTACCGGCCGGAGCGACAACCCCGAACCATGAAGTAATCTCGTAACCGCGCAGCGCGGATTCATCCATTGTCGGCACTTCCGGCGCAGCCTGCGCCCGTTTCATTCCAGTCACCGCCAACGCACGCAAGCGCTTGTCCCTGACGTCACCGAGCACGGCGGTAGTGTTGTGGAACATGAAATCAACCTGTCCGCCCAGCAGTTCCGTGCGCGCGTGGCCACCGCCCTTGTACGGCACGTGCACGGTGTTCACACCTGCCATCATGTTGAACAATTCACCGGCGAGATGCGTGGCATTGCCGTTTCCGGCTGAGGCGTAGTTCAGCTTGCCCGGGCGCGCTTTTGCCAGCGCGATCAGTTCCCGAACCGACTTTGCAGGCACCGAGGGGTGCACCACCAGCATGTAATGGCCCGTGGTCAGCAGGCTGATCGGCGCAAAATCGCGGATCATGTCATAGCCGGATTTGCTGTCAGGAATGCTGCCGCTGATGGCATGCGCCGGCGTCGCCAGAAAAAGGGTGTAACCGTCAGGCGCAGAACGGGCTGCGAATGCGGCGCCGAGATTGCCGCCGGCACCGGCACGGTTGTCGACGATCACCTGCTGCCCCAGCGCCTCGGCAAGTTTCGGGCTGACCACGCGCGCCACGATATCCACACCGCTTCCCGGCGATGAGGCCACCACCAGCCGCAGCGCTTTGGTCGGATAGGTTTGCGCCAGGGCTGCTGAAATGCCGCTGAAAAACGTGAACAGAATGCACAGTGTCAGACTCGTGATAAGTGGCATCGGCCAGAATCTCCTCGGGATTATTGTTTTTGCGCTACGCGTACAAACAGCATTATCACAAGCGACTCCGCCGGTTCGTGACAAGGCATGCATCAGAATAAATAGGGTCAGTGTAACTTTTCAGACTACTGAGCTTTGAATGTGGCAATAAAGCTTATGCATTACTCCCCTCCCAATGCCAAGCGGACCGAGACGATATGCCGCAGCACGTTATTCAGTCAGGCAATAATCGCTAGGCGATCTTCTTTGCGGATGCGGATCACCTTTTCCACCTCGAATGCCTTGGGGGCAGCGCCATGAAAAAGGGCTGCCGGATCTACTCCCAAGGACCCAGTCGAGCGGGCATTGGCTTGTTCAGTAAGACCGCCGAAACGAGGGCAACCAAAACGGACTGAATCGCTTGGGAAGCAGTTTCGGCGGTGGAAAAGTCACACTGACCCTATTTATTCTCGATCAGGTTCCCTGAAGAGATGCCTGAGCAGCCGCCCGTTTGCGGGTGCGCCACTCGGTGACGAAGCGCCAGCCTTCGCTGCACGGCACACCGCCGCGTAGTGCGCCGGCCTCGGTGTTCCCAAACAGCAGATCATAGTCTTTGGGCAAGGGGCGGCTGCCGGGAACCGCTAGCCACAGACGCAGCAGCAGGCGCTTTCTTTCTATTTCAGGATGGTCTATATAGTCCGTTCGTGCGTGATAGATCAGGTGATTATTGAGAAGCTGTATATCGCCTGGCTCGAAAGTCATATTGAGCACGAGCTCGTCCGCGAGTGCGCCGAAAAGCTCGAGCGCCTCTTCCTGCGCGGGCGTAAGGCGCGGCACTTCCGGAAATTCCTGTGCGGTGCGGATATACGCAGGTGAAAACAGCCCGGTGAAATGCCCTTCGTGAAAGCTGAACACTGGTTTCGGATACGCGCGTGATTCACCCGGTGCTTCGTCACCCTGACGGCTGTTGAACCAGTCCGCATAGAAGACGTCGATGAGGTCGGGTCGCCGCAGCAGGATCTCGTTGTGTATCTGCGCCGCGCTCACGATCCGGCTGTAGCCACCCGACTTGGATTTGCGCACGCAGAGCAGGCCGACCACATCGCAGCGGTCGCTATGAAAAGGCAGCGCCCCTGAAGTCTTGGAGCCGCGTCGCTTCGTCGCTTCGACTTCTTTGCCTTCGTCCTCGACGATGCCGAGCAGCTCGCCGCGCCCGCCTTGCGACACCGCCGTCCCGAGATGGGTGCCGATGCCCCAGTAAACGGAGCGCAGGTCTGCAGGCGAATACTCGACCGGCAAACCGCGTAAAAGGACCATGCCGCGACCGGTCTCGAGCTCCTGCGCAATGTCCGCCAGCTCGCTTGAGAACTGCGGAAGCGGAAAATCCTCGCGCGTGACATCCGACCATTCGAGCCCGCGCTGTTTGACGCTTTGCAGTGCAGTGTCGATCTCCTTCAGCTCCCCCGGCCGGAAAGGGCGTATCCATTCGGTGGAATCCTGAAGATCCGCACCCGTCCAGGCGAAGGACGAGACGATCTTTTTATGTTTTCGCAGCCCCATCATTCCTCCTGTAACACTTCAGATTGATATCGCAATTTCATGCGCCCGCGTCAGCCGTCCAGCTTGATCCCGGCATCCCTGATCACCTTTTGCCATTTTTTTAAATCGGCGCTAATCACCGACGCAAACTGTTCGGGGGTGCTGCCGACCGGCTCGGCGCCGTCATTCACAAACTGATTTCTGACGGCCGTGTCCTGTAGTGTGCGCACTATCGCCGCATGAAGCTTCGCGCTGACGTCGCGCGGCGTCGCTGCGGGCGCGAGCACGCCAAACCACTGCACCACATCGAAGCCGGGTACTCCCGCCTCGGCAATTGTCGGAATATCGGGAGCTACCGTTGCGCGTACGGCGCTGGTCACGCCATAAACGCGCACCCTGCCGTTTTTCGCATGCGGCAATGCGCTCAGGAGATTCGCCATCATGAGCGATGTGTGGCCGCCCAAGAGGCTCGTCAACGCGGGCCCTTGCCCTTTGAACGGCACGTGCACCATCTTCAGCCGCGCAGTGTGATTGAAAAGCTCCATCGCGAGATGTGGATTGCTACCCGCGCTTCCGGCGGCAACATTGATCTGGCCGGGGCGCGTGCGGGCAAAAGCGATCAGCTCTTTCACGTTGCGTGCAGGCACCGACGGGTGCGCGATGAGAAGATGCGGCACCGTGACCACCTGCGAAATCGGCGCGAGGTCTGTCTCCAAGTCATACGGCAGTTTCGAATAGAGATACGGAATGCTCGTGATCGAGCTGATCCCCATCAGCAGTGTATAGCCATTGGGCGGCGCGCGCGCGACGAGCTCGTTGCCGATGATCGTGCCGCCGCCCGCACGATTCTCAACCACGACCGACTGCCTGAGAAGCTCGCCAAGCTTCGGCGCAATGGCTCGCGCGGAGAAGTCGGTGCCGCCGCCCGGGGAGGTCGGCACGACCAGGCGCACGGGCCGTGAAGGATAGGTCTGCGCGTGCGCAATGCCGGAAGCGGTGATCCCGCATGCCGTCAGAACCAACAGCGCGAGTCGGAATGTCGATATGGGCTGCGACATCTTTACTGCCACGCCACTACGGCAGACTTTGCGAACATTCAGTATTTGCATGAGGGTCAGACATTTATCAATCTCGGCTGACATCAAGTCACCGGTTCTTGGCCGAAATGCCGCTTTTTTCATTTATAGGATTATTCGGCTTCTGACGTGACATACAGAGGGCCGGAGCGGCCTCAGTAATCGTCAAACCGAGCTCTTCTATTTCGCGCTTCACGAGCGGTCCCGGATGCGACGGATCCTTCATCAACATGCTTCGCCCTCCTTACGGATACTCCCCACTATTGGTAATCCATCGGGTCGACGTCGCAACAGACGCCATCATCGAATCCGCAAATGATGCGCCAGTTCGCGCGCACGGTAACAGACCGCAAACCTTTGAGCTCGCCATTCAGCCGATGCAAACGCAATAATGGCAGGCTGAGTGCCCGCATCGTTTCGGCCACCGACATGATGAGCAGTATCTCTTCTATACAGCCCGGTCTGATCCGCGCTTACATCATGGGCATCACTCACTTCAAACGGCTTTCTCAGGCCCTTGTGTCGAAAGCTTCTGATTTTCCAATCGAATGTAGTCTGACAACAATAGCTTGTCAACGATATGGTCAGGCATTTTCCATCTCTTGAATGCCATCAAAATTATTCGGTGAAATGGATCAGGGTTAAAGGCACCGGAGTCGAATTTTTGGAAAGATAAATCAACCCCGGTATCTTTGACTGAAGCTTGATGCGCAGATAAGGACATCACGGCGCAAATCGACAGCGCAAGCAATGCTTGGTAAGCGGATATATTGCCCCTGCAAAGCCTATCGAACAAACGCAACGAAGCGATTGACCTTATGACCAATTTTAGAAGAAGTTTGCCGACTCGCACGATTCAATCATTGGAAACATGCGCTGACCATGGACTGTCGCCAAATCTATTTGGCAGCAGGAACCACGGCAATGACATCCATCTCCACCAGCATGCCGGGCCGCGCCAGCTGACTGATCACCAGGAAGGTATGCACTGGCAGCTCCACGCCTTTGAAAGCCTCGGCCCGGCATTTGTTCATGGCATCACGATCCTTGATGTCGACGACATAAGTCACGAGTTTGACGACATCAGACATTTTGCCGTTATGGGCGGCCAGCACTTTGCCGATTTTTTCGTAAGCGTATTTGCACTGAGCCGCAAAATCGCCGACATGGAGAATGGAGCCGTCTTTCTCGGCTTCAGCGCCGACACCGGCCAGAAATACCCATTTGCCGGGCCCCGAAACCGTAACTGCCTCGGAGAAGCGTCCCTTGGTCCATTCATTGTGATGGAAATGCTTTTTTTCCAGCTGTTGCGCGTAGGCTGGCAGGCAGCAGGCCAATCCAAAAACCAGAAAAGCGACAGACTTGATGATGTTGTTCATGGAAACCACCTCCAGATCCGGTTTAAAAAACGAAACACTGGAATGCACCCTGTGACAGAACGCTTCCGGGTGCCTGCTCTGCGGTCACGACGTGACTGGCGCAGTAATAACACAACATTTCGCCATAAAAAGCGTCAGGCTCGATGGATTTCAGAAAATCGGGTCTGGCCCCTTTAAGGACGGCAGCCTACAACGCCAGAAACCGCCGCGCTTTGTTTGAGGCAGATCAGTATTCCCCGCAGTGCAAAGCCTAGGATGAAACGGTAGTCATCCACTAATGGAGATCGCCATGCAAAAGCCCACGGATACCACCAAGGACAAAGCCGTTAAAGACAGCAAAGCCACCCGCGGTGAAGTGCGGCAGGAACTTCACCGCACGCAGGTGCCGCGACAGTCGGAGCGCCCCGGCGAGCGCAGCAATCAGCACCGCAGCACCAAGGACATAAAAATCATTTAAATCAATGACTTGATTCGGCCTCGGGGTCTGCCGGCTGGAAAGTTGGCGCTTCAGGTGCGGGGATCCGGCAAGCAAAGGGCTGGCCCCTGTTGTTGCAGTCGATCACTTCCTGAATCGGTTTGCCCTGAGCTCAATCCGCCTTTGCGCCCGAAGCCTTTACAACCTTCGCCCACTTCTCGACTTCGGATTTGACGTAGGCCGTCATGAACTCCGGCGTGCTGGGTGCGGCTTCGGCGCCGAAGAGCACGAGTTTTTCGACGATGTCGGGCATCGCGAGGATTTTGCCGACTTCGCCGTTGATTCTGGTGATCACGTCTTTCGGCGTGCCTGCCGGCGCCTGCATGCCGTACCACTGTGTGACTTCATAGCCCGGCAGGCCCGATTCGCCGATGGTCGGCAGCTCCGGCACCAGCTTGGAACGTTTGGCGGTGGTGACGCCGAGCGCATGCAGTTTGCCCGACTTGGTGTGCGGAACTGCGATGGTGAGCGGGCTGAACAGCATCGACGTCTCGCCGGACAGCACCGACGTCAGTGCCGGCGGACTGCCTTTGTAGGGGACATGCAGGATGTTGATGCCGGCCATTGACTTGAAGAGTTCCCCTGCCAGATGCGCCGGCGTGCCGCTGCCGCTGGAGGCGTAGTTGAGATCCCCCGCTCGTGCTTTCGCCAGCGCGATCAGTTCCTTCACGTTTTTGACGGGCAGCGTCGGATGTGCGACCAGCATGTTCGGCACATAGGCGATGATGCTCACCGGCAGCAGATCGCGGAAGGTGTCATAGGGCAGTTTGTACATGGCGGGCGCAATCGTGAACGCGGCCGTGTGCACGAGCAGCGTGTGGCCGTCGGGCGGGCTCTTGGTCACGGTGGTTACGGCGGTGATGCCGCCTGCCGTGGCGCGATTCTCGACGATCACCGGCTGCTTCCAGGCCTCGTTCATCTTCTGCGCCATCGCACGGATGATCGCATCGGGCGCAGAACCGGCAGCGGTCGCGATGGAGATGGTGATGGTTTTGTTCGGATAGGACTGGGCTGCGGCATCGTGCGCCGCGCCCAGCAGGCAAAGCGCCGGCAGCCCCGCTAGAATTCTTAAACGCTGTTTCATGGTGCACTCCCCGGTACCGCCGATTGGCGACGAAAGATTATTTTGCCGCAAGTTCCTTCAGTACCGCTGCATCCGGCGCAAAGCCGATGCCCGGTGCATTGCTCAGGGTGATGAAGCCATCGGAGACGCGGATGTCTTCAGGCATCAGGCGTTCGCGCAGTGGATTCGGATTCGCGTCGAACTCTCCCCAACCCTTGCCGCCGGCGGCGCCCAGCAGATTGAGCGATGCAATCAGTCCGACAGAGCTGCCCAGCCAGTGCGGACAGAACTTAATGCCTGCGGCAATGGTGCGGCGGCCCAGAGGCAGGCATTCGGTGAATCCGCCCCATTTGCCCATATCGGGCTGCAGATACTGCAGGACGCCGCTCTCGACAAAGCCGTCGAATTCGGTGCGACCCCGGGCATTTTCGCCGGCGGCCAGCGGCAACACGCTGGTGGCGGCCAGTGTTTTCCAGGCACTCAGCGGTTCATCCCCGGCGATCGGTTCTTCCATCCACTCGGGTTTGAATTCGGCGAAGCGGCGCATCTCTTTTTCCGCCTGTGCGACGGTCCAGCGCTGATTGGCGTCGTACATCAGCTTGCCTGAAGGGCCGAGGATGGCGCGGAGGTCTGCGGAGTTTTTCAGATCGGTTGCGGTGTCCACGCCGACCTTGAGTTTGACTGCGCGAAAGCCGTTCTTCATGGCCTGCTCGGCCAGCGGGGCCGGTTCGTCGGGGCTCAGGCCGCTGGCATAGACCTCGACACGGGACTCGCCGCCGAAATACTGCCAGAGCGGTTTGCCCGCGCGTTTGGCGACCAGGTCCCACAGCGCGTTGTCGATGCCGGCGGTGATCTGCGCGAAGGGGCCGGGTTCACCGGCGGTGACCGACGGGATGCGCAGCGCTTTTTCCAGCGCGCTGAACACCTGTTGCGGGCTGTCGAAGTCGCGACCGCTGACGATCGGCGCCGCCACATGATTGATCAGATCGGCGCGGTGATGCGCGCCGCGCGGCGGGTAATTGCACCAGACCTCGCCCCAGCCCTGTGCGCCGCTGTCATCGGTGATGCGGATCAGCAGGGCGCTGCGTGAAGTCAGCGTCCGCCAGGAATTGCGGACGGGTTTGGCAATGGGTGCTTCAAGAACAAAGGTGCTGATCTCACGGATAAGGACGGGTGCGACGGTATCAAGGGAAGAAGGGCTCAAGGGCATGTCCTGCAGGTAAAGAGGCGGCCAAAAGTGGTCGGGGTAGTGTAACGGCTTGGGGCGTTATGCAGAAACGCAGACCGGAGAGGCTACCGGGCGCTGTTAATCGCGGATGTGCAGCGTCGGCAGAAACTGCCCGAAGTAAACAAGCCCCGCCGGCCACACGCCGAGAAGCGACGCAGAACCCAAGTGTCCGTTTATGCCGCCGTCGAAAAACATTGAGCCCCAGGCCTGCGCGAAGGCCTGCGCACGCTCAAAGCTGAAGCGGTCATCGTTGCGCCCCGCGACCACCTCGCTGGGGTAGGGCAGGCGTTTCAGGATCATGCCGCCGAAACCCTGCAGCGGGCTGACGGTGCCTGGCGGCATCGGCCGGTCGCTGTCGCTGGGCGCCACAAAAAAACGCCCGCCACCTTCTTCGCCGCCTCGGGTTGTTCGAAGGACCACTTCATTACCAGCGTGGTGCCCGCGCTGTGCGGTACCAGCACCACCGGTTTCGGCGCCCGCAGTACGTAATCCGTCAGCGTTGCAGCACACGCACCATAGACCGGATGATCCCAGTCCGCCTGCTGCATGCGCACGAAGAGCGGATTTCATTTTTAAGTATGGTCTGTTGCCGAATTGCTATGCCGCAAGTGCTGCAAATATCTTTTCACTAGATCTCGAAAATTGCGCGAGGCTACTGATTTGATTCTGCCTCCGAGCTGCATCGTTGCCTAAAGCTAAGTGCCCATCCCCCAGCATGCGCTTAACCTCCAGCACCTGCGGCCCCCCCAACCCCTTCCGCCCGAACACCATATATTCCGCGCTGATCACCTCGCTGAATTCCTTCTCTGTCAGCGGCAGCTTGTCATTCGCCTGTTCCTCGTAAATCCGCTGTGCTTCGCTGTAGGGGATTTCGTGAATTTTCAGGCCTTTGCCGCGGCCGTAGTCTGTTAGCTTGCTCGCGAAATGGTGGCCAGTGCGGAAGGGCACTTCGGCTTTTTGTAGCAGGGCATCGGCGATTTCGGTGGTGGTGGAGTAATCGGCGTGCACTTCTTCCAGCGCGCGCGCCTTGTTGACCACCACCGCATCGACCACGCTGCCGAAGAGTTTGAACACCGTCAGCGCGCGGGCATAGGGCACCGGGTCATACATGCGGTAATCGAACATGCCTGTGCGGTTGTTGTGCGCGACAAAGGTCATGGTCTGCATTTCACTGAGCAGGATGCTGGACTGCGCGCGCAGCTGTTCGAGGGCGGCGGGGTTGCGCTTCTGCGGCATGATGCTGCTGGTGCCGGTGAGTTCGCCGCTGCCGAGCATGAACCACGGCGTGGGTTCGGCGTACTGGGTGTGCAGGTCCTGCGCGAACATGCCGGTTTGCACCGCCGTCATCGCGTAGGCATTGGCGACGTCGAGCGCGCTGTCGATGGGGGCGAGGTGGTTGGCGTCGTAGGCGTTTTCGACAAGCCCTTCAAATCCCAGTAGTTCCGCCAGGCGGTGCCGGTCGAGCGGGAAGCTGGAGGTGGCCAGTGCCGCCGTGCCCAGCGGGCATTGGTTGACCCGCGCATACGCTTGTTGCAGCCGCTCGGTCGCGCGCGCGAGGGCGGATTCAAAGGCCAGCAGGTAATGCGCAAACGTCGTCGGCTGCGCCTGCACGCCGTGGGTGTAGGCGGGGATGATGGTTTCGATATGTTCTTCCGCGCGCTTGAGCAGTTTCTCCCGGTCGGCGATCAGCGCGCCGATGGTGTGCAGCAGGCCGTCGCGCAGGTTCATTCGCGCAATGGTCGAGGCCAGGTCCTGCCGGCTGCGGCCGGTGTGCAGCCGCGAGGCTTCCTGTCCGGCGACGGCGATCAGGCGGGGTTCGTAGTCGAGATAGTCCGCAGAGGTTCGCTTTTCACCCGTGCGTTCATTTTCGATGACCTGCGCGATGCCCTTGGCGATGCGCTTCGCAACGTCCTTCGGCACGATGCCGGTCTCGGCGAGCATGACGATGCAGGCCTTGTTGATTTCATCCAGCCATTCAATCGAACGGCCGCCGCCGCGGAAGGTGGCGTTGATGTCGAGGGTGTGTCCGCTGTCGCTCATTCTTGTTTGCTCGTCGTGTTAATTCTTGTTCTGAAACGGTTTCTTGAACGTGAAGCTGGGTATTGCCATAGCAGAACCCCTGGATTCCGGTTTGCGCCGGAATGACGGAATAAAGGGATACGGGGCGTGGCTCTGAGGGCCACGTGTCGGGGCATTGTAAACGCGGACGCCGCCAGTGAAAGGGGTGGCGTCGTGATGCGGACTGCGGGTTTGACAGGGGTGTTTCGGGGGTGTTTAGTATATTGGCGGCGGCTGATTCTGGCGGGTGTCAGGCGCGGCGGCGCGCACGCAGCCGTTCGCCGCGCGGGCGCAGCCAGACCAGTGAGGAAAGGTCGTGGCGTTCACCGACAATGTGCACGGCTTCGATCGGATTGGCGGGTTTGTCCCCA
>JAURHM010000004.1 GCA_030833315.1 Burkholderiales bacterium
CGCAGCAGGACCAGCCGGTATGCCTGCTGTTGCCCGATGGAAAGGATATTGCCGGCATTGCCCGCGGTGTTGCCGAAGACGGCGCGCTGCTCCTCGAAACCGCAGCAGGACTGTCGCGCCATCACAGCGGCGAGGTCAGTCTGCGTACAGGGGGAGTCGCAGTATGAACATTCTGCTCATCGATATCGGCAACACCCGCATCAAATGGGGATTGGCCGAGGACGGCAGCTGGCTGCGCCAGGGCTGGGCGCTGACTGCACAACCGGCAGAACTCGGCAAGGCACTCACGGCCCTGCCCTTGCCCGATCGCATCCTGATTGCGAATGTCGCCGGCGCTTCAGCGCAGACCAAGGTCGCAGCGGTGCTGCCGGCGACGGCACAGCCCGCATGCTGGCTGATCAGCGCCGCGCAGCAGTGCGGCGTGCGCAGCAGTTATGTCGATCCTGCTGCCCTCGGGCCGGACCGCTGGGCCGCCCTGATCGGTGCATGGCATTTGACGGGGAGCGCCTGCGTGGTAGTGAACGCCGGTACGACGATGACCGTGGATGCGCTCAACGGCGAAGGCGTGTTTCTCGGCGGTTGCATCGTGCCCGGTGCTGCGCTGATGCGCGATGCGCTGGCACGGGATACCGCCAATCTGGCCCACCGCGCCGGCGCCTTCAGTTATTTCCCCGACAACACCGGCGATGCGATATTCAGCGGCACGGTGAATGCGCTGTCCGGCGCGGTGGCGCAGGTTGTGCAGTATCTGCAGCAAAGCTCGGGCACCGCGCCGCGGGTGCTGCTCTCCGGCGGCGATGCGTCGCTGATCGAGGCGCGGATCAACGGCACGGTGACCGTCGTGGATAATCTGGTTCTGGAAGGTCTGCTGCAGATCGCGCAGCAGGCCGATTGACGGGATGCCGATGAGACTATTGCTGATCATGCTGCTGGTGGTGAATCTCGGGTTTTTCGCCTTTCACCGTTTTCTCAATGAACCCGTGGATGCGTCGGCGCAGATCGCCTCGCTGCAAATCAGTCCGGAAAAAATCCGTACGGTAACCTCCGAAGTGGCTCCCGCGGTTTCAGCGCCGGTAGCTGCCGCCTCGTCGCCTGCCCCGGCGGCCTGCGTGGAGTGGGGCGCTTTCGGCGGCCCTGATGTTGCCCGCGCCGACGGTGCGATCGCCGCGCTGGCTCTGCCGGCTGATACCTTGCAGCGCCGCGTTGTTGATATCGACGGTTACTGGGTGCATATGCCGGCGCTGAAAACAAAGGTTGAGGTCGACCGCAAGCTGGGTGAACTCAAAGCGCTGGGCGTAACCGACTTTTTTGTGGTGCAGGATGCCGGTCCCTGGCGCAATGCGGTGTCGCTCGGCCTGTTCAAAAGCGAGGATGCGGCGAATTCCGAACTGGAGCGGCTGCGCAAGATCGGCGTGCGTTCGGCGCTGGTCACGCGGCGCGAGAAATTCCTCAAGCAGGTCAGTTTTTTTGTGCGCGAACCCAGCGCGGCGACGATCGCCCGGATCACCGAACTGCAGCGTGATTTTCCAGCGGGCGAAATGAAGGCGGTGAACTGTCCGCTGGCCGCCGAAAAATAAAATACTTTAAAAACAAGTATTTATAGATATTCCGACGCTTAGTGAGTGCTTGCTCAGCGTGGCTCGGTCGCCCGGACTTTTTCCAGTAATGCGGTAGTGGAGCGCTGATGGGCGAAAGCAATCGAGTGCACGCTGCCGCCCCATCCCTGCACTTCGCGGGCGCCGACGATGGCCTCTGTTTTCCAGTCTCCGCCCTTCACCAGCACATCGGGTTTGACCGCCAGGATCAGTTCCAGCGGCGTGTCGGCTTCAAACCAGGTGACGCGGTCGACGCAGCCCAGCGCGGCAATGACTGCGGCACGATCGGCCAGCATATTGACCGGCCGGTCGCTGCCCTTGCCCAGGCGCCGGGCTGACGCGTCGCTGTTCAGTGCAACGATCAGGCTGGCACCCAGTGCGCGTGCCTGGGCAAGATAGGTGACATGGCCGCGGTGCAGGATGTCGAACACCCCGTTGGTGAAGACCAGCGGGCGCGGCAGCAGGGCGGCCTGCGCGGCAATGTCGCCGGGGGCAATGATGTGCCGTTCAAATGAAGGGGTGTCGTGCATGGGCTCGCAGTCTACGCGGGCGCGTTGCCGCCGACAAACCCCGTCCGCGCGGCGGGTCTCAGCCCGCGGGGAGTTCCTTGCGGAAGCGGTTGAGGTCTTTTACCGATTCGAACTCGCGGCCGAACAGCAGTGACAGGTTGCGCAGGATGACGGTGACGACTTTCTGTTCCCAGTCGCGGTCGAAGCGGATTTGCTCATCCAGCCAGCGCTCCAGCCATTCGGGATCAGGCAGGCGGCTTTGCACGGTGTCGTTGGGGAAAAGCGCCTTGTTGACGTGCAGATTGGTTGGGTGCAGGGGCTTGCCGCTGCGTCCGGAGCTGGCCATCAGCACGCCGACTTTTGCGAAGGCCGTGCGCGCCGTATCGCCGACGCTGTTCAGCGCGCGTTTCATGTATTGCAGGTAGGCGCCGCCGTGGCGGGCTTCGTCGCGCGAGATCAGGTGGTAGATATGCTTGATTACCGGTTCGGTATGCCATTCCATCGCGCAGCGGTACCAGTGGTTGAGGCGGATTTCGCCGCAGAAATGCAGCATCAGCGTTTCCAGCGGCGGCGCCGGATCGAAGGCGAAGCGTACTGCCTGCAGTTCCTCCTGTGTCGGTACCAGATCGGGACGAAAACGACGCAGGTATTCCATCAGCACCAGCGAGTGTTTCTGTTCTTCGTAGAACCATACCGACATGAAGGCGGAAAAGTCGCTGTCGTGCTGGTTGTCGCGCAGGAACATTTCGGTGGCCGGCAGTGCCGCCCATTCGGTTATTGCGTTCATTCTGATGGTCATCGCCTGTTCGTCCGACAGTTTGCTGCCGTCGAACGTATCCCAGGGTATGTCGTTGGACAGGCTCCAGCGGATCTGTTCCAGCGATTTGAAAATTTCGGGATACAGCATCTGTCCGGTGGTGATGAATTCCGGCGTAGCTTGCATGGCGGTTTCCGTGGTTTTCGGGGTAACAGACATCTGCATTATGGTCATCCAATTGTTTCCAGAATGTTGCGGGCGCTGGCGCGGATGGCGTCGCGTTCCGCGGCACTCAACCGCGAGACATTGCGTGCCATCAGCACGGTGCGCGGATTGCGCGCCAGCTGTTGTTCATGGCGATCGAGAAAATTCCAGTACAGCGTGTTGAACGGGCAGGCCTTGAGGCCGGTTTTCAGCTTCACATCATAGCGGCAGTTGCCGCAGTAATTGCTCATCCGGTTGATATACGCACCGGAGGCGATATATGGTTTGCTGGTGAAGCGGCCGCCGTTGGCAAACAGCGCCATGCCGGCGGTATTGGGCAATTCGACCCATTCGACAGCATCAACGTAGACGGCAAGATACCACTCGTGCACTGCCTGCGGCCGGATGCCGGCGAGCAGCGCGAAATTACCGGTGACCATCAGGCGCTGGATGTGGTGGGCATAGCCGTGTTTCAGGGTCTGGCCGATGGCTTCGCGCATACAGGTCATCGCTGTGTTCCCCGTCCAGTACCAGGTCGGCAGCGCGCGGTCATGGCCGAAGTGATTGGCTTCCAGCAGGCCGGGCATGTCCAGCCAGTAGACGCCGCGGATGAATTCGCGCCAGCCGAGGATTTGCCGGACAAAACCTTCGGTCGCCGCCAGTGGTGCAAGTCCTTCGCGCCATGCCTCAACGGCGGCAGCAATCACTTCGCGCGGATTCAGCAGTTTCAGGTTCAGCGCCGCTGACAGCAGCGAGTGCCAGCCGAAGGGCATGCTCGTCCACATCGCATCCTGATGCTCTCCAAAACGCGGCAGACGATGCTTGATGAAGTCTTCGAGGGCACGCAGCGCGTCGGTGCGGGTGACCGGCCAGTTGAAATCGTCGAGGCTGCCCGGATGTTGCGCAAACCGGCTGCGAACCAGTGCGATGACCTCTCGGGTGACGGCATCGGCCGTGAACTGCGGCGGCTGGGGCAGTGGACCGGGCCCTTTTTTTCCGAAACCGGCGCGGTTGTCGCTGTCGAAATTCCAGCGTCCACCCGCGGGTTGGCCGTCTTCCAGCATCACGTCGTGGCGGCGGCGCATTTCCCGGTAGAAAAACTCCATGCGCAGTTCACGACGGCCTTTGGCCCAGGCTGCGAAGGCCTCGTGGCTGCACAGGAAATGAATATCGTCGCGGATTTCCAGTCTGATGGCAGCTTCGCGGCACAGTTGTTCGATAGCCTGCTGCAGACGGTATTCGCCGGGTTCGCAGACGATCAGTTTTTGCGGGCGGTTCTGCGCGATGACCTCGCGCAGTAGTGCGACAAGGGATGATTCTTTGTTGTCTTCGAGGGCCAGGTATTGCAAGGGCAGATCGCGCTGACGCAGCGACTCCGCGTAATGACGCATTGCCGACAGGAACAGTGCAATTCGCGCCTGATGACTCCAGACATGGGTGGATTCACCGGCGGCTTCGATCATGACAATACCGTCGCGCTTGCGGTCGATGCCTGCCAGTGCGGGATTTTCGGGGTCGAGCTGGTCGCCCAGAACAAGAATCAGGTTGCGCATCGGTTCAGCGGTTGCGGCGGCAGCGTTCGGAGCAGTATTTGACGGTGTCCCAGACTTTGGCCCAGCGTTTGCGCCAGGTCATGGGACGGCCGCAGGCTGAACAGGTTTTGACCGGCAGTTCCGATTTGCGCATGTTGGGACGCTTCCGTGCGAATCAGCGGCGCGCGTGTTCGACGCGCCAGCGCTCCAGGGCGTAACGCATGTCGTCGAAGGAGCGCAGCAGCAGGATGCCTTCCGGCGCCTTTCGCGTGCGTGCCAGGGCGCCGCCACCGCCCCAGATTTCAGTGCCGTCGGGAAGCAGGCCGCGCAGCTCGCTCAAACCGGCCAGCGCGGCGCTTTGCGTTACCGCGCTGCTGAAGGAGAGTGCGACGATATCGACTTCATAGGCCGGCACCGCGTTTTTGATGTCGATGACGGGAGTTTCAGTGCCGAGCGCGACGCAGGCCGCGCCTTCGGCAGCCAGCACGGCTTCCACCATCAGCAGGCCGATGCGGTGTTTTTCCCCCGGTAGCGAGGTCAGCAGCACGCGCGGCGCCGATCCACGGCCGGGCTGTGCGATGATCGCGTTGCGCAGGATGTTCTGCACGTGTTCGGAATACAGGTGCTCGTCAAATATGGCGACGCGACCAGCGAGCCAGGCTTCGCCGATCCAGTGATTCAAAGCAGTGACGGTTTCGGAGACAAAGCGCAGCAGGCCCTGCTTCATTAACGCCTGCTGCAGTGCGTTGCGGAAGTTTTCAACATCGTGACGCAGCAGCAGTTCGATCATCACCTGGATTTCGGGGGGCGTGTTCTGTGCCGGCGCGCGCGAGGAGAGGAGCTGGGTCAGTTCGGAAACACTGCGGTTGATGATCTTGCCGGGGCGGTGACCGGAATCGATCAGCAGCCGCAGCAGACGCAGTTTTTCCAGTTCCGGCAGTGAATACAGGCGCTCGTCGTGGCGGTCGCGCAGCGGTTTCGGGAAGCCGTAGCGGCGCTCCCAGACCCGCAGAGTGTCCTTGGACAAACCGGTATCACGCTCGACAGCGGCGATGTTGTAGCAGGCATCTGCAGTAGCCTCTATTGCGCCAAGGTTATTGTGCATTTGTCATGGACATTATTGAGTATTATCGCTTAAAAATGGGAATTTTGGCAGTAATTTCGTATCTTTGACTTAGACATTATTTGACAGACCTTGGACAAAGTCAATGTGCTCAAGCCCAATTCGCTAAACAGCGTGGCTTGATGCCAGCCATCTGCCATCGACAAAACATGGTATATCCCCAACAGGAGCTCTTATGAACGCCCCCGAAAAATGGTTGTTGCCTGACGTTCAGGCCATCGCTGACCGCCGCAACATCTATATCAACCATGTCGGCGTCAAATCGCTGGTCCACCCGGTCCGGATCGCCAGTGCGAATGGCGATGTGGTTTCCAGCGTGGCCACCATCGACATGACTGTCGGCTTGCCGCCCGAGGTCAAGGGCACTCATATGTCGCGTTTTATCGAGGTGTTGCAGCAGCATGAGCAGGCGCTGGATGCTGCCGGATTCGCTGCGCTGCTGGAGAAAATGCTGCAGCGTCTGGATGCCAACAGCGGCATGATCGAAATGCGCTTCCCCTATTTCATCAGCAAGCGCGCACCGGTGTCCGGCGTGTCCAGCCTGCTCGACTACAAAGTGATGCTGCGCGGCGAACGCAAGGCGGACAGCAATGTGTTCACCACCCAGGTATCGGCGCCGGCGACCAGCCTCTGCCCCTGTTCCAAGGAGATTTCCGAATACGGCGCGCACAACCAGCGTTCGATCATCACCATCACCGTGGAAGCTTCGGCGACGCTGACCATCGAGGAAATCGCCGGTATCGCCGAGCAGGAGGCTTCCTGCGAGGTCTACGGACTGCTCAAGCGTCCGGATGAAAAATATGTGACCGAACGTGCCTACGACAATCCGAAATTTGTCGAAGACCTGGTCCGCGACATTGCGCTGCGGCTGGATGCCGATGCGCGGGTACGCAGCTACAAGGTCGAGGCCGAGAATTTCGAATCCATCCATAACCATTCGGCCTACGCGCTGGTTGAGCGCGTCAAGTAAGCCCCGATATGAGTCGGCAAGCCCCCGAGAAACGCATTGCTGTTGTCGGCTCCGGCATTGCCGGTCTGTCGGCGGCGTGGCTGTTGTCGGGGGCCCATGCGGTGACGCTGTTCGAGGCCAATGACTACCTCGGTGGGCATACCCATACCGTCGATGTCACGCTCGATGGCATCACCGCGCCGGTGGATACCGGTTTTCTGGTGTTCAACGAACGTACCTATCCCAATCTGATCGCGCTGTTTGATCATCTCGGGGTGACTTCCACCGCCAGCGACATGTCGTTCTCGGTGAAACTGGAAGCCGAGCGCCTGGAATGGGCGGGCAGCAACCTGTCTACGGTATTTGCGCAGCGGCGCAATCTGTTGCGGCCGACGTTCTGGGGCATGCTCAGCGATATCCTGCGTTTCAACCGGGAAGCGGGCGCCATGGCGCAGGGGCAAAATGATTCTGAGCAATCCTTGGGAGCGTTCCTTGTTGCCGGCGGATATGGCCGAGCATTCCGCGATTGGTATCTGCTGCCGATGGCCGGCGCCATCTGGTCCTGTCCGACGGCGACGATGTTGCAGTATCCGGCGCGCACTTTTTTCAGGTTTTGCGCCAATCACGGTCTGCTGCAGGTCAGCGACCGTCCGCAATGGCGCACCGTTAACGGCGGTGCACGCAGCTATGTCGAAAAGCTGGCTGCTGCCTTGCCCGATGTGCGGCTGAACTGCCCGGTTGCGCAGGTGCGGCGCGATTCGTCCGGCGCCGAACTGCGTTTTGCAGATGGCACAGCAGAACACTTTGATGAGGTGGTGCTCGCCTGTCACAGCGATCAGGCCCTGGCGCTTCTCGCCGATGCCGACGTCATCGAGCGACGCCTGCTGGCCGCGATCGAGTATCAGGACAACGATGTTGTGCTGCATACTGATGAGCAGTTTCTGCCGCGTCGCCGCTCGGCTTGGTCGGCGTGGAACTACCACGCCGACCAAGCCGAGAATGGCAGACGGCCCGTGGGCGTCAGTTACCTGATCAACAAGCTGCAGCCGCTGCCGTTCAGCCGTCCGGTGATTGTCACGCTTAACCCGGTACGCGAGCCGCAAACCGGCCATGTCATCGAGCGTTATCGCTACGCACATCCGGTGTTTGATCTCGGCGCCGTTGCCGCGCAGGCGCAACTGCCGCAATTGCAGGGCCGGCATCACACCTGGTATTGCGGCGCCTGGGCCGGTTATGGTTTTCACGAAGACGGTCTCAAGGCCGGCATGGCCGTTGCCGCCGGCCTGGGCGTGACGGCGCCCTGGCTTGCCCGGGCCGAGGCACTGAAGGCGGCAGCATGAGCGTGACGTTTTCAGGCGCGCGACTGTATTGCGGCGAAGTGCTGCACCGCCGGCTGGCCCCCGCCGTGCACGCCTTCCGTCAGGGCGTGTTTTTTCTGCGTTTGCGTATCGACGGGCCCGAACAGTCGCTGCCGGCACTGTGCTCGCGCAACCGCTGGAACCTGTGCAGTTTTTACGATGCCGATCACGGTCCGCGCGACGGCAGTCGCCTGGAGCCGTGGATCCGCGGCCTTCTGACCCTTCATGGCCTGTCCTGCGCCGACGGCGCGATCTGGCTGCAGACGTTTCCGCGCGTGCTGGGTTATGTATTCAATCCCGTCAGCTTCTGGCTGTGCCATGACCGCGCCGGCGCGCTGCGTGCCGTTCTCGCCGAAGTCAGCAATACCTTCGGCGAACATCACAACTATCTGGTGGCGCATGACGATGCCCGGCCCATTGCGGCGGGGGACTGGCTGCGCGCCCGTAAGGTATTCCACGTATCGCCGTTTTTCCCGGTCAGCGGCGAATACCGTTTCCGCTTTGCCGATCACCCGGAACGCTGCACTTTTCGCATCGATTATGAAGACGGGCGGGGCAACAGCCTCGTTACCAGCGTCAGTGGCGCTGCACGGGCGGCGACCACGACCGCGCTGTTGCGCGCTTTTTTCCGTTACCCCTGGATGACGCTGGGTGTGACGCTGCGTATCCATTACCACGCGCTGCGGCTGTGGCTGAAGCGCGTCCCCTTTTTTGCCAAACCGATTCCTCCTGCAGAAGACACCACAAGATGACGACGACCATGACCGATCGCACGCAGCCGCGCGCCGAACCCGCGGCTGCACGCTGGATGTTCAAACTGCTTTCGCAATTGCGCTGCGGCAAGATCACGCTGCATGGCCCGGACGGGCGTGCGCAGGAATTTTCCGGCCCGAAGCCCGGCCCCCATGCGTCTCTGACGCTCGCCGACTGGCAGGTGTGCAGCGATATTCTCAGCCGCGGCGATATCGGGCTTGCCGAAGCCTATATTGCCGGTCGCGCCAAAACCGATGACCTGACGCAACTGTTGCTGCTCGCGGCGATGAACGAGCAGGCGATTGAGGAGGCTATTCATGGCCGCTGGTGGGCCACGCTGGCCTACCGCTTGCGCCACTGGCTGCGCCCGAACACGCGCAGCGGCAGCCGCAAAAACATCCATGCCCATTACGACCTCGGCAATGACTTCTACCGGCTGTGGCTGGATTCGACGATGACCTATTCATCAGCCTTGTTCGAGGGCGATCTAACGCGCAGCCTGGCCGATGCGCAGACGGCGAAATACGCCCGCATTCTGCGGACGCTCGATGTGCAGCCCGGCCAGCATATTCTTGAGGTCGGCTGCGGCTGGGGTGGTTTCGCCGAACAGGCCGTGCGCGCCGGCTGCCGCGTCACCGGTATTACCATCTCCGCGGCCCAGCTCGAATATGCGCAACGCCGCATCGCTGCCGCCGGTCTTCAGGATCGTGTCGAACTCCGGCTGCAGGATTACCGCGATCTCGAGGGACAGTTTGACCATGTGGTGTCGATCGAAATGTTCGAGGCTGTAGGGGAACGCTACTGGCCGGGTTTTTTCAGCATGCTGCGTGACCGTCTGAAGCCCGGCGGTCGCGCGCTGGTGCAGAGCATCACCATTGCCGAGTCGAAGTTCGAGCGCTACCGCACGGGTACCGATTTCATCCAGCAATACATCTTCCCCGGCGGCATGCTGCCGTCGCCGCAGCGTTTCGGGGAAGTCGCCGCAGGGCAGGGCATGACTGTCGAAGAAATGCATCAGTTCGGGCTGGATTACGCCGAGACGCTGCGGCGCTGGCACCAAGTATTTGATTATGCGGCGCCGCAGGTCCGTGAGCTGGGCTTTGACGAACGCTTCATGCGAACCTGGCGTTTTTATCTGGCCTACTGTGAAGCCGGTTTCCGTGCCCGTGCCACCGATGTGGTGCAGGCGGTGCTGGTTCATGCCTAAGCCCGTTGTATTGGCGCTGGCCCTGTGGTTTGCCGTGCCGGCCGCGGCGGTCAACGCGCCGGCAGAACTCCCGCCGGCGGTTTGCAGTGCGCTGGAGACCTGCCGCATGGTCGGCAAGGGACGCCTGCGCTGGTGGGGCTTCCATGTCTATGACGCGGCCCTGTGGTCGCGCGACGGACGCTGGCAGGCGGATGCGCCTTATGCGCTGGATATTGTCTACGCACGTCAGGCGACCAGCGTGCAAATCGCCGAAACCAGCATCGGTGAAATGCGCCGGCTGGGCGCGAAGGATGAAACCAAGCTGGCGCGCTGGGATGCGGCGATGCGCAGCACCTTCCCCGATGTGCAGGCCGGCAGCCGGCTGATCGGTGTTTACCGGCCGCAGCGCGGCGCACAGTTTTATTCTTCAACGCGGTTGCTAGGCACCATCGAGGATCACGAGTTCTCAAGGTTTTTCTTCGGCATCTGGCTCGACCCGCGTACCCAGAAACCGGATCTGCGCACGGCGCTGCTGGGCGGCAGCGAAAGTGCTGACTAAAACGGCGCTGGCTGCCTACGCCGCGGTTGCACTGCCGATCGCCGCGGCGGCTTTGCCGGTGCATGTGCAGGTACCGAAGTTTTATTCGGTGCTGGGACTGGATCTCGCGATGATTGGTGCAGTGCTGCTGGGTGTTCGTCTGCTGGATGCCGTCAGCGACCCCTTGCTCGTTGCGCTGGCGGATCGTGTGCCCCGATGTTATGGCGGGCACAAAGCAATGATCGCCGGCGCCGTGCCTTTGCTGGCAGCGGGGCTGTGGCTGCTGTTCAACCCGCCGGGCCAGGCGTCGCTGCTGCCATGTTTGATCGCTGCACTGATACTCACTTATGCCGGTTTGAGCGCGGCCAGCATCGGTCACATGGCTCTGGGCAGCGCGCTGTCCCGGGACTATGCCGAGCGTACCCGGATCACCGCGACCCGCGGTGTTGCTGCACTGGCCGGCGTATTGTGCGCAGCGGTGATTCCGGAGTGGCTGGTTCAGCGGCAAGGCGCTGCTGACGGACTGGCCTGGTTTGCGCTGGGTTATGTGCCGGTCCTGGTACTGGCTGCAGTCATTACGCTGCGGGCCGGTCCTGCTTCCGCGGTTGATGCGCCTCCCCGTGCCGTTTCATTCACCGCACTGTTTCTACCTTTGCGCAACCCGCGGTTCCGGCGGCTGGCGCTGGTGTTTCTGATCAATGGCGTGGCCGCAGCGGTCCCGGCGACGTTGCTGCTGTTTTTTGCCGCCGACGTTCTGCAACGTGCCGATCTGACGCCGTTGTTTTTGCTGGTTTATTTCATCGCGGGTGCTGCGGGGATGCCGTTCTGGGTGCGCTTTGCGGTGCGCGCCGGCAAGGTTTGCGCGTGGCTGCTGGCGATGGTGATGGCGGTGGCGGCGTTTGTCTGGGCAGCGTTTCTTGGGGCCGGCGATGCGGCTGCATTCGTCGCGGTGTGCGTGCTTTCCGGTTTTGCCTTCGGCGCCGATCTGGCGCTGCCGGCTTCGCTGCTTGCCGACCTGATCGATGACGATGAGGATGCCTGCGGACGTCCCGACGGCGCCTACTTCGGGTTGTGGCATCTGCTGGAAAAACTGGCGTTGGCACTGGCTGCCGGCATCACCTTGCCCTTGCTGCAATGGTTGGGTTACCAGCCGGGATCGGCAGCGGGTGCGGGATCGGCACTGTCTCTGGTCTACGCCTTGCTGCCCTGTGTGATCAAGCTGTCGGCGGCGGCTTTGCTGGCTTTGACAGTCATCGACACGGGGCATGTCGCGGAGTCTCTGAAAGGAAGTGATACATGAATTTTTTCAAGGTGATGTTCACGCTGCTGTTGATGCTGGTTGCGGGCTGCGGATCCGTTCCCGTCGAGGAGTACCGGGACGAGCGTCCGGCGCTCGACCTGCGCCGTTACTTTGACGGCACCATCGATGCCTGGGGCATGTTCCAGGATCGCAGTGGCAAGTTGGTGAAACGCTTCACCGTACGGATCGATGCCCGCTGGTCCGGCAATACGGGGACCCTGGATGAACATTTCGAGTATTCTGACGGCAGTAAAAGCCGCAGGGTGTGGAAACTGGAGCGTATCAATGAAAACCGCTATCGCGGTACGGCGGATGACGTGGTCGGCGCGGCTACCGGCGAATTGTACGGTAACGCATTGCGCTGGCAGTACGTGCTGAAACTGGATATCGACGGTCGCGTCTGGGAAGTGGATTTCGATGACTGGATGTATCTGATGGACGATCAGGTCATGCTCAACCGTTCGGTGATGAGCAAGTACGGCGTGCGCCTTGGCGAAGTGACCCTGAGTTTCCGGCGACGGCCATGAGTCTTAATTCCCTCATCACTGACTGGCGCGGCCGGCGTGTCTGGATTGTCGGTGCGTCCAGCGGCATCGGTGAAGGACTGGCGACAGCACTGCTGGCGCGCGGCGCGCGTGTGGCATTGTCGGCGAGGCGTGCGGACGCACTCGAAAAAATGGCGGCTGCGCATGGGGAGCAGGCGCTGGCGATTCCGCTGGATGTCACGGATGCCGCCGCGGTTGCGCCGGCCTTGCTTCGCGTGCTGTCGGCTTGGGGCGGCGTGGATCTGGTTGTGTTGTGTTCGGGCACGCACCAGCCGGTGCGTGCCTGGGATCTCGATGCGGGCGAGGCCCGTCGACTGGTCGACGTCAATATCAACGGCGTGTTCAACTGCCTTGCCCCGGTGGTGCAGCAATTGCTGCAGCAGCGCGCGGGTGGTGTTGCGGTGGTGTCGAGCGTTGCCGGTTACGGCGGGCTGCCGACGGCGCTGGTCTACGGTGCGACCAAGGCGGCGCTGATCAATATCGCGGAGACGCTGTATCTGGATCTCGCGCCGCGCGGCATCAATGTTTACATGATCAATCCCGGTTTTGTCAAAACGCCGCTGACAGACCGCAACACCTTTGGGATGCCGGCGCTGATCAGCGTGGAGGATGCGGCGAAGGCCATCATCGTCGGTTTTGAGTGCGGCGATTTCGAAATCCATTTTCCGAAACGCTTCACACGGTGGCTCAAACTACTGCGTCTGCTGCCTTACCGGTGGTATTTTGCGTTGGTGCACAAAGGGACGGGGTTATGACGCCGCAAACAATGACGCCGCAACAACGGGTCGATGCGCTGGTGCGGTATTTTGAAACCCTGACGCTGCAGTCCATCCCCGATTTGCCAAAGTACTATGCCGCGGACTGCCGCTTCCGTGATCCCTTTAACGATGTCCGCGGGATTGCCGCGGCGCAGGCGATTTTTCACCACATGTTTGAGCGTCTAGAGGATCCCCGTTTTTTTGTGCGCGAGCGCGTGGCGGATGAGACGCGTGTGATGCTGACCTGGGATTTCGAGTTCCGTTTCCGCGCCTGGCAGCCGCATCAGACGCAGCGTATTCATGGCGCGAGCCTGATGACCTTTGATACGGAAGGTCTTGTCGCGGCGCATCGCGATTACTGGGATGCTGCCGAAGAACTCTATGAAAAGCTTCCACTGCTGGGCCCGCTGCTGCGGCTGCTGAAACGACAAGGGCGCCCGAAGGCGCCCTTGTAAATATCTGTTTTATTGAATTAATCCAGATATTCAAAGACGCGGACGACCTTGGTGACGCCGCCCGTGGTGCGCGCGATTTCCGTGGCATTTGCGGCTTCCTGCTTTTTCACCATGCCGAGCAGATAGACCACACTGTCTTCGGTGACAACCTTGACGTGTAGCGCGCCGAACTTGTTGGCATCGACGAAGCGCGCCTTCACCTTGGAGGTGATGACCGAATCATTGGTGCGGGTCTGGATGGAAGTATTGGGGCCGACTTTCAACTCATTGAACACATTGCGCACGTTTTCAACCGCGCGCGTGATGCGTTCGGCCTCGGCTTTGATCGCTTCGCTAGGTACTTCGCCGGTCAGCAGCACCATGCGGTTATAGCTGGTGATGTTGATGTGGGCGTCTTTGGCTTTTTCCTCGATCCGCGAGGCGGCTTTCAGTTCGATGCCCTGGTCTTCGGTGATGGTGCCCACCGTGCGGCGGTCTTCCGCCATCACAACACCGGTGGCTGCCGCGCCCCCGATTACAACCGCGGCACAGCCGGATACGACAGGCAACAGCGCGATGCAGGTCAATGTGATCAGTTTGCGCATTTATTCGACTCCCAAAAGTAGACAATCAATGCCGTCGCACAGGCAGTGCAGCGACAGTAGGTGCACTTCCTGGATGCGCGCGGTGCTGGTTGCGGGCACGCAGATATGCACATCGTCAGGTCCGAGCAGTTCACCCATCTTGCCGCCGTTGCGACCGGTGAGTGCGACGACATGCATGTCGCATTCATGGGCTGCTTCGATGGCTGCTACGACATTGGGCGAGTTGCCGCTGGTTGAAATCGCCAGCAGTATGTCACCCGCGCGTCCAAGCGCCCGCACCTGCTTCGAAAACACCAGGTTGTAGTCGTAATCATTGGCGATCGAGGTCAGGGTCGAACTGTCGGTGGTCAGCGCCATTGCCGCCAGACCTGGACGTTCGACCTCGAAACGGTTCAGCAGTTCCGCAGAAAAATGCTGGGCATCGGCGGCCGAGCCGCCGTTGCCGCAGGCGAGGATTTTTCCGTCGGCCTGCAGGCAGCGCACCATTGACTGCACGCCGGCGGCGATGGGTGCGGCAAGCGCATCCATGCTTTGCAGTTTGAGATGGGCACTCTCGGAGAAGTTTTCGCTGATTCTGCTGATGAGATCCATGGTGGCGGTATTGTACCTCTAATGAGTGAATCGACCAGTCAGGCTTCAAAGGCGTTGCGCAGCCATTCAAGCTGTGGCGGGTCGCCGGTGATCAGCACGGCGTCGAAGCGGCAGGCCGGCTCGGATGAAAGTGTCGCCAAATAGTGACGCGCGGCTTTCAGCAGCCTGTCCTGTTTTGCGGTCGTAATGCTGGCCGCGGCGCCGCCAAAGGCGCCGTTGGCGCGGCTGCGTACTTCAACGAAGACCACCGTTTCGTCGTCCCGTGCGATCAGGTCAATTTCGCCGTAGCGGCAGCGGTAGTTGCGAGCGGTGATGGCGAGCCCCTGCTTCTGCAGGAATGCAGCGGCGAGCGCTTCGCCCTGTTCACCGCGCGGATTCACGTGAGGCGGTTTCCGCGAGACGGGCCTTGCCGTCGATGAAGCGTCCGGCGCGCAGTGTGCGGTCGATGATGCCGCCGGGTCCCAGTGTCAGTTCGCCGGTGACGCCGTCGAGTTTCAGGCTGCGTTCGCCGGCCAGCAACATCTTGGCGATGCGCCAGGCATCGATGCCGAGCGCATACAGTCTTTCGAATTCGGCGCTGCCCGGTTCGGGGCGCGGATAACCCATTACTGCCGGATGATCCGGTTCAATCAGCCAGGGCATGTCGACAAAGCTGACATTGGCCAGATCAAAGGCAGCGAGCGGACCGCGCTCCCCGGCGTAAACGCTGGAAGTGGCGTAGGCCGGGATTGCGCCGAGATAGGCGCATACGGCGCGGGCTTCGTCGTGATCGAGGGCCAGAAATACCATGTCCGCCTCCGGGCGGAACGCGGCTTTCAGGCGCGCGGGATCGGGCGCAATGCTTTCCGCCAGCACGGTGCCGCCAAGACGCAAGAATTCACCGGCAAAGGCCGACTGCATGCGTTTCTGTACCGCATTCGCGCCGGTGATGATCAGCGCCTTGCGCCGGTTTTCGCGAAAGGCCATCTGTGCCGCCTGGCGGGCTTCCCTTTCAACCTGCAGGCTGAGCATGAACAGGTTTTCCGGTGCGCGACCGGTCTTGTCGGGAATGTTGAGGGCAAGTGTCTGCACCGGAACCGGTTCGCCGAAAGCCAGTGCGGTTACGGCATCCCGTGTCAGCGGGCCGACGATGATCCGGGCGCCGGCGCTGATGGCGGCACGATAGTTTCTCAGCGCATCGGCGACATCCTCGTTTACCGGATATTCGCGTACCGGCAATACCGATTTGCCCTGTGCTTTTGCCGCAGCCAGAAAACCGTCACGCAGCGCGCCCGCATGCCGGGCGTAGACCTTGGCGCGGGTGGGCAGGAGCAGGGCGATATGCGGAGTCGATGCTGCAGCAGGTGTCGCGGCCGGTGCCGTGGCTGCGGCTTCGCTGGCCAATGCCGCGGGTGCTCCGTATAGTACGGACGCCAGCGCGACTCCAGCGAGACAGCGGGCGGCAATACGGCGCAGCAGATGGGCATTGATCATTGCAATCCGGCGACAGGAAACGGCGTGGGCACGGAAACGAAGGCAGGCACGGCGACATTATATGTAGTCGCAACCCCGATCGGAAATCTCTCCGATATCACTTTGCGCGCGCTCGAGGTGCTGAAGTCCGTCCATGTGATTGCCGCCGAAGATACGCGAATGACATCACGGTTGCTGGAACGCCATGGCATCGCGGGCAAACTGATGGCTGTTCATGAACACAATGAACGTGCGTCCGCCGAACGCATTGCTGGCCTGCTTGCCGAAGGCCAGTCGGTGGCCTTGGTCAGCGACGCTGGTACACCCGCAATTTCGGATCCCGGCGCGAAGGTTGTTGCCGCAGTGCGTGATGCGGGTTATCCGGTGGTGCCGGTGCCGGGGCCCAGCGCAGTGGTTGCCGCGCTGTCGGCCGCTGGATTTGAAAACAGCCGATTTCTGTTCTGCGGATTTTTGCCGGCCCGTGCGGGCGAGCGTCGCGGGGCGCTGGCAGATCTCGCCGGCGAACCGGCGACGCTGGTGTTTTACGAAGCGCCGCATCGCGTGGTCGAGTGCGTGACTGACCTCTGCGCTGCGCTGGGTGGTGATCGCGCTATTGTTTTTGCGCGGGAATTGACCAAAATCCATGAAACCATCCATCGCTGCCGGCTGGATGAGGCGGTGGCCTGGCTGGAAGCCGATGACAACCGTCAGCGCGGTGAATTCGTGCTGCTGGTGGCGGGTGCGCCCGAGACCGGAGACGACGATGCGGCCGATTTCGATGGCACGCTGAAGATCCTGCTCGATGAGCTGCCGCTGAAGCAGGCGGTGGCGCTGGCGGTAAAACTCACCGGCGGCAGCCGCAATGTGCTTTATGAACGCGCACTGGCGCTCAAGGACGGCGAGTGACCAACGATATTCCGGCGTCTGCGAATTTACGGCAGCGCGCGCAGCGTTTACCATCGGGCTGACATTCACCCGACGACTCCGATGACTACCCTCACCATTACCCGCCCTGACGACTGGCATCTGCATCTGCGCGACGGCGCTGCGATGTGCGATGTGCTGCCGCATACCGCTGCGCGCTTCGGCCGCGCTATTGTCATGCCTAATCTGAAACCGCCGGTGACCACGACTGATCTGGCGCAGGCTTATCGCGAGCGCATTGTTGCCGCGCTGCCGCCCGGCAGCCGTTTCGAGCCGCTGATGACCCTGTATCTGACCGATAACACTTGCCCCGATGAAATTGTCAGGGCGAAGCAGAGCGGCGTGGTGCATGCGGTGAAGTATTACCCCGCAGGTGCCACCACCAATTCGGATTCCGGCGTGACCGCGATCGAGAAATGTTTTCCGGTGCTTGAGGCGATGGCCAAGGCGGGCATGCCGCTGCTGGTGCACGGTGAAGTCACGGATGCGTCAGTTGATATCTATGACCGCGAACGCGTGTTCATCGATCGCACGCTGGCGCCGCTGGTCGAACGTATTCCCGGCCTGAAGGTGGTGATGGAGCACATCACCACTCGTGAAGCGGCGCAGTTCGTAATCTCGGCACCGTCGCGGATTGCCGCGACGATCACCGCTCATCACTTGCTGATGAGCCGCAATGCCATGTTCGCCGGCGGTGTTCGACCGCATCTCTACTGCCTGCCGATCCTCAAGCGGGAGCTTCACCGCGAAGAGCTGATGGCCGCAGCGGTCAGCGGCAATCCGAAGTTTTTCCTCGGCACCGACAGTGCGCCGCATGCCCGGCACACCAAGGAAAACGATTGCGGTTGCGCCGGCATGTACACCGCACACGCCGGGATTGAGCTTTATGCCGAGGCGTTTGCCGCGGCGAACGCTCTGGACCGCCTGGAAGGTTTTGCCAGTTTTTTCGGTGCTGATTATTACGGCCTGCCGCGTAACGCTGAAAAAATTACGCTGGTGAATGAGAGCTGGAACGTGCCTGCCAGCGTGCCATTTGGTCCCGACACGCTGGTGCCGCTGCGTGCCGGTGCGACGGTCAGTTGGAAGATCGCCGGCGCTTGAAGCCGCATCTACCGCATCGCCGCCGTTCAGGCGCGGGCGCCATGCCGGGGTCGGATCCGGTGCATTACCGCAGTGTTGATTTTCCACGTGGCGATCTTTGGGTATTTACCTACGGATCGCTGATGTGGGACCCCGGCTTCGCACACATCGCCGCAGAGCCGGGGCTGCTGCGCGGATATCACCGCGCGTTCTGCATTTATTCCAGCCGCTATCGCGGCACCGCCACCAAGCCGGGACTGGTGCTGGGGCTGGATCCCGGCGGCGCCTGCAAGGGTATCGTCTACCGGATTGCTGCCGCGGACAAAACGGTTGCGCTTGAGGCCTTATGGCAACGTGAGATGCGCCGCGGCGTGTATCTGCCGAGGTTGCTGCCGGTGTTGACCCCGGGCGGACAGCGCAATGCACTGGCTTTCGTGGCCAACCGCACGCATTCCGGTTACGCGGGACGCATGGCCATCGACGATGCGGCGCGCATCATCGCGATGTGCTGCGGGGAACGCGGGCCGAATGTGGATTACCTCGTGAATACGCTGTGTCATCTCGATGCTTTGGGCGTAAATGATCAACATCTCCATCAGTTGCTGGCGAGGGTGCGTGCCTGCGGCAAGGGCGCTGCTTGAGTGGCGGTTTTGCAGAGGGATGAACGGCTTGCGTGTTACCATCGTCGGTGAAGCTGGCCAGGCAGCCGCTGTGTGCGGAACAAACCGTGAGGGGCAACCCTGACGTGCCGCGCATAGAGGAAAGTCCGGGCTCCACAGGGTAGGGTGACGGGTAACGCCCGTCCGCCGTGAGGCGAGGAATAGGGCCACAGAGACGAGTCCGCAAGCCGCAAGGTTTGCGGGGTGAAACGCGGTAACCTCCACCCGGAGCAACACCGAATAGGCAAGCGTTGACGCGTCCCGCCGAGCTTGCGGGTAGGTGGCTAGAGCCGTGCAGCAATGTGCGGCCCAGAGGAATGGCTGTCCACGACAGAACCCGGCTTAACGGCCAGCTTCACCTTTCCTTGGCAATTTCCGGCGTTGTCGGGGTCCGGCGACGACCGATTCCCGCTAATTGCCTGATTTTTAAGCACTATTACTTAATGCGCTACTTTCAGTACGCGTAATATCCCTTTGTTTTTATTGGTTTATTTTTTCACGAAAAAACGCTTCGTACCGGCCGTAACAAGTGCGCGTAAGTCGTTGTCGTAAAAAAGGATTTTGGCAAATCGACACTTGACCTTGCTGTCCCGCTTATTTATAGTGGGGCGAAGTGGTAAAAAGTGGGAGAAAAGCCACCGGAAGGGTCCGGCAGTGCTGTTTTCCCGCCTTGCAAGGGGGGGCGCGAGTGTTCCGCGGGGTCGCACAACTCAATCTCGACAGCAAAAGCAGGCTTGCCGTGCCGGCACGCCATCGCGATACGCTGCTCGAGCGTTGCGCGGGGCATCTCGTCATCACCGCGGATGCGGATCGCTGTCTGCTGATTTATCCGCTCCCAGACTGGGAGCTCATCCAGCAAAAACTCGAAGGCCTGTCGAATCTCGATCCGCGCGTGCGCGAACTGCAGCGGCGCCTGATCGGTTTTGCTGTCGACGTCGACATGGACGGCGCGGGCCGCGTGCTGATCACGCCGGAGCTGCGCCGTTATGCCCAACTCGAAAAAAACGTGGTGCTGGTCGGCCAGGGGAAAAAATTCGAACTGTGGAATGACGAGCGCTGGACGCAGCTCATCGACAGCGCCGGCGGTTTCGGCGCCGGTGGTTTGCCGACGGAGCTGGAGGATTTCTCCTTGTGACCAGCAGCGCGCATGTCGCGGTGCTCGCGCAGGAAGCCATAGAGGCATTGAACATCCGGTCCGACGGCATTTATGTCGATTGCACGTACGGGCGCGGCGGTCACAGCCGTTTGATACTGGAAAAGCTGGGCGCGGGCGGGCGGTTGATTGCGCTGGACCGCGACCCTGAGGCGGTTCAGGCGGGCCAAGCACTGCGTGATCCGCGCTTTGTGATCGTGCGCAGTCCGTTCAGCCGGGTGCGCGAGGTGCTGCAGGAACTGGATGTGACGGCTGTGGACGGAATGCTGCTCGACATCGGCGTGTCGTCGCCGCAGCTCGACGATGCAAGCCGCGGCTTCAGTTTCCGTGGGGATGCACCGCTCGACATGCGCATGGATCCGCAGCACGGGCTCAGCGCGGCTGAATGGCTGGCGACAGCGGAAGAATCGGAAATCAGGGAGGTCATCAGAAACCATGGCGAAGAACGGTTTGCTAAACAGATTGCAGCAGCGATTGTTGAGGCTCGGACGCGGGGACCTGTTGACACCACACGAAAACTTGCCGCGCTCGTGGCAGATGCCGTTCCCACGCGCGAGCCACGCCAGGATCCGGCGACGCGTACGTTTCAAGCTTTACGGATTCACGTCAATCAGGAGCTTGAGGAGCTTTCGGTAGTGCTTCCTCAGTGCGTAGCCTTGCTCGGGGCGGGCGGTCGGCTGGTGGTGATCAGTTTTCATTCGCTCGAGGACCGCATCGTCAAACGTTTCATGCGCACGCAGTCGCAGGCGGATGCGCTGCCGGCGCGCCTGCCGGTACGTGCGCGCGACCTGCCGCAGCCGCGGATGCGGCTGATCGGACGTGCGGTGCGCGCCAGCGACGCCGAAACTGCGGTGAACCCGCGGGCACGCAGCGCCGTGATGCGCGTTGCTGAACGCACGGAGGCGCTGGCGGCATGACCGCACGCATCATTTTTCTTCTTCTCGCCGCGCTGGTGTTTTGCGCCATGGCGGTGGTGACATCCCAGCACAAGGCACGCAAGCTGTATGTGGAACTGCAGAAAGAGCAGGCCACCACCAAGCAGCTGGATGTCGAGTGGGGGCAACTGCAGCTGGAGCAGGGCACCTGGTCGACCCATGCACGCGTTGAACGTATAGCGACGCGTGAGCTGAACATGCGCCTGCCGGTCGCCGGCCGTATCGAAGTAGTGTCGCCGCCCCGCGCGGCCGAGGCGCGGCAGTGAAACCGGCACTCAAGCGCGATCCGGCGCCAAGCCTGCCGACTTGGCGGTCGAACCTGCTGCTGATCGTCATCGGCGCATGGTTCATCGGCCTTACCGGCCGTGCGTTGTGGCTGCAGACGTTGAACAATGATTTTCTGCAGCGCAAGGGCGAGTCCCGGTATTTGCGGGAGGTTGAAATCGGGGCCAGTCGCGGCATGATCGTTGACCGTAACAATGAACCGCTGGCGATTTCGACGCCGATGGAGGCTGTTGCGGCTACCCCTGCGGATATCGAGCCGGATCCTTCAGACCTGCGCCGCCTTTCTCAGATGCTGGGCGTCAGCGCCGAAGAGCTGCGTGGCAAGCTCGCCGATACCAAGCGCGGATTCGTTTTTTTGAAACGCCAGCTTACGCCGGAGCAGGCTGAGCGCGTTGTGCAGCTTGGTATTCCCCGCGTGTTCCTGCAACGCGAGCACCGCCGCTACTATCCGGCCGGCGAAGTGATGGCGCATATCATTGGCTTTACAGGCGTCGATGATAGAGGCCAGGAGGCCCTCGAGCTTGCATTTGAAGATCGGCTGGCCGGCAAGCCCGGCAGCCGCCGCGTGATTCAAGACCGCCTTGGTCGCATTGTTGAAGATGTTGAAAGCATCCGAGCGCCGCAGAACGGTGAAAAGCTCAAGCTGTCGATCGATGCGCGTATCCAGTATCTGGCGTTTCGTGAACTGAAAGAAGCGGTGGCCGCGCATCGCGCGAAAGCCGGCGGCATTGTGGTGCTCGATGCGCAGAGCGGTGAAGTGCTGGCGATGGCCAATCTGCCGACTTATAACCCGAACAGCCGGGGCAAGGTCGATGCGCAGCGCACCCGCAACCGCGTCGTCACTGATCTGTTTGAGCCGGGCTCGACACTGAAGCCGTTCACAGCAGCAGCGGTGCTGGAAGCGGGACTGTTTGATTTCAGTACCGTGATCCAGACCGCGCCGGGCAGCATGACCATCGGCAAACGCACCATTCATGATGCGCATCCGCAGGGCGCGCTCACGGTTGCGCAGGTGATCCAGAAATCGTCCAACGTCGGCACCGCGAAAATGGGCCTGACGATGCCCCCGGAAATGCTGTGGAGCATGTTCAGCCGTGCCGGCTTCGGCGCGCCGCCGCGCTCGGGTTTCCCTGGAGAGGTTTCCGGACGCCTGCGTGCTCACGGCACCTGGAAGCCGATAGAACAGGCGACGATGTCCTACGGTTACGGCATCTCGGTGTCGTTGATGCAACTGGCGCGCGCGTACACGATCTTTGCTTCCGATGGCGTGCTGTACCCGGTGACGCTGCTCAAGCGCAACGGTCCGCCCGAAGGTACGCAGGTGGTGTCGGCGAAGACCGCGCAGGCGGTGCGCCGCATGCTCGAAATGGCCGCGCAGCCCGGCGGCACGGCGCCGGGCGCGCAGGTCGCGGGATTTACGGTGGCGGGCAAGACCGGTACCGCGCACAAGCTCGAGGGCAAAGGTTATGCCTCGAACCGTTATGTGTCCTCGTTTGTCGGCATGGCGCCGGCCTCGAAACCGCGCGTCATCATTGCGGTGATGATCGACGAGCCGTCGGCCGGTCAGCATTACGGCGGTGCGGTGGCTGCGCCGGTATTCAGCCTGGTGGCAGCCGGCACGCTGCGTCTGCTGTCGGTGCCGCCGGATACGCCGGCCAAGACCACAGTGCTGGCGCCGGAAGAAGTGCCGGTTGTGCGGGAGGACGTGTAATGGCTGCGTGCGGAGTCGACCTGCAGGCGGTGCGTGAGCTCGGCGTGCGCCGGATGACGGTGGACAGTCGCGCGGTGCGGCCGGGCGATACTTTTGTGGCCTATCCGGGTGAATCACGTGACGGACGGGAATACATTTCGCAGGCAGTATGCAACGGCGCTGCATCGGTGCTATGGGATGCCGACGGTTATGAGTGGAACCGCCGCATCAAGGTTCCGAACCTTGGGATTGCGCAATTGCGCAGCCAGGCCGGGGTGATTGCGAGCGAGATTTACGGTAAGCCCAGTGCCCGGCTGTGGACCATCGGCATCACCGGTACCAACGGCAAGACTTCGTGCAGCCAGTGGATAGCGCAGGCCCTGACACGTGCGCGGCGCAAGTGTGCGGTGATCGGCACGCTGGGCAGCGGTTTCCCCGGGCGACTGGATACCCAGGCCAACACCACGCCGGATGCGGTGTCGCTGCATTCGCGGATGCGCTCCTTTGTGAGGAGTGGCGCGCAGGCGGTGTGCATGGAAGCGTCTTCACACGGGCTCGCGCAGGACCGTCTTGCCGGCGTTGAGTTTGACGTGGCGATGCTGACCAATCTGACGCGCGACCATCTCGATTATCACGGCACGATGCGGCGTTACAAGGCGGCCAAGGCGCGGCTGTTCCGCTGGCCGACGCTCAGTCATGCGGTCGTCAATATGGATGACGCATTCGGCAGCGAGCTGGCGCAGCACTGGAAACACCGCCGCGCTGCGGTGCTTGGCTACGGTTTCGCACGCCGCAGTGCGCGTTTGCGTGGTCACTGCGTCGAAGGCCGCAATCTGCGCCTGGGACTCGACGGCATTTCATTTGATATCGCCTCGCCTTGGGGGCGGGCGACATTGGAGAGTCCGCTGATCGGCCGCTTCAATGCGACGAATCTACTCGGTTCCCTCGCCACGCTGCTCGCCAGCGATGTCGGCCTCGACCAGTCGGTGGCAGCGTTGCACAAGGCCACCCCGGTTCCGGGACGCACCGAACGCTACGGCGGCGGACGTGCGCCGCTGGTGATCATCGACTATGCCCATACCCCGGATGCGCTGGAAAAAGTGCTCGAAAGCCTGAGCGCTGTTACCGGCGGAAAAGCTCGATTGCTGTGCGTGTTCGGCTGCGGCGGTGACCGCGATCGAGGTAAACGCCCGCTGATGGGCGAGGTGGCCTCGCGCCACGCCGATCAGCTGATCCTCACCAGCGACAATCCGCGGAGTGAAGATCCCGCGGCCATCATTGCGCAGATCGCTAAAGGTGTGCGCGGCCGCCATGAGCAGATCATCGATCGGCGTCAGGCCATTCAGACGGCGCTGGCGGAGGCGCGGCGCGGCGACATCGTTCTGGTTGCCGGCAAAGGACATGAGCAGTATCAGGAAATCAACGGCGTGCGCCGGCGCTTCAGCGATGCCGCCGTGGTGCGTGCTGCGCTGGCGGGGAGGACACGGTGATGTCCCTGGCCCAGGCCGCGACCGTGCTCGGCGGCGAATTGCGCGGCAGCGATGTGCGTTTCTCCAGCGTCTGCACCGACAGCCGCACGCTGAAATCGGGTGATCTATTCATTGCCTTGCGCGGCGAACGCTATGACGGCCATGATTTTGTCGCGAAGGCTGCGGCAGCCGGCGCCGTCGCCGCGCTGATTGACCGTTCGCATACGTCGGCCGCAACGCTCCCGGTCGCCGCGGTCGATGACACCACGGTCGCTCTGGGTGTGCTGGCCGCGCACTGGCGCCGGCAGTTCGCTATTCCGCTGGTCGCGGTGGCCGGATCCAACGGCAAGACCACGGTCAAGGAAATGATTGCCGCCTGCCTGCGCGCGCATTACGGCGATGCGGCGGTGCTGGCGACACGCGGCAATCTGAACAATCACATCGGCCTGCCGCTGACGTTGCTGACCCTGCGCGAGGCACATCGCGTCGGCGTGGTGGAAGTCGGCATGAATCATCCCGGTGAAACGGCGGAGCTGGCGAAAATAGCCGCGCCGACGGTTGCCGTAATCAACAACGCTCAGCGCGAGCACCAGGAATTCATGCGTTCGGTCGCCGATGTTGCCGACGAACACGCCAGCCTGATCAAGGCTTTGCCTGCCGACGGCATTGCCGTGATCAACGCCGATGATGCGCATGCCGGCGTCTGGCGCGAGGCGGCGGGGTCGCGGCGGGTGCGCGATTTCGGGCTTGGTCAAAACGCAGCAGTCAGTGCCGTCTGCGAACTGCGCGCGGCTTCCGCGCATCTCGCTGTGCGTACGCCGGAAGGCGCTGCTGAGTTGGCGCTGCCGCTGGCCGGAGAACACAACGCACGCAATGCGCTCGCGGCCATTGCCGCTGCAACGGCAGCCGGCGCCACGCTGCAGTCCTGCGTGCGTGCGCTGTCGGGCTTTGCAGCGGTCAAGGGTCGCTTGCAGATCAAGCGCAGCCGCCAGGGCGCGCTGCTGATCGATGACACCTACAACGCCAATCCTGATTCAGTGCGTGCCGCAATTGATGTGCTGGCACGCGCGCCGGGGCGCAAGCTGCTGGTGCTCGGCGACATGGGCGAGGTCGGCGACCAGGGTCGGGATTTCCATGTCGAGATAGGCGCCTATGCGCGCGAACGCGGCATTGATGCGCTGTATGCGCTGGGTGAGCTCGCGGCGCATGCTGTGCGCGAGTTCGGCGAAGGCGGTCGGCATTACGTGGCCATCGATACGCTGCTGGTGGATGTCGGTGCGGCGCTCGGTCCGCAGGCGGCGGTGCTGGTGAAGGGTTCGCGCTTCATGCAGATGGAGCGTGTGGTGCGCAGTTTCGAAGATTCAACGGCGGAGGCCTAGGCGATGCTGCTCGAACTCGCGCAATGGCTGGAACAGTATGCCCGTGCCTTCAATGTATTCAGCTATCTGACGCTGCGCGCAGTGCTGGCCTGCCTGACATCGCTGCTGATTTCCTTCATGGTTGGCCCGATGCTGATCCGCAAGCTGACCGCCTACAAGATCGGGCAGGCGGTGCGTGATGACGGTCCGCAGACGCATCTGGTCAAGGCCGGAACCCCGACCATGGGTGGAGCGCTGATTCTGGTGGCAATTATCGTCACCACGCTGCTGTGGGCTGATCTCCAGAACCGTTTTGTCTGGGTGGTGCTCACTGTCACCGTCGGTTTTGGCGCCATCGGCTGGGTGGACGACTACCGCAAGGTCGTGCACCGGAATCCGAAAGGCCTGTCGGCAAAAACGAAATTTTTCTGGCAGTCGGTGATCGGACTCGGCGCGGCGATTTTCCTGGCTTACTCCACCAGCCTGCCGGCGCAGACGGCGTTCATCGTGCCCTTCTTCAAGCAGGTTGCTTATCCGCTGGGCGCAATTGGTTTTGTGGTGATGACCTATTGCGTCATTGTCGGCACCAGCAATGCGGTGAACCTCACCGACGGCCTCGACGGCCTGGCGATCATGCCGACGGTAATGATCGGCAGCGCGCTCGGCGTGTTTGCCTACGTCGCCGGCAACGCGGTGTTCGCCAAATACCTGGTGTTCCCGTACATCCCGGGCGCCGGCGAACTGACGGTGATCTGCGGCGCGCTGGCCGGCGCCGGCCTCGCTTTCCTGTGGTTCAACGCCTATCCCGCCGAAGTGTTCATGGGTGATGTCGGCGCGCTGGCGCTGGGCGCCGCGCTGGGCACCATCGCTGTGATCGTCAGGCAGGAAATCGTGCTGTTCATCATGGGTGGCGTGTTCGTCGTCGAAACGCTGTCGGTGATGCTGCAGGTGGCGTCGTACAAGCTGACCGGAAAACGCATCTTCCGGATGGCGCCGCTGCACCATCACTATGAACTGAAGGGCTGGAAAGAGAATCAGGTTGTCGTGCGTTTCTGGATCATCACGATGATGCTGGTGCTGGTCGGGCTTTCGACATTGAAGCTGCGATGAAATGCATAGGCAAAGCCGCATACCAGCCATCGTGTCGCGCCCCCGGGGCACCGGCGGCGTTGCGCATGGCTGCGGCATTAACACTGATAAGCATGCTGAAGGAGAGGGTGCGCTGATGCTGGTCCTCGACGGTGCGCGCATCGTGGTGGTCGGTCTGGGTGATACCGGGCTGTCGCTGGCGCGCTGGCTGCGGCGCCGGGGCGCTCGCGTCAGTGTGACCGATACCCGTGAGACACCACCTGGCGTAGCGGCTCTGCGGCACGAATTTCCGGATATGGAACTGTTGCTGGGTGTTGATCCGGATGCGGCGATTGCCGGTGCTGACGTGATTGCGGTCAGCCCGGGTGTTGACCGTCGCAGCGGTGCGATTGCGCAGGCCGCGAAGCGCGGTGTGCCGGTGGTCGGCGACATTGAGCTGTTTGCCCAGGCGCTGGCGCGGCAGAGCGATGCACCGCCGGTGATTGCGATCACCGGTTCCAATGGCAAAAGTACGGTGACGGCAATGGCCGGAGATATCTGTGTTGCCGGCGGACTGAATCCGGTGGTGGCCGGCAATATCGGATTGCCCGTGCTGGATGCGCTGTCCGTGATTGAAGACGGCGCACCGATGCCCGGTGCATTTGTGCTGGAGCTGTCGAGTTTCCAGCTGGAGAGCACGATTTCACTGAAGCCGCGCGCGGCGACGGTGTTGAATATTTCCGAAGATCATCTCGACCGTTATGAAGGCTTGCAGGAATACGTGGCAGCCAAGGCGCGGATTTTTGCCGGCGACGGTGTACAGGTGCTCAATCGCGAAGACGCACGCAGCGCGGGCATGAAGCGCGCGGGACGTTCTGCGGTGACTTTCGGTCTTGATCAGCCGCGCGCCGATGAGGACTGGGGTTTGTCCGGCAGCGATGCTGCGGCGACGCTGCGACGGGGTTCGCGGGACATCGCACCCTTGTCGATTCTTCAGGTGGCCGGTTTGCACAATGCCGCGAATGCGCTGGCGGCTGCTGCGCTGTGCCGCGCAATCGGTGTCGATGATGCGGCCGTCGTCGGAGGTTGGCGACGCTTTCAGGGTCTGCCGCATCGCGTAAAAAATATAAATAAAATCAATAATATAGTGTTTTACGACGATTCCAAGGGCACCAATGTCGGCGCGACCGTTGCGGCGCTGACGGGCATGCGCGAACCGGTGGTGCTGATTGCCGGCGGTGACGGTAAGGGGCAGGACTTCGCGCCGCTGGCAGCCGCTGCGCGGGGGCGCGCCCGTGCGATCGTGCTGATCGGCCGCGATGCGCCGCTGATCGCTGCGGCCATTGGAGATGCGGTACCGCTGATCAAGGCCGGGGACATGACCCAGGCGGTTGAAATGGCGTTCAACGCCGCGCAACCCGGTGATGCTGTGCTGCTGTCGCCGGCCTGCGCCAGTTACGACATGTTCCGCAACTACGTGCATCGCGCCGAGGTGTTTGCCGAAGTCGTCGCCTCGCTGCAGCGGAGGTGCGCGTGAGCCAGTCTTTTGCCACGATGAACCAACGCAGCGCCGGCGAAGAATACGATCACAGCGTAATCTGGGTGACCGTGCTGCTGCTCGCGCTGGGTCTGGTGATGGTGTATTCGGCGTCGATCGCCAGCGCCGAAGGCAGCCGCGCGACCGGCAACAGCACGATGTATTACCTGATCCGCCACGCGACGTTCGTGCTGATCAGCCTGATCGCCGCGGCGATGGTGTTCCAGGTGCCGGTCCGCGTCTGGCAGCAGGCGGCGCCTTTCCTGTTTCTCGGCGGTCTCGGCCTGCTGGCGCTGGTGCTGGTGCCGGGCATCGGCCGCGAGGTCAACGGCAGCCGGCGCTGGCTGTCTCTGTTCGTGATCAATCTGCAGCCGTCGGAACTGATGAAAATCGCCGCAGTGCTTTACGCGGCCGACTACACCGTGCGCAAGGCCGCATTCATGCACAGTCTGCGCAAGGGCTTCATGCCGATGTTCGGCGTGATGCTGCTGACAGGTGGCCTGCTGCTGCGCGAACCCGACTTCGGCGCTTTCGCGGTGATTACCGTTATTGCCATGGGCATACTGTTCCTCGGCGGCATGAACTGGCGGCTCTTTGCCGGGCTGATTGTGATGCTGGTCATCGGCTTTCTGCTGCTGATCTGGACCAGTCCCTACCGCATGCAGCGCGTGATCGGTTTCATGGATCCCTGGGCCGATCCTTTCGGCAAGGGTTATCAGCTGTCGCATGCGCTGATCGCCTTCGGCCGCGGCGAATGGTTCGGCGTCGGTCTCGGGGCCAGTGTCGAAAAACTGTTTTATCTGCCCGAAGCGCATACCGATTTCCTGCTCGCGGTGATTGCCGAGGAACTTGGATTCGTTGGCGTGCTGACCATCGTGTTGCTGTTCTCGTGGCTGGTGTGGCGGGCGTTTGCCATTGGCCGCTGTGCGACTGAACTGGAACGGCCGTTCGCGGCGCTGGTCGCGCAGGGCATCGGCCTGTGGATCGGCGTGCAGGCAATCATCAATATGGGCGTCAACATGGGTGTGTTGCCGACCAAGGGCCTCACGCTGCCGCTGCTGTCCTTCGGCGGCAGCGCGATCCTCGCTAACTGCTGCGCGCTGGCGATACTGCTGCGTGTCGACTGGGAGAATCGACAGCTGAGCCGGGGGTTCACCGTATGAGCCGGACCCTGATGGTCATGGCCGGCGGCACCGGCGGCCACATTTTCCCGGGACTCGATGTTGCCGACGTGATGCGCTCGCGCGGCTGGAACGTGGTGTGGCTCGGCGCCAAAGGCGGCATGGAAGAGCGGCTGGTACCGCCGCGCGGTTACACCGCGACCTGGATCAGTTTCGGCGGCGTCCGCGGCAAGGGACTGTTGCGCAAACTGATATTGCCCGCGGCGCTGCTGATCGCGTTCTGGCAGAGCGCCACGGCCATTTTCCGCCACCGTCCCGATGTCGTGCTCGGGATGGGGGGTTACGCTGCGTTTCCCGGCGGCATGATGGCGGCGCTGTTCGGCAAACCGCTGGTCATCCATGAACAGAATGCCGTTCCGGGCTTGGCGAACCGCGTGCTGGCCGGTGTTGCCGATCGTGTGTTGTCGGCCTTTCCGGATGCGTTCGAAGGGCGGGTCGATGTGATCTGGTCGGGCAATCCCATTCGCACCGAGATCGTCAGTCTCGCGCCGCCGGAAGCGCGGTTTGCCAACCGCAGCGGTCCGCTGCGCCTGCTGGTTGTCGGGGGCAGTCTGGGCGCCCGGGGACTGAATGAAATCGTACCGCAGGCGCTGGCGCTTCTGCCGGCTGCAGAGCTTCCGGTGGTTGTCCATCAGGCGGGTGCCGCGCATGCCGATATGGTCAGACGGTATTACCGGCAGGCCGGTGTTGATGCGGAAGTGCTGGCCTTCGTCGAAGACATGGCGGCGCGTTACGGCGCGGCCGACCTGATCATCTGCCGTGCCGGTGCGACAACGGTCACTGAACTGGCCGTTGCCGGAGTCGGCAGCATCCTGGTGCCCTTCCCGCATGCGGTGGACGATCACCAGACGCGCAATGCGCGTTATCTGGCCGACCGCGGTGCCGCACTGCTGATGCCGCAGCCGACGCTGACCCCGCAATTGCTGGCTGATGCGCTGCGCGGCATGAACCGCGCGAAGCTGCTCGAAATGGCGCGCGCTGCGCGTGGCGTCGGCAAGCCGGACGCGGCGCAGAAAGTGGCGGACATCTGCATGGAGCTTGCGCAGCCATGAGGCCGAATCTATGAGACATAAAGTGCGCAACGTACATTTCGTCGGTATCGGCGGCGCCGGCATGAGCGGCATTGCAGAAGTGCTGCTCAATCTCGGTTATGCGGTCAGCGGTTCCGATCTGAGCGAGGGCCCTGTGACGCGCCGTCTTGCCGGTCTCGGCGCCAGGGTGCGTATCGGTCATGTTGCCGAGAATGTCAGTGATGCCGACGTGGTGGTCATTTCCAGCGCGGTCAAGGCGGACAACCCTGAGGTCATTGCGGCGCGCGGCCGTCTGGTGCCCGTGGTGCCCCGCGCGCTGATGCTCGCCGAGTTGATGCGCCTCAAGCAGGGCATCGCGGTTGCCGGTACCCATGGCAAGACCACGACCACCAGTCTGGTCGCCAGCGTTCTTGCTGAAGGCGGGCTGGACCCGACCTTTGTCATAGGCGGACGGCTGGAGAGTGCGGGCGCTAATGCGCGCCTCGGCAGCGGCGAATTTATCGTCGCCGAAGCGGATGAGTCGGATGCGTCATTCCTGCACCTGCAGCCGGTGATTTCTGTGGTCACCAATATCGACGCCGACCACATGGAAACCTACGACCACTCGCTCGACAAGCTGAAGCAGGCGTTTGTCGATTTCATCGAGCGCCTGCCGTTTTATGGCGTGGTCGTGTTGTGCAACGACGATGTCAACGTGCGCTCGATCATGCCGCGCCTGACCAAGACCGTGGTGACTTACGGATTGATGGAAGGTTCGCAGATCCGCGCCACTGCGGTGAGTGCGGCGGCAGGGCAGATGCGTTTCCGGGTGTTGCGCAAAAACGGACGCCGCCTGCCCGATCTCGACATCACGCTCAATCTTGCCGGCGTGCACAACGCGCTCAATGCGCTGGCAGCCATCGCGATCGGCATGGAAGTCGGCGTGCCCGATGAAAAAATCGTCCGCGCACTCGGCGAGTTCAAGGGCGTGGGCCGGCGCTTCCAGCGGTACGGCGCGGTGCCCCTGTCTGCAAGCGGCAGTTTTGAATTGATCGATGACTACGGTCATCACCCGGTCGAGATGGCGGCGACCATCGCGGCGGCACGCGGCGCCTTTCCGGGCCGGCGACTGGTGCTGGCCTTCCAGCCGCACCGCTACACGCGGACCCGCGACTGCTTCGAGGATTTTGCGCGCGTGCTGTCGAGCGTCGATGCGCTGCTGCTGACAGAGGTATATGCCGCCGGCGAGTCGCCCATTGTGGCGGCGGACGGTCGTGCGCTGGCGCGCGCCGTGCGCGTGCTGGGCAAGGTCGAGCCCGTGTTTGTTGAACAGGTGGCGGAGCTGCCGGATGCGATCCGCAGCGCGGTGCGTGACGGCGACGTGGTGCTGGTGATGGGCGCCGGATCGATTGGCGCCGTGGCCGGCAGGCTGGTGCAGGGCTGACATGAACATGAGCGAACAACAACAATTATCGGCAAACGGACTGCGCGGGGAACTGCGCAGCGACGAGCCGATGGCGCGCCATGTCAGCTGGCGTGCCGGCGGTCGTGTGCGCTGCGCGTATACGCCGGCGGATCTGGATGACATGGCGCTGTTCCTGCGCGGATTGCCGGACGGTGAACAGGTACATGTTGTCGGTCTCGGCAGCAATCTGCTGGTGCGCGACGGCGGACTCGACGGCACCGTGATCTTCACGCATTGGGCACTGCGCGGCCTGCAGGTCCTGCGCCGCGACAAGTCCGGCGGTGAAATCCGCGCCCAGGCCGGTGTGGCCTGCCCAAAAGTGGCGCGTACCGCGGCAATCAATAATCTCGCAGGTGCTGAATTTCTCGCCGGCATTCCCGGCACCATCGGCGGTGCGCTGGCGATGAATGCGGGTTGTTACGGCGGGGAAACCTGGAATCTGGTGGTCCAGGTCGAGACCATCGACCGTGCCGGAAACCTGCATGTCCGCACGCCACAGCACTACAGCATCGGTTACCGCAGCGTGGCGCCGCGTTCCCATCAGATGTCCAGCATCAACGGCGACATCGCCTACGAGAGCGGCCAGGAGTGGTTTGTTGCGGCGACTTTCAGAATGCCCCATGGCGATGGGGAGCTGTCCCGTGCCACCATCAAGAAACTGCTGGCACAACGCATTGCTGCGCAGCCGCTGGGGATGCCCAATGCGGGATCCGTATTCCGCAACCCGCCGGGGGACCATGCGGCGCGACTGATCGAGTCCTGCGGCCTGAAGGGCCGCCGCATCGGCGGCGCGTCGATTTCCGCCAAACATTCCAATTTCATCGTCAATGATGGCGGCGCAAGCGCGGCCGATATCGAGGCGCTGATCGAGCTGGCACAGAACACCGTGCAGCAGCAGTTCGGTGTGCATCTGGAACGCGAAGTCCGTGTAGTCGGAGCCCGCGCATGAGCGACTTCGGCAAAATCGCAGTGCTGTTCGGCGGACGCAGCGCGGAGCGCGAAGTGTCGCTGATGAGCGGCAGCAATGTGCTGAAGGCGTTGCAGCAGGCCGGTCTGGACGCACATGCCTTCGATCCGGCTGAACGGGAAATTTTCGAATTGAAGCGCGACGGGTTCAACCGCGTGTTCATTGCTTTGCACGGCCGTTACGGGGAAGACGGCACGGTGCAGGGTGCGCTGGAATTGATGGGCATCCCTTACACCGGCAGTGGCGTGATGGCTTCGGCGCTGGCGATGGACAAGGTGCGCACGAAGATGGTGTGGACCACCGCCGGCATTCCGACGCCGCGATTTGAAGTGGTGGATGGCGGCAGCGACTGGGCGGGTGTGGCAAAACGACTCGGACTGCCGCTGATCATCAAGCCGGCGAGAGAAGGTTCCACCATCGGACTGACCAAGGTCACCGCAGCCGCACAACTGCCGGGCGCTTATGCATTGGCATCGCGGCACGATCCGTTTGTGATGGCAGAAGAATTCATTGCCGGCGAAGAACTGACCGCAGGTTTCCTCGGCGACCAGGCGCTGCCGCTGATCCGCATTGAGGCGCCGCAGGGCAATTACGACTATCAGAACAAGTACTTCAGCGACGAGACGAAATACCACTGCCCCAGCGGCCTGCCCGAAGCCGAAGAGCTGCGCATCCGTGCGATGGTGATGAAAAGCGCGCAGGCGCTGGGCTGCGCCGGCTGGGGACGCGCCGACCTGATCCGTCGTGCCGACGGCAGTGTGCAGTTCCTGGAAATGAATACCTCGCCCGGCATGACCGGGCACAGCCTGGTGCCGATGGCTGCGCGCCAGGCCGGGCTGTCATTTGACGATCTGGTGCTGCGCATCCTGGAGATGGCCCATGTGGGATAAGCCTGCCGTGCTCAACCGCCTGTCCGACCTGCTGGTCGTTCTGGCGCTGCTCGGTTTGCTTTACGGCGGCGCGGCGTGGATCGTGCGGCTGCCGGTATTTCCGATCACCGTGGTGCGCGTGGTGTCGCCGCTGAAGCATGTCACCCCCGAGCAGGTGGAGAGCATCGTGCGCCGCGAAGTGCGCGGCAATTTTTTCACGCTGCAGCTGGCATCGACGCGGACGGCCTTCGAGAAGCTGCCCTGGGTGCGCCGTGCCGATGTGCGCCGGCAGTGGCCCGGCGCGCTGGAAGTGGTGCTCACCGAACACGTGCCGCTGGCGCGCTGGGGCAAGTCGGCGCTGGTCAATGTGCACGGCGAAGTCTTCGAGGCGGCGTTCGATGGTGCGTTGCCGGTGTTCAACGGGCCTGAGGGTGCGGCCAAGGAAATGACCATCCAGTACGAACTGTTCCGGCGCAGTCTGGCGGCCATCGGCAAAACGCCTGGTGAACTCAATGTGTCACCGCGCCGCGCCTGGCAGATCCGCCTCGACGATGGCATGACTGTGGATTTCGGACGCGAACATGTCGAAGAGCGCCTGAGCCGTTTTGTGACGACGTATCCGCGCACGATTGCCCGCATGACGAAACCGGTGGACCGGGTCGATCTGCGTTATGCCAACGGATTTGCCGCGCGCGTGCCGGGATTGCCGGTGACGGAAACCAAACCGAAGCGCGGCGTTTAGTCGCCGGGAAAACAGGTCAGGGAAAACACGGACTATGAGCAAAAACAGGGAAAACAAGAAACTGGTGGTGGGCCTCGATATTGGCACATCGAAAATCGTCGCGATCGTTGCCGAGATCAAGCCCGAGGGCGGCTTCGAGATCATCGGCATGGGCAGCCATCCGTCGCGCGGCCTGAAGAAGGGCGTGGTGGTCAATATCGAAACCACGGTCAGCGCCATCCAGCGCGCTCTGGAGGAAGCCGAGCTGATGGCCGACTGCAAGATCCGCGAGGTCTATACCGGGATCGCCGGCAACCATATCAAGAGTTTCAACTCGCAGGGCATGGTCGCGATCAAGGACAAGGAAGTCGGGCAACTGGACATCGATCGCGTGATCGAGACCGCGAAGGCCGTGCAGATTCCCAACGACCAGCAGATCCTGCATGTGCTCAATCAGGAATTCATTATCGACGGCCAGGAAGACGTGCGCGAGCCGCTGGGCATGTCGGGTGTGCGGCTCGAGGTCAAGGTGCACATCGTTACCGGCGCGGTGTCGGCGGCGCAGAACATCATCAAGTGCGTGCGGCGCTGCGGGCTGGAAGTCAACGACCTGATCCTGCAGCCGCTGGCGTCTTCGGTGGCGGTGCTGTCCGAAGATGAAAAAGACCTCGGCGTGTGCCTGGTCGACATCGGCGGCGGCACTACCGACATGGCGGTGTTCACCAACGGCGCGATCCGCCACACCGCGGTGATCCCGATCGCCGGCGACCAGATCACCAATGACATCGCGATGGCGCTGCGCACCCCGACCAAGGATGCGGAAGACATCAAGCAGCGTTTCGGTTGCGCGCTGTCGCAGCTGGCGGACCCGCAGGAAATGGTCGATGTGCCGGGGGTTGGCGACCGCAGCACGCGCCAGCTGTCGCGCAAGACGCTGGCCGAGGTGATCGAGCCGCGCGTCGAGGAACTTTATTCACTGGTGCAGGCGGAACTGCGCCGCAGCGGTTACGAGGAATTGCTGTCGTCCGGCGTGGTGCTGACCGGCGGTTCCAGTTCGATGCAGGGCATGGTCGAGCTGGGTGAGGAGATTTTCCACATGCCGGTGCACATTGGCATGCCGCAATACTCGGGCAGCCTCGCCGAAGTCGTGCGCAGCACGCGTTATGCGACCGGCGTCGGGTTGCTGATGGCGGGTGCCGACGAGCATCGCCAGCGCGATGTCGCGCGCATGCATGTGAGCAGCTTCCAGCAGGTCGTGGAACGGATGAAAACGTGGTTCACGGGGAATTTCTAGAAACGGTTGCGGTGACAGGAATTTGCGGTTTGAAGGGTTGAGGGTTTGATGGATTGAAGTATTGCGGGATTTTGTTTTTCGGTTGCGGGATTTTTCAACATTACTTTGCTTGCAGAAAAAGGAGATTCACATGATTGAACTGATTGATGCGCAGGCGCAGGAAGCAGTAATTAAGGTGATCGGTGTCGGCGGTTGCGGCGGCAATGCGGTTGATCACATGATCGTCCAGGGCGTGCAAGGCGTGGAGTTCATCTGCGCGAACACCGACGCCCAGGCGCTCAAGCGCAATCAGGCCAAGACCCAGATCCAGCTGGGCACCGGCATCACCAAGGGACTGGGCGCAGGCGCCAATCCCGAGATCGGCCGCCAGGCCGCTCTTGAGGATCGAGAGCGTATCGCCGAAATGATCTCCGGTGCGGACATGCTGTTCCTGACTGCAGGCATGGGCGGCGGCACCGGCACGGGGGCTGCACCGGTGGTGGCGGAAATTGCCAAGGAAATGGGCATCCTGACCGTGGCCGTGGTGACCAAACCGTTCGCCTTCGAAGGCAAGCGCCAGAAACTGGCACAGGAAGGTCTCGATGCGCTGGCCCAGCATGTTGACTCGCTGATCGTGATCCCGAACGACAAGCTGATGCAGGTGCTCGGCAACTCGATCACCCTCGACGAAGCGTTCCGCGCCGCCAACGACGTGCTGCACGGCGCCGTGGCCGGCATCGCGGAAATCATCAGCTGCCCGGGCATGATCAACGTCGACTTTGCCGACGTGCGCACGGTGATGGGTGAGATGGGCATGGCGATGATGGGTTCGGCGAAAGCGGCCGGCACCGGACGCGCCCGCGAGGCTGCCGAGCAGGCTGTGGCCTGCCCGTTGCTCGAAGACATCAACATCTCCGACGCGCGCGGCGTGCTGGTCAATATCTCCGCCAGCAAGTCGACCTTCCAGCTGCAGGAAATGTATGACGTCATGGAAACCATCAAGGCCTTTGCCGCGGAATCGGCAACGGTCATTGTCGGCACCGTGTACGACGACAGCCTGGAAGACGGTCTCCGCGTGACCATCGTGGCCACGGGTCTGGGTAAGCCGCTGGCACGCCAAGCCTCTAAGCCGATGATCGTGGTGTCCCAGAAAACCGGCACCGACAACATGGCGATTTCGCCGGATGTCGATTACGGCGCGCTGGATCAGCCGGCGGTGATCCGTCGCCGCAACCGGGATGCGACGATTGAGGCGATGCGCCAGTCCGGGGTCGAGATGCTCGATATCCCGGCCTTCCTGCGTAAGCAGGCGGACTGAACGCAGGGGGGTTGAACGAAGCGGTCGCGCGCCGGTCGAAAAGGGCCGGGCACAGGTGTTGCGGTGCGGCATCGTGGTAAAATCCGCGATGCCGCTGCAACGAGCGCGTCATGCTGTGCGCAAACCGCGCACCAACCGCTTTAGCCCGTTTTTGCGGCAACGAAGGCACAACTGAACCGAACGTGATCAAGCAACGCACTTTGAAGAACGTGATCCGCGCCACCGGCGTGGGTCTGCACACGGGCGAAAAGGTCCATCTGACCCTGCGCCCGGCACTGCCAGACACGGGCATCATGTTCCGGCGGACGGATCTTGCGGAACCGGTGGACATCAAGGCCGATCCCTATGCGGTGCATGACACGCGTCTGTCGTCCTGTCTGGAAAAGGACGGGGCAAGGGTGCAGACGGTTGAGCACCTGATGTCAGCGCTGGCCGGTCTCGGCGTCGACAATGTCTGGATCGATGTCACGGCGCCGGAAGTGCCGATCATGGACGGCAGCGCAGGCCCCTTCGTGTTTCTGCTGCAGTCCGCCGGGATCGAAGAGCAGGATGTACCGAAAAAATTCATCCGCATCCTGAAGCCGGTCGAAGTGCGTGACGGCGACAAGTGGGTGCGTTTCGAGCCCTACAACGGCTTCCGGCTGGAACTGGCCATCGATTATGCGCACCCGGTGTTTGATGCCAGTGCGCAGACCGTGGTTGTCGACTTCGCGTCGACCTCCTACGTCAAGGAAGTGGCGCGGGCGCGGACCTTCGGTTTCATGCAGGACGTTGAAAGCATGCGTTCGCAGGGGCTGGCGCTGGGCGGCAGTCTCGACAACGCCATTGTTATGGACGAGTACCGTGTGCTGAACAACGATGGCCTGCGTTACGACAACGAGTTCGTCAAACACAAGGTGCTGGACGCCATCGGCGACCTGTACCTGCTGGGGCATCCGCTGATCGGCGCCTTCAGAGGCCACAAATCCGGCCATGCGATGAATAACCGCTTGCTGCGCCATCTGCTGGAACAGCCGCAGGCCTGGGAATTCGTCAGTTTCGACCGCGTCGAAGATGCGCCTGCCTTCCTCGCCTGGCAGCCCCAGGCCGCCTGAGGTCTCGGCGCACAGGCCTTACTGAGCTATGCTGCTGCTTCGCCTGATCGGGTTGCTGGCGCTAATCACCATCGGTGTTTCTCTGGCGCTTTATGCCTGGTCCCGCGAACCGCGTTACCTGCGCTTCGCCTGGCGGGTGTTTCTGGGCAGCATTGCTTTTGTGCTGGTATTGATGGCTTTCTACGCAGCGGAGCGCCTGCTGCTGGTGGTTTGACCGGACGGGGTTTTGCCCCGATCAGGCCTTGGCGCGCCGCCGCGCGGCGAAGCGGGCTAATGCTGCGCTAAGCCCCGGGTCCTTGACGCGCCGCGACAATCTTTCAAAATTGTCAATAGAATCAATGCTTAACGGCATTTTTTCGGGTGCCGGTTTGGGCCGGCGTGCGGGCTGTAAAACTTGAACTTGGATGTGAATTCCAGTAACCTTCGCACCCTGTTTTTGCAGGTTCTTGAGCAGTCGGGGCGCCAGCTGACGCAGCTTTGCCGCGATTGCACCGTTGTCTGCCGCTATCATCAGTATGCCGCCACGGTCCCCGACCACGCGGCTGGCCGGAAGGAGTTCGGCAGGCGCGCAGACTTCATATAGCCGTTGCAGCGTAGCAATGCGTTGCAAGTTCCGATTGAGAGCTGATAAGCCCGTGGAGTTGCCGATCAGGGCGCTTAGTTTGTGGTTGGACATGGCGAAAAAGGGATGTTGACCATGAATATTATTCTGGTTTCCGAGAAGCTGCCGAAGGCGCGGACGATTACTTTGGGTTGGCCGCATCTGATCGCTTCGGGCATAGCCATGTTCGGGTTGGTGATTCTGTTCGCCGGCGCGCTCAATTACGGCATTTTGCGTTTTGCTGCCGAGCTGAATATTCCCTATGTTCGCGACGTGCTGGTGTCGATCCAGCGCCAGCAGCAGCAAAAAAACCAGTCCTACCTGCAGGATAACCTGAATGCGATGGCGGTCCGGCTCGGCCAGATGCAGGCCCAGCTGCTGCGACTGGAAACGCTGGGCGAACGCCTCGCCAAACTTGCTGGATTCAAGCCGCAGGACCTGATGTTCAACGAGGTACCCGGCCGCGGCGGCGCGGTTTCATCGATCCCCAGCCAGAATCTGTCGCTCGGCGATTTCACGCATCAGATCGACCAGCTGACCCGCCAGCTTGAAGACCGCGGCGACAAGTTGGGCCTGCTGGAATCGATGTACACGCAGGAAAGCGCACGCAAGAAAATGATCCCCACCAAGCTGCCGGTGGAAGGCGGCTGGTATTCCTCGAACTTCGGCTGGCGTATCGATCCGTTCACCGGACAGCGCGCATTTCACGAGGGCATCGACTTCATGGCGGAGGAGGGAACACCGGTGTTTTCAGCAGCGGCAGGGGTGGTCGTCTACGCCGAGTTTCACCCTCAATATGGTAATATGATAGAGATTGATCACGGCAACGATCTGATCTCGCGTTACGCGCACGCATCGAAAAAATACGTGAAAGTCGGTGATGTGGTTTTGCGCGGAACCAGGATCGCCGATGTTGGCCGGACCGGTCGCGCGACAGGCTCACATCTGCACTTTGAAGTGCGCCAGCGCGGTGCCGCCTTGAACCCCGCGCGGTTTCTGCAGTTGCCCGGCTGAACGGCTGCGCCAAACGCAAGAATTGCAGGGGGTGGGGTTATCCCACCCCTTTTTTATTCGGAAAGTCCATGATTACCGGTTTATTGAAAAAAGTGTTCGGCAGCCGCAACGAACGGTTGCTCAAGCAGTATCGGCGCACCGTGCGGACGATCAATGCACTGGAGCCGCAGATCTCGGCGTTGTCCGACGATCAGCTTCGCGCCAAGACCGAGGAATTTCGCGAGCGCATCCGCAAGGCCGTCGCTGCACCTGAGTCGTCCCCGGCGGGCGAAGAGCAGACTGTCGAAATCGAACGCCGTCGCCGAGCTGTCCTCGACGAACTGCTGCCCGAAGCCTTTGCCGTGGTTCGTGAAGCCGGCAAACGTGTTATGGGCATGCGTCATTTCGATGTGCAGCTGGTCGGCGGCATCGCGCTGCATAACGGCAAGATCGCGGAAATGCGCACCGGTGAAGGCAAGACGCTGGTGGCGACACTGCCGGCATACCTGAATGCGCTGGCCGGGAACGGCGTGCATATCGTCACCGTCAACGACTATCTGGCGAAGCGCGACTCCGACTGGATGGGCCGCATTTACCGCTTCCTTGGCCTGACCGTGGGCGTCAACCTGTCGCAGATGGAGCATTCGCTGAAGCAGGAAGCCTATCGTGCCGACATCACCTACGGCACCAACAACGAATTCGGCTTCGACTATCTGCGTGACAACATGGTGTACGAGTTGTCGGAGAAAGTGCAGCGCGGTCTCGCCTACGCCATTGTCGACGAAGTGGATTCGATCCTGATCGACGAGGCACGTACGCCGCTGATCATCTCCGGCCAGGCCGAAGACACAACCGATCTGTATGTGCGCATGAATACCGTTGCTCCCCGGCTGGTGCGGCAAAAGGATGAAAAAGCCCCGGGCGATTACTGGGTCGACGAAAAAGGCCACCAAGTCGTGCTGTCCGAGGAAGGTCATGAGCACGCCGAGGCGCTGCTGGCGCAGGCGGGCATGCTGGCCGAAGGCGGCAGCCTCTACGACGCCGCGAACATCTCGCTGATGCATCATCTGAACGCCGCATTGCGCGCGCACAGCCTCTTTCATCGAGACCAGCAATACGTCGTGCAGGACAACGAGATCATCATCGTCGACGAGTTCACCGGACGGCTGATGCCGGGGCGGCGCTGGTCCGAAGGTCTGCACCAAGCGATCGAGGCCAAGGAAGGCGTGGAGATCCAGAAGGAGAACCAGACGCTGGCCACGATCACCTTCCAGAACTATTTCCGTATGTACGGCAAACTCGCCGGCATGACCGGAACGGCGGATACGGAAGCCTACGAATTCCAGCAGATTTACGGTCTGGAAACCGTGGTGATTCCGACCCACCACCCGATGATCCGCGATGACCGCATGGACCAGGTGTTCCGCACGTCGCGGGAAAAATACCAGGCCATCATCAACGACATCCGTGCCTGTCACGAGCGCGGCCAGCCGGTGCTTGTCGGCACGACCTCGATCGAGAACTCCGAATACATTGCCGGCATCCTGCAAAAGGAAAAGCTGCCGCACAACGTGCTTAATGCCAAGCAGCATGCACGTGAAGCGGAGATCATCACTCAGGCCGGCCGCCCGCAGGTCATCACCATCGCGACCAACATGGCCGGTCGTGGTACGGACATCGTGCTCGGCGGCAACCCCGAACCGGAAATTGCCCGCGTCATGGCCGACGAGAGTCTGGACATGGCCGCGCGCGAGCAGCGCGCCGCAACGCTGCGTTCTGAATGGAAAGAGCGCCATGACCAGGTGCTGAAGGCCGGCGGTCTTCACATCATCGGCACCGAGCGCCACGAATCACGGCGCATCGACAATCAGCTGCGCGGCCGTGCTGGCCGCCAAGGTGATGCCGGCTCCAGCCGTTTTTATCTGGCGCTCGACGACGCGCTGCTGCGCATATTCGCTTCCGATCGCGTGTCGGCGATCATGGAGCGGCTGAAAATGCCGGACGGCGAGGCGATCGAACATCCCTGGGTGACGCGGTCGATCGAAAACGCCCAGCGCAAGGTCGAGGCGCGCAACTTTGATATGCGCAAACACCTGCTGGAATATGACGATGTCGCCAACGACCAGCGCAAGGTCATTTACCAGCAGCGCAACGAGTTGCTTGAAAGTTCGGACATTTCAGTGACGATCACCGCAATGCGCGGTGATGTGGTCAGCGCGCATCTGGCCACCCATGTGCCGCCTGGCAGCCTTGAGGAGCAGTGGGACATCCCGGGTCTCGAGACGGTGCTGCGCGGCGAACTCGGACTGGAACTGCCGATCCAGCAGTGGCTGCAGGCCGATCCGGACATGGAAGAGGCGACGCTGCGCGAGCGCGTGATCGAAGCCGCGCATGCGCGTTATCTCGAGAAGACCGGTTCTGTCGAGCAGGGCGCGATGCGTCAGTATGAACGCGCGATCATGCTGCAGAGTGTCGATTCGCACTGGCGGGAACATCTGTCTGCCCTGGATCATCTGCGGCAGGGCATCCATCTGCGCGGTTATGCGCAGAAGAATCCGACCCAGGAATACAAGCGTGAGGCATTCGAGCTGTTCTCGATGCTGCTCGACATGATCAAGACCGATGTCACGCGCACGCTGATGACGGTGCAGATCCGCAGCGCCGAAGAGTTGCGCGCAGCCGAAGAACACGAGTCCTTGCAGAACGTGCAGTACCAGCACGCCGAAGCGCCAGTGGAGGTGGTCGAAACTGCCGCTGCACAACCCGAGACTGCGCCGGAAGACAGCGAGCCGTTGCAACCTTATGTCCGCGGCGGCCAGAAGCTGGGGCGCAACGATCCCTGTCCCTGCGGATCCGGGAAAAAATACAAACAGTGCCACGGCAAGCTGAGCTGAGCTCGGTCGAGGTGAATCTGGGGAGTCCGTCATGCCCGTCAATCTGAATCCGCCCGATGCAAAATTCCTGCTGCCGGTTGCCGGCGTCAGGCTCGGAATCACCCAGGCCGGCATACGCAAGTCCGGGCGCAGGGATCTGCTGCTGATCAGTATCGACGAAGGCGCCTGCGTTGCCGGCGTGTTTACCCAGAACCGTTTTTGCGCCGCACCGGTCATTGTTTCGCGCCAGCATCTGTCGATGATCGATCCTGGCAAAGGCGTGCGTGCGCTGGTGATCAATACCGGCGTTGCCAATGCCGGGACCGGTGCTACGGGTCTTGCCCACGCGCGCCGGACCTGTGCCGATGCGGCGCAGTTGCTCGGCTGCAACGCATCGCAGGTGCTGCCGTTTTCGACCGGCGTGATCATGGAGCCGTTGCCGGTGGATCGCATTGCTGCCGGCCTGCCGCAATGCATTGCCGCGCTGAAAGCCGATGCCTGGGCGGATGCCGCCGCTGCGATCATGACCACGGATACAGTGCCTAAAGCGGTGTCTCGGCAGTTTGCCGTCGGCGGCGCCACCATCACGGTGACCGGCATTTCCAAAGGTGCCGGCATGATTCATCCGGGCATGGCGACCATGCTTGGTTTCGTCGCCACCGATGCCAAAGTCAGCCAGCCGCTGGTCAAGGCCGCGGTGACTTACGCTGCCCAGCATTCATTCAATGCGATCACTGTCGACGGTGATACCTCGACCAATGACAGTTTCATGCTGATCGCCACCGGCAAGGCGGCGATGGCGGAAATCACTGATGCGAAAAGCCCGGAATATATTGCCTTCCGCGATGCCGTTACAGCGGTCTCGATCACGCTGGCGCAGGCGATTGTCCGCGACGGTGAAGGTGCGACCAAGTTCATCACCATCAAGGTCGAGGCGGGGCGCGACGAGGAGGAGTGCCGCAAGGTCGCCTTCGCTATCGCGCATTCGCCGCTGATCAAGACCGCATTTTTTGCATCCGATCCGAACCTCGGGCGCATTCTCGCTGCCATCGGTTATGCAGGCGTCAATGATCTTGAAGTGGAGGGTGTCGAACTGTATCTCGATGACGTGCTTGTCGCCGAACGCGGCGGCCGCAGTCCGTCGTATGAAGAGTCGCAGGGTCAGCGCGTGATGAAACAGGCGGAAATCACCGTGCGTGTCGTGCTCAACCGCGGTCGCGCGATGACGACGGTGTGGACTTGTGACCTGTCGCATGACTACGTCAGCATCAACGCTGATTACCGCAGCTAAAAGTCATTTAAACCAAATGGTTACAAAGAATTCCAAGACTGCGACCGTCTTTTCCGACGCGGCATCGCTGCTCGGCCGCACGGAATCCGTGCTTGCGCGCCTTGAGCAGATGCTGCCGGCGCCGGCCGCTGCAGTGGACTGGAAAGCCTCCATCGCATTCCGCTGGCGGCGTAAGGGTGAGCGCGCGGCGCTGGAGCCCATCCATCAGGTGCATCACATCGACCTGCGCGATTTGCAGGGTATCGATGAACAGAAAAAACTGGTCGAGCAGAATACGCGCCAGTTCGTCGAAGGCATGCCGGCCAATAATGTGCTGCTCACCGGCGCACGCGGCACCGGCAAGTCTTCCTTGGTCAAGGCGCTGCTGAACAAATACGCCTCGCGCGGCCTGCGGCTGATCGAAGTCGAAAAACGCGACCTTACCGATCTGCCGGATATTGTCGAACTGATCCACGCGCGGCCCGAGCGTTTCATTCTTTACTGTGACGATCTGTCGTTTGAGGCGGATGAGCATGGCTACAAGGCGCTGAAGGTGGTACTCGACGGTTCGGTGGCTGCAGCTTCCGAAAACTGTCTGGTTTATGCGACGTCGAACCGCCGCCACCTGATGCCGGAATTCATGAATGAAAATCTTGAATACCAGCATGTCGGCGAAGAAATTCATCCCGGCGAAACCAGTGAAGAGAAAATTTCACTCTCGGAGCGTTTCGGTTTGTGGGTGTCCTTCCATTCCTTCGACCAGGACGAATACCTGCGAATCGTTCATGTCTGGCTGGCGCACTTCAAGGTGTCCGGTGTCAAAAGCGCCGAGGTTGAAAAGGCCGCACTGCAATGGGCGCTGAGCCGCAGTTCGCGAAGCGGCCGTGTCGCCTGGCAGTTCGCCCGCGACTGGGCCGGCCGCACCCGCCTCGCGCGGCGCAAATAAAGCCGATGAGTGCGTCCCCGGGGCGCCGCCGCATTGCGGTTGTCGCAGCGGTGCTGCAGCAGCCAGATGGGCGGTTCCTGCTGGCGCAACGGCCGCAGTGCAAGGTCTACGCCGGTTACTGGGAATTTCCCGGCGGCAAGGTCGAGGCCGGTGAATCGCCGTTGCAGGCCCTGCAGCGTGAGTTGCATGAAGAACTCGGTATCGAGGTCACTGAAGCTTATCCCTGGCTGATCCGCGAATTCGATTACGAACATGCCGATGTGCGCCTGCACTTTTTTCGCGTGCGCGGCTGGCGCGGTGAACTGCACGGGCGTGAGGCGCAGGCTTTCGCATGGCAGCGCATTGAGGCGATTGATGTGTCGCCGCTGTTGCCGGCCAACGGTCCCATCCTCAACGCGCTGGCCATTCCCGAGACCTACGGCGTTACCGGATTTGCGCTTTCTGAAAAAACACAGGCCCTGGCGGCCGTGGATCAGGCTCTGCGCCGCGGTCTGCGTCTGATTCAGGTGCGCGGCAAGAACTGGCCGGCGGACGATTTCGCGGCCTATGCGCAGGCGATCGTTACCCTTGCGCATGCCGCGGGGGCACGGGTGCTGATCAATGGTGATGTGGATCTGGCGCAGCGCTGCGGCGCCGATGGCGTGCATCTGACCTCGCAACAATTACAGATGCTGACGTCGAGGCCACCGCTGCCGCTGGTCGGTGCCTCCTGTCACAGCGCCGAAGAGTTGCGCCGCGCCGAAGCGGCGGGTGCGGATTTCTCGGTGATGGGGCCGGTGCTGCCGACGCCGACCCATCCAGGCGCGTCGCTGCTGGGTTGGGCGGGTTTTGCCGAAGCGGCAGCTGGCAACCGGATCCCGGTATTTGCACTGGGTGGTTTGCGGGAGGCTGACCGCGCGCAGTCGCTGGTCAGCGGCGCGCACGGACTGGCGATGATCCGCGGTGCCTGGATGCCGGATTCTTTTTCCGGCTAATTCGGCCGGTAGTCGGGATTTGCAGTCGGCAGTTCTTCGGACTCGCCGCTCTCGGCGACCGGGACGCGATAACGTTCCGTTGCCCACGCGCCGAGATCAATCATCTTGCAGCGTTCGGAGCAGAACGGTCGAAAGCGGTTTTCGGGATTCCACTCGATGCTTGCGCCGCATTGCGGGCAGGCGACAATTTTTCCGGCCATGGTTCAGAGATTGCAGAAGGTCAGCTCAAATTCGACATCGCGTTCCGATGCCTTGGGCCGTTGCATGCCTTCCTGGGTGGTGAAGCGGATGTTCAGCGCATATTTGTTGGCGCTGATCTCGGGCACGCAGGCGTGGTCGCCGGCCAGTCCGATGCGCAGCATCTGCGCCATGCGACCGGCCATCATCTGCTGATAGACGCCCTGCTGCGCGACCTGCGCGGAGGTCTTGCCGCTTTCACGGAGCAGGCGCAGTACGATGCAGATGGCATCACGCGTCGGCAGGAAGGGTGCGAGCCATTGCTGCAGGTCATGGCGCCGGAGGTCGGTTTCCTGCTGCAGCCAGAAGTGATACGACGGCAGATCGAATTCGCAGACGCCACCCGGTATCGCGGTGCGCTGCTTGATGCTCATCAGCCATTCGTTTTCGCGGATTTCCTGGCCGACTTTTCCGGAGGCCTGGAACAGCCGTGAAGACGACTGGTCGATCTGCCACAACACGTTCTCGAGGGCTTCTTCGGAAATGTCCGGATTGTCGCGCAGCGCCTCAAGCACCTGTTTCTGGCGCTCCAGTTCCTGCAGCAGGTCGGATTTGAGATCGGCGCGGCTGGCGACTTCCAGGATTTCGAAGATCAGCAGCAGTGCGACATGGTGCTCTTCGCCATTGGTTTTGCCGACGAAGTAGTCGATACGCTCGAACAGATCCTCGAGGCGCAGCAGTGTGCGAATGCGCTCGCTCAGTGGATGCTCGTAGACAATCACGCTCGGTGCGCCCGATGGAGTAGGGTAAGAATGCAGTTGCCGGAGTATCGGGCAAAACCCAGAAAAAATAAAGGGTTAATGAGCCTGTTCATGACGGATTCCGGGGGGCGGCGGCCAGTGCCAGATAGCGGTCGTGCAGGCGGTCGACCTGACTGCGCAACTGAGAGAGGTCGCCGTTGTTGAGCAGCACGTCATCGGCGCGGGCCAGCCGCTGCTGGCGCGGCAACTGTGCTGCCATGATCGCGCGTACGGCCTCCTCTGTCAGTGCGCTGCGCTGCATTGTGCGGCTGATCTGCAGCGATTCCTCGCAGTCGATTACCAGAACGCGCTGCACGAGATCAGGGTAACCGCTGCTTTCCAGCAGCAGCGGCACGACCAGCATGACGTAGGGTGCCGTTGAACAGTTCACCCGGTCACGGGCTTCGGCACGGATCAACGGGTGCAGGATGCCTTCCAGCACCTTGCGCTGCACCGGATCGGCAAATACGCGCTGACGCATCGCGTTGCGGTCCAGGCTGCCGTCGGCTGCGGCGATGCCGGGACCAAAGGCCTTGATGATTGCGGCCATGGCGCGTCCGCCGGAACGGGTCAGCTCATGGGCGATGTCGTCGGTATCGACAATGCCCGCGCCGCGTTCGGCAAACAGGGCTGCGGCGCTGGATTTGCCGGAACCGATGCCGCCGGTGACGCCGACGCAGTATGCCATCATAGCGGGCCGAGGTAGGAGCGTGTCAGCGCCGGTCCGTACAGCAGTGCGATCATGCCGGCGATGGCGAGATAGGGGCCGAAGGGAATCGGTACGCTGCGCCCCCGTCCGGCAAAAACGATCATGAAAATGCCGATGGCAGCGCCGACCAGCGAAGACAGCAGAATGGTCAGCGGCAGCATGGTCCAGCCCAGCCAGGCACCGATGGCGGCGAGCAGCTTGAAGTCGCCGTAACCCATGCCTTCCTTGCCGGTGGCCCACTTGAACGCCCAATACACCGACCACAAAGACAGGTAACCGGCGACTGCACCGATGACCGCCGATGACAGGCTGACATAGGTGCTGCCGATATTGAACAGCAGACCCAGCCACAACAGCGGCAGCGTGATGCTGTCCGGCAGGAAAAAGGTGTCGAGGTCGATGAAGGTCAGCGCGATCATCGCCCAGGTGAACAGCAGTGCGCCTGCGGCGGCCATGCCGAAACCGAAATGCCAGGCGATGTAGCCTGACAGCATGCCGGTGAGCAGCTCGACCGCGGGATAACGCGGCGAAATGGCGGTCTTGCAACCTTTGCATTTGCCGCCGAGCGCCAGCCAGCTCATGACCGGTACGTTTTCAATCGCGGATATCGGATGTCCGCAGGACGGGCAGGCGGAACGCGGCACGACCAGGTTGTAGCGCGGAGCCGGGGCGGCTTCCTGTCCGGCCACTTCGGCGCATTCGGCCTTCCACTGGCGTTCCATCATTTTGGGCAGGCGGTGGATCACCACATTCAGGAAACTGCCGACGCACAGGCCAAGCAGTGCGGCGCAGGCGGCGAAGACGGGGGGGGTCGACAATACGCTGATCATGAAGTAGCCGGCCTCTGCGATTAAGTGGTGGGCCGGCGCGACGGTGCCGGATGCGCGCCGGACAGGGAGCGGCGCCTTTGACGGCGCCGTCGTTGTTATACGGCGGAACCCAGCTTGAAGATTGGCAGATACATTGCAATCACCATACCGCCAATCAACGTGCCCAGCACCACCATGATCATCGGTTCCATCAGGCTCGACAGCGCCTCCACGGTGTCATCCACTTCCTGTTCAAAGAAGTCGGCGACTTTGCCGAGCATCGCGTCGAGCGAACCGGCTTCTTCGCCGATCATCGCCATCTGGATCACCATATTGGGAAACACTTCGGTGCCCTGCATCGCAGAAGTAAGGCTCGATCCGGTGGAGACTTCGGACTGGATTTTTTTGGTGGCCATGTAATACACATAGTTTCCCGATGCGCCAGCGACCGAGCCCAGCGCCTCGACCAGCGGCACGCCGGCGGCAAACATCGTGGCCAGAGTCCGCGTCCAGCGCGCGATCGACGACTTGCGGATCAGATCGCCGAAAACCGGGATTTTCAGGACCAGCTTGTCCATGAACATCTGCATTTTCACCGAACGTTTCCAGGTCCAGAAAAACGCATAGATGCTGCCGCCCATGGTGCCGAACAGGAAGAACCAGTTGGCGACCACGAAGTCGGAAATCGCCATCACGATCAGCGTCGGGGTCGGCAGATCGGCGCCGAAGCTCTTGAACACTTCCTTGAACGCCGGGATCACGAAAATCATGATGATCGCCGTGATCACCACCGCGACCACGATAATCGCGATCGGGTAGAACAGCGCCGACTTGATCTTGGCCTTGATGCCGAGAATCTTTTCCTTGTAGGTTGCCAGGCGGTCGAGCAGGCTTTCCAGAATACCGGCGGCTTCACCGGCGCCGACCAGGTTGCAGAACAGCGCGTCGAAATGCAGAGGGTGTTTCTCGAAGGCCTGTTTCAGGCTCATGCCCGTTTCAACGTCGGCCTTGATGGTCATCAACAGCCGCGCTACCGCGGGATTGGCGTGGCCTTTGCCGACTATGTCGAAGGCCTGCAGCAGCGGCACGCCGGATTTCATCATCGTCGCCAGCTGGCGGGTGAACAGCGTGATGTCTTTTTCGGAAACCGAGCCGCCCTTGCCGAGACGCTGCTTTTTGACCTCCGTTACCTTGATACCCTGGCGGCGCAGTATGGCGTTGACCTGGGCTTCGCCGCTGGCCTGCATTTCGCCGCGGACGGTTTTTCCGGCCCGATCCTGGCCGACCCAGCGGAACGTAACTTCAACGACCGCGGCGGGTTTACGTGCGGCAGCGGCTATGGCCATGGTGTGCCTCCAAAATCTCTCAAGGAACCAATAAGTTACGAGCGGTTATCGATGGAATGATGCCTTTACTGGCCCCCTTTGTAAAGGCGATAACTCACACTGGGGAGAACGCTCAGGACCTGGCCGGAGGCAGTACCCGCACGCTTTTGATCACCCGGTCTTGGGTTTGCACGATTTCCAGCGGATGGCCGGCAATGCGCACGCTGGTGTTGGGTTCCGGAATGTCCTGCAAATGTTCCAGAATCAGGCCGTTCAGCGTTTTCGGGCCATCCAGCGGAAAGTTGAATCCCAGCTTGCGGTTGAGTTCGCGCAGAAGGGTGCCGCCCTCGATAACGTAGCTGCCGTCGGGCTGCAGGTGCAGGCCGCGGGCCATCAGTGGCGACTGCGTGGTGAACTCGCCGATGATTTCCTCAAGAATGTCTTCCAGGGTCACCAGTCCCATGATTTCGCCGTACTCGTCGACAACCAGGCTGATGCCTTTGGCGTGTTCCTGGAAGTTTTGAATCTGTGAGAGCAGCGGTGTCGAGGAGGGCACGAAATGCGCCTCGCGGATCATGTCGCGCAGGCTTTCCGGCGTCAGTTCGTCGCGCTGGATCAGCGTCAGTGCATGGCGCACACGCAGCGTGCCTACGACATTGTCGAACTGATCCCGATAGACGACGACGCGGCGGTGGTGGGCCGTCGACAGCTGTGCGGTGATTTCCTCGATCGGCAGATCGAGATTGATGCTTTCGATCTGGTTGCGCGGCACCATCACGTCATCCACGGTGATGGCGCCGAGTTCGAGCAAATTGAGCAACGCCGACGCGTGTTTTTTCGGCAGCACGTTCGATGATTCGAGAACAATGGTGCGGATCTCGTCGATCGACAGCGGCTGCGAGCCGGATTCCTGCGGTTGAAGACGCATTGCCTTGAGCGCCATGCCGAGCAGGGTGTCCGTGGACTTTGTCAGCAGGTGCACGAACGGCGCGGTGACCCAGGCGAGTACGCGCATCGGCCAGGCGACGAAGCGCGAAATGTTTTCGGCGCTGTGCTGGCCGAGGCGCTTCGGCACGATTTCGCCGATGACGATGGAGAGATAGGTCACTGCGACAACCACGATGGCTGTCGACGTGATGTCGGCGGTTTTGTGCTCCAGGCCCTGTGTCTGCAGCCATACCGCAAACGGTTGGGCCAGAATGGCTTCGCCGACAATGCCGTTGAGCAGGCCGATCGAAGTAATGCCGATCTGCACGGTCGACAGGAAACGCGTCGGATCCGAACTGAGCTTGATCGCGGCCGCCGCCAGCTTGTCGCCGCGCTGCGCCAGCGTCGACAGTTTCGACTGGCGTACGGTGAGCAGCGCAACCTCCGACATGGCGAAGGCGCCGTTAAGCAGGATCAGGCAGGCGAGTATCAGGACTTCCATTTGTGCACCTCGAAAACGAAACCGGCGCAGGCGCCGGTCCGGTCAGACCCGTCCGAGCAGTATTTCCAGGACGAACTTGCTGCCGAGATAGGCGAGCACCAGCAGCATGAATCCCGCGAGTGTCCAGCGTACGGCGACGCGGCCGCGCCAGCCGCGGAAATGGCGGCCGAGCAGCAGCGCGGCGAATACGAACCAGGACACGAAGCCGAAAACGCTTTTATGGTTGAGGCGGGCGGCCTTGCCGAAAACCTCCTCGGAAAAAAACACGCCGCTGACCAGTGTCAACGTCAGCATGATGAAGCCCGCCCAGATGATGCGGAACAGCAGGTTTTCCATGGTCAGCAGCGGCGGCAGCCGGCGCAGACCCGCCGGCAGCGAGCCCATGTGCAGCCGGCGCTCGAGCATCGCCATCAGCAGCACGTGCAGCGAGGCGATGGTGAACAGGCTGTAGGCCGCCATCGACATCACCAGATGCAGTTTGAATGCCAGCATGTCGGTATTGGGCAGCGGTTTGGCGGCGGGCAGCAATGCGGGCAGAAAGGCCGCTACAGCGGCGACCGGGAGAATCAGCGCCTGCAGCCCTTCCAGCCGGTAGAACAGGCTGCCCAGCCAGTAAATCAGCACGGTGAGCCAGAGGATCGCCGAGATGGCGTCGCCGACGCCGATGCGCAGCGTGTGGTCGGCGAAAATGACGCCGAACAGCACAAGGCCGTGCACAGTCAGCGAGGCCAATACGCAGGCGCGTTCAGTGACGCCGCGCAAAGGCGACATCTCCTGTATCGCCGGCGACCAGTGCAACCGCCAGAAGTAAGCGGCCATGACTGCGTAAAGAAGTGCGCTGACGAGATACGGTAAAATGGACTGCATGTATCCAGTTTACCTGAAGCTATCCCTTAAGCCATGTTCGACAACCTGACCGGCCGGCTGGCGAAAGTCGTCAAGACGCTGCGCGGTGAAGCGCGGCTGACTGAAGTCAACACCCAGGACGCGTTGCGTGAAGTGCGCATGGCCTTGCTGGAGGCCGACGTTGCGCTGCCGGTGGTCAAGGCTTTCATCGACCGCGTTCGCGAAAAGGCGGTCGGCGAAGAAGTTGTCGGTAGCCTGACGCCGGGGCAGGCGCTGGTCGGCGTCGTGCACCGCGAGCTGGTCGCCCTGATGGGCGACCACAACGAATCGCTGAATCTCGCGGTGCAGCCGCCGGCGGTAATCCTGATGGCCGGCCTGCAGGGCGCCGGCAAAACGACGACCGCGGGCAAACTTGCACGCTGGCTGCGCCTCGAACAGAAAAAGAAGGTGCTGCTGGCCAGCTGCGACGTTTACCGTCCCGCGGCGATCGAACAGCTGAAAATTCTCGCCGGACAGGTCGAAGTGGATTTTCATCCCGTTGCCGACGGTGAAAAACCGGTCGACATCGCGAAGCGTGCGCTGCAATACGCACGGACGCATTACCACGATGTTCTGATTGTCGATACTGCGGGCCGTCTTGCCATCGATGAGGCGATGATGCGGGAAATCCGCGAGCTGCATGCCGCGGTGAATCCGGTCGAAACGCTGTTCGTGGTGGACGCCATGCAGGGCCAGGACGCGGTGAATGTCGCCAAGTCTTTCGGTGAAGCCCTGCCGCTGACCGGTGTCATCCTGACCAAGCTTGATGGTGATTCGCGCGGCGGCGCCGCGCTGTCGGTGCGCCATGTCACCGGCAAGCCGATCAAGTTTGCCGGCACGGGCGAAAAAGTCACCGGTCTTGAGGCCTTCCATCCCGACCGGCTGGCGTCGCGCATTCTCGGCATGGGCGACGTATTGTCGCTGATCGAGGATGTCACCAAATCAGTTGACCGCGATGAGGCCGAGAAACTGGCGCGCAAGGTCAAAAGCGGCAAGGGTTTTGATCTGGAAGACTTCAAGCAGCAGATTGCCCAGATGCGCAAGATGGGCGGGGTGAGCGCGTTGATGGACAAGCTGCCCGCGCAGCTGGCGCAGGCTGCGGCGCAGGGTGCACCGCAGATGGATGACAAGGCGACGCGCCGCCTTGAGGGCATCATCAATTCGATGACGCGGCTCGAGCGCACAAAACCGGAGCTGATCAAGGCTTCCCGCAAGCGGCGCATTGCCGCCGGCGCCGGCGTGACGGTTCAGGAAGTGAACCGGCTGCTCAGCCAGTTCGAACAGACGCAGAAGATGATGAAAATGGTCGCCAAGGGCGGCATGGCGAAAATGATGCGCTCGATGAAGGGCATGTTCCCTGGAATGCGCTGAACATCCCCGGTTTCCGGCGTTACCCGCTTATTTCAGACTGAAGCCCTGACGCCGGATGTAATCGCCGAAGTCCGCGCGCTCCGGTTCGGCGTACTGCCGGGCCTTGTCTTCCGACCAGCCGTAAAAATCCGCATTGCCGAAAAGCTTGGTGCGCCGCTGCTTGCCGTAGGGGTGGTTGGCATGGCGCCGCTGATCGTAGGCATCGACATGCTCGCGCAGCCGGGTTTCGTCATAACGGTCGGTATGCACCGTCACTTCGAGCGGCAGTCGCGGGCTGATGTGTCCGGCCGCGGCCGGATAACCCACGCATAAACCGGCAATCGGGAACACGCCTTCCGGCAGCCCCAGTTCCTTGCTGACGGTGTCGATGGCGTTGCGGATGGCGCTGATTGGGCAGGTGCCGAGACCCGCGGTTTCGGCGGCATTGATGAAATTCGTCATCACGATGCCGGCGTCCACCGCTGCGTTCATGAAGTGGTCGAGATGTTCGTTGGCGAAGGGTTTGCCGCGCCACTGTCCGATGTGGCGGATGCGCCGGTTGTTGCCGCAGAACACCAGGAACAGCGGTGCGTCGAGAATCCAGGCCATGTCCGGCAGGTGCGCGACGATGCGCCGGCGCTTTTCAGGATCGGCGACATGAATGATGTCGGCCTGCTGCAGGTCGCTCTTGGTTGGCGCCGACAATGCGCAGGCAAAAAGCAGCTGCAGCAGTTCCGGGCTCACCGGATCCGGACGATAACGGCGCAGTGACCGGTGTTCGGCCATGCGCGCCAGTTCGGCTGCGCCGGGCTGGTGGTCCGGCATTCCGATGGCCTTGCCGTAACGGGTTTTGAAGGCGGCGGCGATGCGCTCGGCAGGGGTTTTTTCTGGATTATTCATAAAATTTCAATAAAAACAATTGGTTATGTTAATTTCAGGCGGTGGCGGGCTTAAGCCCTGGTTTTGAGACTGTCGTCATTAGACGTTGCTTCGGAGGGTGAAAGTGGCGTAAAATCCGCCCCTTTCGACTTTTTCAGTCACCGGGAAATCCGTCATGGTGGTGGTCCGTTTAGCTCGTGGAGGCGCCAAAAAGCGCCCGTTTTTCAACCTCGTTGTTGCCGACTCGCGTTTTCCGCGCGACGGTCGCTTTATCGAGCGCCTGGGGTTTTACGATCCCAAAGCGCCGGAAGGCCGCGAACGTCTGCGTATCAACAGTGAGCGCCTTGCATTCTGGCAAGACAAAGGTGCGCAACTGTCGGATACAGTCACCCGTCTCGTCAAGCAGGCTGGTGCCCAAAAAGCAGCTGCCTGAGCAGTCGGTCGCTGAACGGCTGGTAGTCATGGGGCGCGTGGTTGCGCCCTACGGTGTCAACGGTTGGATAAGGATTCAGCCGTTCACGCAGGAAAGCCGCGGGTTGCTCGATTATTCGTTGTGGCAGGTCGGACGCGAAGGCGCCTGGCATCTGCGATCCGTGGAGTCGGCCAAAGTGCACGGCGCCGCGGTGGTTGCAAAGCTGGCAGGCATTACTGACCGCGATCAGGCGGCAGTGCTGCAGGGGATGCGGGTGGCGATATCGCGCGAGGCCTTTCCCGAAGCCGCCAGCGGGGAGTTTTACTGGGCCGATCTGGTCGGGCTGAAGGTGGTGAATACGGCCGGGGTCGAGCTGGGTGCTGTGTCCCGGGTGTTTGAAACCGGGGCCAACGATGTGCTGGTGGTGGAAGGCGAAAGGGAACGGTTGCTGCCTTTCATCGAGACGGTGGTCCGGCAGGTGGATATTGCCGGCGGCAGCATAACCGTCGATTGGGAAGCAGATTACTGATGTTGCAGTTTGATGTCGTCACACTGTTTCCGGCGATGTTCGATGCGGTAACCGAATTGGGGGTTACCGGTCGGGCCCGGGAGCGCGGTCTGTATCAGTTTGTGGCGTGGAATCCGCGTGATTTCACGACAAATGTGCACCGCACCGTCGATGACCGGCCATATGGCGGCGGTCCCGGCATGGTGATGATGGCGGAGCCTCTGGACAAAGCGCTGGCAGCAGCGCGACAGCGGCAGATGAGCGCGGGTGTCGACAAGCCGCGGGTGGTGCATCTGACGCCGCAGGGAAGATTGCTGGATCACGCGCTTGTGGCAGAGTTGGCGCGGGAGCCGGGACTGGTGTTGCTGGCCGGACGCTACGAAGGTGTGGATGAGCGTCTGATCGATCGCCAGACCATCGAGGAAGTCTCGATCGGCGACTATGTATTGAGTGGCGGTGAACTCGCCGCGATGGTGTTGATGGACAGCGTGGTGCGGCAGTTACCCGGAGCCTTGGGTGATGCTGAATCCGCCAGTCAGGATTCGTTTGTTGACGGCCTGCTGGACCACCCCCACTACACCCGCCCGGAAGTGTATGAGGGCGCGGCGGTGCCGGCGGTGCTGTTGTCAGGAAACCACGCGGTGATCACGCGCTGGCGTATGAAGCAGTCGCTGGGACGCACCTGGCAGCGACGGCCGGATTTGCTGGAACGGCGGGTGTTGACCGCGGAAGAACGGTCACTGCTCGACGAGTTTCGCCGCGAACAGGACAGCGGCAGGGTTTAACCGCGAACGCCATGATGGCGGACGCAATCAAGTTTGAGGGAGTCAAGAGATGAACGTCATACAGCAGCTGGAACAGGAAGAAATGAACCGTCTGGGTCGCAAGATGCCGGAGTTTGTCGCCGGTGACACGGTCATAGTCAACGTCAACGTGGTCGAGGGCGAGCGCAAGCGCGTCCAGGCTTACGAAGGCGTGGTCATCGCCAAGCGCAACCGGGGCATCAACTCCTCGTTCATCGTGCGCAAGATTTCCTCGGGCGAGGGCGTCGAGCGGACTTTCCAGACCTACTCACCGTCGATCGCCAGCATTGAGGTGAAGCGCCGCGGCGACGTCGGCCGTTCGAAGCTTTACTATCTGCGCGGCCTGTCGGGCAAAGCGGCCCGCATCAAGGAAAAGCTCACCGTCAGCACCCCGGTGGCAGCCGAGGTCGAGGCGGAAGCCGCACCGGCTGAGAAATAAGCTTTTTGTAATCCTGGAAAAGGCGGCTGCGGCCGCCTTTTTCTTTGTCTTTTTACTCTATTTCCTTGATTGTGACCGTCGCGCAGGCGCTTCGCGCCGGGCCGCCGCTACAATAAGCGCATGTTCCTGCAACGGCTGATCGTTTCCTTTTTTGCATCGATCTTCGTGACGGCGATGACGGCTGCGCAGGCTGCCGACGAACTCGCCGCCACGCGCAGTCTTGCTAAAGCCGGTGCGCTCCAGCTCGCGCTGCAGCGTGTGGAACTGCTGCAACCGGCGGGTACTGCGTCTCCACCCAAGGCGGCTTCCCCGGCGGCGGCATGGGCGGACTGGGAGCGTCTACGGCTGCAACTGCTGGCGTCCCGTGCCGCGAATGACCAGCTCTTGCAGCGTGTCGCGGCCCTGCCGACCGGTGTTGAACCGGCGCTTGCTGCTGATTTTCATGCGGCGGCGGCGCGTTCGGCGCTGATCCTCGGGCGCGGTGGCGCGGCGCGTGATCAGGCGGCGCGTGCGCTGTGGACTGCCGGCATGGATGCCGGGCGTTTACGCGAACTGCGCCTGCTGGTGATCCGCAGTCTGGTAATGGACGGTCACGCGGACGACGCCTATCGCAGCATGCTGCGCTTCCAGCAGGATTACCGGCCGCTCGATGCGGTGACGGCGACGCAGTTTGTCGACGGCCTGCTCGATCTGAAGCGGGTCCAGGAAGCCGTGGCCTGGCTGGGTCTGCTCGATGAGCGCGGTCCGGCGATGCTACGCCTGCGGCTGCATACCGGCCTGCTGTCGCCTGCGGATGTGGTGGCGCAGGCGCGTGCCGGCATTGCGCGCAGCGAAGATCCGGCATGGTGGCGTGTGTTGCTCGACGCTGCCGAAAAGCAGCCGGCCCCGCTGCTGAAAATTGAAGCCCTGGAGCAATTGCTCGATCGCGCTGATACGCCGGCAGCGGATGCCTCCCGCTTGTGGGAGGCTTATCTCGCTTACGCCCGCAGCGCCGCGAATACGCATCAGCTTCTGGCCGGTGACGAATCGAGCTGGCTGGCATTTGCACTCAAACGCAAAGAGGCCGAGCCCGTTGTAGCGCACGCCTATCTGGCTTACCTCGCGCGCGAGGGGCGCGGCGAATCCCTGCGGCGCAGCGCACAGGTCCAGCTCGCATCCGCTTTGATGGCAGCGCGACTGCCGCGCATGGCGCTGCAATTGTTTGATGTCTGGCCCGCCGATCCGGCGGCGCTTTCGGCAGAAACGCGTTATCAACTGGGCGGCGCGGCCGAAGCGCTGCAACAGCATGTGCGCGCGCTGCAATACCGGCAGGGATTGCCGTCGCCTGACGGTACCGCTGCCGCGGTCTGGGATCTGCGCATGGCGGGGCTCGCCCTGCGCGCCGGTCGCGGCGATGTGGCTTCCGTTGTCACCCGGCAACTGGCTGCAGCCGGTACGCCGATTCCGCCTGCGCAACTGCCGGAATGGCTTGCGCTGACGGCGCAACTCTCCGATCACGGGCTGTCTGCAGAAACGCAACTGCTGGCGGCGCGGGTTACACCGCATGCCGATGCCGAGCAGGCGCGCCTGCTGCTGGCCGCGACTGCGCGCGCCCTCGATTCGGGCAGTCAACCATTGCTGGCCGCTGAATATCACCTGCGCCTGGCGATGAGCGCACCTCAGCCCGATGCGGTCGCGGAGTCCCGGCTGCGTGCGGGATTCAATCTCGCGCGCAGCGGTCTTCGCGATGATGCCCGTGTGCAGTTTGAATGGGTGCTGAAGAATGCGCGCGATCCGGCACAGATCGCGATAGCGCGGCGGGAGCTTGGTTTCTAGTCCAATACGCCGCGCTCAGCGAGCAGCGCTTTTCCACAGATCGCTCAGATATTCGTGGTCGCTGGTGTTGATCCAGCTGCGGCGGTATTCGACCGGCGTGTCGTTGTAGGTATAAGCGACGCGGCGGATCTGCAGCGCCGGCTGGCCGCTGTGCAGACCGAGGATGTTCGCGATGTCCGCAGGCGGATGCACCGCGGAAAGCCGTTCGCTGATGCGCACGACATTGACGCCGTAACGCGCCTGATAAAGGCCGTAGATCGTACCTTCGCGGTTGCGGAAGGTGGATTCGTCGAGCCGGGAGAAGCGCTCGGTCGGCACCGTGATGTCGTCCAGCACCACCGGCTTGCCGGCCAGTTTCAGCAGATTGCGCACCCGCGCCACGCGGCTGCCGCGGACGAGTCCGAACTGGGTTTCATCGTCAGCATCGGCACGCTCCTTGCTGAAGCCCAGCAGTTCGGAGACCGGGAATTCGCGGCTGCCGTCCTTGCCGACGACATGGAAAAAGTAAAACAGCGTGCGGTCTTCGGTGTGGGTGGCGACAAAAGTGCCGCGGCCCTGCTGGCGCACGAGGATGCGGCCGGCGACCAGTTCGTCAATCGCACGGCGGATGGTGCCGATGGAAACCTTGAACTGTCCGGCCAATTGCGATTCGCTGGGAATGGCCTCGCCCGGTTTCCACTCGCCGGCGGCCAGTGCACGGGTGATTTTCCATTGCACTTCACGGTAAAGCGGTGCGGCGGCGAGGTTGTCGGTAATGCGGGCGGGGGTGTCCATGGCGGCGCGCGGCAGTCTATCACGCAGCCGGCGGATTCATATAGGTCATATAGTTGACTGGCCGAAAGTGCGGGGGTTAGCATCTCCGGCCCTGCACAACCGTTTTCATTCCGGCTGCATATCATCCAGCGTTCACCCAGGAGGCACAATGATTCATTTGTTGGTACACGACAAAAAGGACACGGTCGGCGTGGCCGTCATCGAAGGCATCAAGGCCGGTCAGGAGATGATCGGCTGGGTCATGGAAGACGATTCCACGATCAAGGTCAAGGCGATCAACGACATTCCCATCGGCCACAAAGCCGCACTTCGCGAAATCAAGAAGGGCGATACCATCATCAAATACGGTTTTGACATCGGCAAGGCCGTCGCTGACATCAAGGTCGGCGAGCACGCCCACGTGCACAACATCAAGACCAAGCGTTGGTAAAAGCGGCTGTCAAGCCACTAGATCCCGCCCCATTTCCGGAGACTGAACAATGATCAACAGCAAAACCACATTCATGGGCTACCGCCGCGAGAACGGCCGCGTCGGTGTCCGCAACCACGTGCTGATCCTTCCCGTTGACGACCTGTCGAACGCGGCGGCTGAAGCAGTGGCCAACAACATCAAGGGCGCGATTGCGATTCCGCACCCCTACGGCCGCCTGCAGTTCGGCGCTGACCTGGACCTGCACTTCCGCACGCTGATCGGCGCGGGCGCCAACCCCAACGTTGCCGCTGTTGTCGTCATCTGCATCGAAGAAGGCTGGGCGAAAAAAGTGGTCGACGGGATTGCCGCGACCGGCAAACCGGTCACCGGTTTCGGCATCGAGCTGCACGGCGACCATGACACCATCATGCGCGCCTCCAAAGTGGCCAAGGAATACGTGCAGTGGGCCTCGGAACTGCAGCGCGTTGAATGTCCGATCAGCGATCTGTGGGTGTCGACCAAATGCGGCGAATCCGACACGACTTCCGGCTGCGGCGCCAACCCGACAGTCGGCAGCGCCTTCGACAAGATGGAGCCGCTGGGTGTCACCATGTGCTTCGGCGAAACCACCGAAATCACCGGCGGCGAGAACATTGTTGCCGACCGCTGCGCGACGCCGCAGGTGCGTGAAGACTTCATGAAAATGTTCAATCGCTATCAGGAAGTCGTTGAACGTCACAAGACCAGCGATCTGTCCGATTCGCAGCCGACCAAGGGCAATATCGCCGGCGGCCTGACGACGATCGAGGAAAAAGCGCTGGGCAATATCCAGAAGATCGGCAAGAAGTGCAAGGTCATCGGTGTGCTCGACAAGGCCGAAACCCCGACCAAGCCCGGCCTGTGGTTCATGGATTCGTCCTCGGCCGCTGCGGAAATGGTCACCCTGTGCGCAGCTTCCGGCTACGTGGTGCATTTCTTCCCCACTGGCCAGGGCAACGTTATCGGCAATCCGATAATTCCCGTGATCAAGCTCTGCGCGAACCCGCGTACCGTGCGCACGATGAGCGAACATGTCGATTACGACTGCTCGGGCCTGCTGCAGCGCGAGAAGAACTTGGACCAGACCGGCGACGAGCTGATCGAAGTCATGCTGCGCACCTGCAACGGCCGTCTGACGGCTGCCGAAGCGCTGGGCCATCGCGAATTCGTGATGACCCGCCTGTACGAAAGCGCTTAAACCGACAGGCCGCCGGAGGTCCGTGACCGGGCTGTGATGCGAGGTTCTGCGTTGCGGCTGTTCACGGCTTCCGTGCGGCCTTTGTTTTTTATCAATGGAATAATCTGTCCATGACCTCATTGCGCGGTGCCGACATTCTGGCGCAGTCGCTGGCTGCGGCCGGACTAACGCGGGTGTTCTCGCTGTCCGGTAATCACATCATGCCGGTTTATGACGCGGCGATTGAAGCCAAGCTGGTAATTACCCATGTCCGTTATGAAGGTGCTGCCGTACATATGGCGGATGCCTGGGCACGGCTCACTGGAGAGCCGGGCATTGTCATGCTCACCGGCGGTCCCGGGCATGCCAACGGCATCGGTGCGCTGTATACCGCGCTGGCTTCGGAATCACCGCTGGTCCTGCTGTCGGGTCATGCGCCGCTCAATGAACTCGGCTGCGGTTCCTTCCAGGAAATGCGCCAGGCGGATATTGCCGCGCCGCTAGTCAAGGCTTCATGGACGGCATCGAGCGCCGAATCGCTGGGCGCAGACATCGCCAAGGCCTGCCGCATCGCGCGGTCTGGCCGGCCGGGCCCGGTGCATCTGAGCCTGCCCTTTGACGTACTCGAAACCAAAGTTGCCGACGGCGAACGCGCGCTGGCCACCGCCGTACAGTTCGCACCGATGGAGCATGCGCTGGAAGGCAAAACAGCAGCTGCACTGGCGGCGCTGATGGCCTCAGCGGCGCGTCCACTGATTCTGCTGGGCCCTGTGATGTCGCATGCGCCGGTCTCGGCGCTGGTGAAACAGCTCGCCGATGCCACCGGCGTGCCGGCGCTGTGCATGGAAAGCCCGCGTGGCGTCAACGATCCTTCACTGGGCGCTTTTGCCAGTGTGCTGGCGAAGGCCGATATGGTAGTACTGCTTGGCAAGCAGCCTGATTTCACGCTGCGCTTCGGCAAGACACCAGCAGTAGCGGCGGACTGCAAGTTCGTGGTGATCGATCCCGAAAACGAAGTGCTGCAGCGTTCGGTGAAAAATCTCGGTGCTGCGCGTGTCGCGCTGTCGGCGCAGGCCGATTCGGTGGCGGCCGCACGTGCGCTGATCCAATGCGCGTCGCGCAAGGCCGAGCAGGGCTGGTTTGATGAAGTCGCTGCTGCGGTGGTAATGCGTCCCGCAGCCTGGCGCGACATCAACAGCGGCGATGCCGGTCCTGTTCACCCGGTTGAACTGGGTCGTGCCGTGCAGGAAGCGCTCAAGGGTGCAGCGGATGCGGTGTTTGTCGCTGACGGCGGTGAAATCGGCCAGTGGGCGCAGGCATGCATCAGTGCGCCGACCCGAATTATCAACGGTCCCGGCGGTTCCATCGGCAGCGGCGTGCCGTTTGCCTTTGCAGCACGTATGGCCCGCCCGAAAGCACCGGTTGTTGCGGTGATGGGCGATGGTGCTTTCGGCTTTCACCTGATGGAGTTTGATACCGCGGTGCGTTCCGGTGCGCCGATGGTAGTCGTGGTTGGCAACGATTCCTGCTGGAATGCCGAACACCAGATCCAGTTGCGCACTTACGGCAAGGAACGCGCACACGGCTGCGAACTCGCCGGCGGCACGCGTTATGATCTGGCCGTTGCAGCACTGGGCGGTCACGGCGAACTGGTGACCCGTGTGGCGGAACTCAAGCCCGCGCTGCAGCGCGCCATGGCCAGCGGCAAACCCGCCTGCGTCAATGTGATGATCCAGTGCCTGCCCGCGCCGACGGTGACAGCGGCGACGACCGGCGGCGCACACTAACAGTATTCTTACGGGAACCTGCGTATGGAAAATCTTCAGGTCAGAATCTGGCGCGGCAAGGAGAACGGCGACTTCCAGGAATTCGAGGTGCCGCGGCAGGAAAGCCAGACAGTACTCGACGTCGTCACCTACGTGCAGCGCAAATGTGATCCGACGCTGTCCTATCGTTTCGCCTGCCGGGTCGGCGTCTGCGGTTCCTGCGCGATGACAGTCAACGGTGTCTCGCGCTGGACCTGCCGCACCCATGTCGACAAGGTTGCCGAGGACAACAAGGTTGAAATCGCGCCCTTGCGCAATCTGCCAGTGATCAAGGATCTGGTCACCGACATGAGCGAGTTTTTCGACAAGTGGGCCAAGGCGCGCGGACGCTTTGCCGGCAGCACCACGCGCAAGGCCGAATTTGCCCAGGTGTCTCCGGAATCGAAGGAACGCAAACGCGTAGATGCCGGCATCGAATGCATCGGCTGCGGCGTGTGTTACAGCGCCTGCGATGTGGTGACCTGGAATAAGGATTACCTCGGCCCTGCAGCGCTGAACCGCGCGTGGACGCTGATCAACGATGTGCGTGATACCGAGCGCGCCGAACGCCTCGCAGCGGTTGCTGGTGATGCCGGTTGCCACGCCTGCCACACCCATCTGAACTGTACCGAGCGTTGCCCCAAGGGGCTGTCGCCGACTGCCGGCATTGCCGGACTGAAGCGCGCCGTTCTGGCGGCGACCTTGTCGGGCGAAATATAAAATTCAAAATAATATGTTTAAAAAAAATAACTCATACATTTTTTTTGGAGGGGGTTGCGGCACATGAGTCGGCGAAGCGAAGTGCTGCTGTGGGGGGCGCAACGCATCAGTGCGATGCTGCTCGCGGTCTGCGTCATCGTGCATCTGGTGACGATGATCTATGCGGTGCGCAGCGGTTTGAGCGGCGCGGAGATTCTCGGCCGTACGCAGGGCAATGTCGGCTGGTTGATGTTTTATGCCGTGTTTGTTGCCGCCGTGTCCATCCATGCGCCGATCGGCCTGCGCACCATCCTTGCTGAAACCCTCAACTGGCGCGGTCAGAGCGCCAATGTGTTTTCGGCAGTCGTTGGCCTAAGTCTGGCGATGTGGGGCCTGCGTGCAGTGATGGCAGTGTTCGGCGGCGGTCAGGTATGAAGAACGACTTCCGCGCGCGCAATCATCCGGCGTACTGGGCCTTTATCGTGCATCGCACATCGGGCCTGCTGCTGACTTTTTTTCTGCCGCTGCATTTCTGGGCGCTGGGCCAGGCTTTCCACGGCGCGGCCGGACTGGACCGTTTTCTCGATTGGACGCAGAACCCGCTGGTGAAATTCGCCGAAACCGGTCTGGTGCTGCTGCTGTCCGCGCATATGGCCGGCGGCGCACGCCTGCTTATGATCGAATTTCTCGACTGGCGCGAATGGCAGAAAACGCTGCTCGCAGTCGCGGCGGGCGTTTCGCTAGTCGCCGTAATGGCTTTCCTGTTGAACCTGGTCTGATTGCGGCAAACCGCAAGGAGGAGGCGCATATGAAAAAGAACACCGCAAAAAAAAGCGCAACAAAAAAACCCAACATTCTGCTGATTTTGGTAGATGACCTGCGCTTCGACGAATTTGGTGCCGGCGGCCACCCATACATGAAGACGCCGCACATCGACCGTATCGCCCATGAGGGCGTGAAGTTTGATCGTGCCTTTCACACCACGTCGATCTGTTCGCCAAACCGTGCATCAATCCTCACGGGGCAATACGCCAGCCGCCACGGCATTATCGACAACGTTGCCCGCGATCTGGCGAGCCACCGCCTGCCGAACTATCACCTCGAGCTGCAGCGCCTCGGTTACGAGACGGCGCATATCGGCAAGTGGCATATGGGCAATGATGGCAAGCCACGCCCCGGTTATGACTTCTGGGTCGCGTACGACGGCCACGGCAGTCTTTACGATCCGAAACTCAACGAGAACGGCAAATACGTCCAGCACAAGGGTTATGTCACCGACATCATGAATACGATGGCGGTTGACTGGATCAAGGGCCAAAGCCGGCGCAAGGGCAAGAATGCCGACAAACCCTGGTCATTGTGGTTTGCGCACAAGGCGGTGCACCCGGATGCGGAGCAGGCGGCCGACGGCTCGTTCAGGATGGACGGTTACCGGCCCGCCAAACGCCATGAGCATCTGTACAAGGGCTGCGTGTTCCCGAAAAAGCCGAACATGCAGAAGCCCACCGAGTTTCTCAAGCACAAGCCGGTGTGGGCGGAAGCGGTGGAATTACGCAAGACGGAAGCGTCGAAAATCATGCATGACGCCATCCACTCCGGCAAACAGGAAGAGATCCGTCTGCGTGCGGCGATGATGGCCGCGGTGGACGAGGGCGTCGGCATGCTGTTCAAGACGCTGGAGGAAACCGGCGAGCTCGACAACACCGTCATCCTTTTCCTCGGCGACAACGGTTATTTTTTCGGCGAACACGGCCTCGGGCCGGAGCGTCGTTTCCCCTATGAAGAAGGCATCCGCGCCCCGCTGATCGTGCGCTGGCCGAAATCGATCAAGCCCGGTTCCGAAGTGCGTGACCTGGTGATCCTGCAGGACATCGCGCCAACGCTGCTCGAAATCGCCGGCGGCAAACCCGGCAAGCATATACAGGGCCGTTCGCTGCTGCCGCTGATCCGCGGCAAACGCGCCGGCTGGCGCAAGTCCTTCCTGGTCGAATACTGGGCGGAGAACGCCTACCCCTGGCTGGTCGGCATGAGCTTCCGCGCCATCCGCACCGGTCGTTACAAATACATTCACTGGGTGAATCGCGCGCGTAATGGCGAACTCGACGAGCTCTATGATCTGGAGAAGGATCCTTTTGAGCTGATCAATGTCGCGAAAAAGCCGGCTTACGCGGCGGTGCGTAAAAAAATGACCCGGGATTTACGCGGTCTCGCCGCGGATGCGCTGGGGCTGTAAGTCGGGTATCTTGATTTTCGGATTGCAGTACGGGTTAAAACTAAATGACGCCGGACCGTGAGGAGAAAATGATGAACAAAGCAGGAATGATTGCCGCGGCATGCATGCTTGCCGCATCCACCGCGTTTGCCGCGGACGTATATCCGACCCGTCCGGTGCGCATCATCGTGCCTTTCGCGCCCGGCGGTGCCACCGACATCGTGGCGAGACTGGTGGCGCAGAAACTCAATGAAGGTTGGGGGCAGCCGGTGATTGTCGACAACCGCGCCGGCGCCGGCGGCAATATCGGCGGCGACATTGCCGCCAAATCGAATCCCGACGGTTACACGCTGTTCATGACTTCCGGTTCCATTGTCACGGCCAACCAGCATATGTACGCCAAGATGCCGTTCAGCCCCGAGAAGGATCTGGTGGCCGTCACCAATGTCGCCAGCGGCCCGCAGGCGATTGTCGTCAATCCGAGCAATCCGGCGAAAACGCTGAAGGAATTTATTGCGATGGCCAAGGCCAAGCCGAAGTCGATGACCTTCGGTTCGGCCGGTGTCGGCACCCAGACCCACCTGGCTGCCGAGAACTTTATTTACACCTCAGGCATTGATGTGACTCATGTGCCGTACAAAGGCGAAGGCCCGGCAGTCAGCGACCTGGTCGGCGGCCAGATCCAGTTCGTCACGCCCAACCTCTCGGCGGCGATTGCTTTCGTCAATACCGGCAAGCTGCGTGCACTGGCAGTGACCAGCAAGGAACGTTCGGCGCAACTGCCCAATGTGCCGGCAGTCGCCGAAACCCTGCCCGGTTTTGAAAATCTCGGCTGGTTCGGCTTCATGGTACCGACCGGAACGCCGAAGGCGGTGATCGCCAAGGTGCATGCCGATACCGTGAAGGCCCTGGCCGGCGCGGATCTGCGCAAACGCATCACCGAAATAGGCATGACCACCGTCGGCAACACGCCTGAGGAATTCAGCAAGGATATCAAGACGGAGTCCGGGCGCTGGGCGAAAATCATCAAGGAACGCAATCTGCAAGTGAAGTAACAACGCAACAGTCACGGCAGCCGGCCTGCGCGGACGCAACGTCCCGCAGCGGCTTCCGGGTTTTAATTCCAGTGAAGGTGCATTCGTGAAGGTTGATCTCAAGCAGGTAGAAGAGGCGAGCAAGGAGTTGTATATCCGTGCGCTGAAGATGTTGCCGCCGGATATCAAGGCGGGTTTCCAGCGACTGGACAAGGCCGAGACCAATGCCACCGGCAAGGCGATTCTCGGCACCATGATCCGCAACATTACCGTTGCCGAAGACAACACCAATCTGCTGTGTCAGGACACCGGCATCCCGATCTATAACGTGGTGATCGGCAGCGGCATCGAGATGGACGGTCATGCGCTGAAGCAAGCGATTGTCAGCGGCTGCACCCGTGCGACCCAGGAACATCCGCTGCGTTCCTCCGTAGTGCATCCGACCACCCGCAAGAATCTGCATACATCCGGTGGCCGTCATGTGCCGGTGATCAATATCGATTTTTCGGCACAGGCTGACACGCTTTCGATCGAAATGATTCCCAAGGGCTCGGGTTCGGAAAACAACTCCTGGCTGAAAATGGCGATCCCCGCCGACGGCATCGATGCAATCAAGACCTTTGTCATCGATTGCGTGCTTGAAGCCGGCGGCAAGAGCTGTCCACCGGTTATTGTCGGCGTCGGCGTCGGCGGTACGGCTGACCTTTGCGTGCACCTGTCGAAAGTGGCGGCGACACGGCCGCTGGGCAGTCAATGTGATGACCCCGAGGGCGCGAAGCTCGAGGCCGAGTTGAGTGCCGTGGTCAACAAGCTGGGCGTCGGCGCCCAGGGCCTCGGCGGTGATTCCACCGCGTTTGCGGTGCATGTCGAGACCGCAGCTACCCACATCACGATGAATCCCGTTGCCGTGAATATGCAGTGCCATTCGGCGCGGCGCGCGCGGGCGACCTTCACGCCGCAAGGCCTCAGTTACGGTTACTGACCGACGGATACAGACATGGCGCATTACGAACTCAATATGCCGGTGACGGAAGAGCAGGTCCGCAAGCTGCGCATCAACGACACCGTCACCCTGCACCAGACGCTGTACGGCATCCGCGATGCCACGCAGATTCACATGTTCGATCACAACCGCAAGACGCGTTTCGACATGCGCGGCCATGCGGTGGTGCATACCGCCCCCAACGTCAAATGGGTGGGCGAAACCCAGGCGCATCCCTCAGGGTATGCACCGATCTGCATCGGCACCACCACCAGCGCCCGGATGGAACGTTTCACCCGGCCGCTGATGGAGCAGTACGGCGTGCGCATCATCATCGGCAAGGGCGGGCTGTTTGCGTCCTCGGCCAAGGCCTTCGCCGATCTCGGCGGCGTTTATCTGGCGATCATCGGCGGCACGGCCGCGCTGGAAACGACCTGGATTGAGCAGATCGAAGAGGTCGATCTCGATGACCTCAATCCCGAATCGCTGTGGAAATTCCGCATCAAGGGTTTCGGCCCGCTGCTGGTCGCGATGGATTCCCATGGCGGCAGTCTTTATACCGCGGTCAATGCCGCCGCCAAGGACCAGCGCGCCGGCGTACTGGCCGCGCTTGGCGTCAAAAGCTAGTCATTTATGAAAACCATCAAGACCGACATCCTGATCCTCGGCTCCGGCGGCGCCGGCCTGTTCGCCGCGCTGCATGCCCATCAGCACAACCCCGACCTGTCCATTACCGTTGCCGTGAAAGGTCTGCTTGGCAAAAGCGGCTGCACGCGCATGGTGCAGGGCGGCTACAACGTCGCGCTGGCTGAAGGTGATTCGGTCGAGCGCCATTTCATGGACACCATCGAAGGCGGCAAGTGGCTGCCCGACCAGGACCTGGCGTGGACGCTGGTGGAAACCGCGGTCGAGCGTATCCATGAACTTGAAAACGAACTCGGCTGCTTTTTTGACCGTAATCCCGACGGCACGATTCACCAGAAGGCCTTCGCAGGGCAGACGTTCGATCGCACCGTACACAAGGGTGACCTGACCGGTATCGAAATCATCAATCGCCTCGCCGAACAGGTGTGGGCGCGCGGCATCAGCCGGCTGGAAGAGCATCGCGCCGTCGAGTTCATCAAGAACAGCGACGGTTCGGCGGTTTCCGGCGTGCTTATGATCGACATGCGCAGCGGCGAGTTCACCTTCGTGCAGGCCCAGGCCGTACTGCTGGCCACCGGCGGCGGGCCGACGATGTACAAGTACCACACGCCTTCCGGCGACAAGAGCTGCGACGGCATGGCGATGGCAATGCGCGCCGGGCTGCAGTTGCGCGACATGGAGATGGTGCAGTTCCACCCGACCGGCCTGATTGCCGGCATGGATACGCGGATCACCGGCACCATCATCGAAGAAGGTCTGCGCGGCGCCGGCGGTTACCTGCTCAACGGCGACGGTGAGCGTTTCATGCACAAGTACGATCCGCGCAACGAACGTGCGACACGCGACATCGTCAGCCGCGGCATGTTTGAGGAAATGCGCGCCGGCCGTGTCGGTCCGCGCGGCGGCCTCTATATCACCATGCGCCATCTCGATCCGGTGATGGTGCGCAAGGAATTCAAGGGCATGGTCGAGCGCTGTGCCGACTGCGGTTTTGACCTGGTAGGCGGACTCGCCGACGTGGTGCCGACCGCGCATTACATGATGGGCGGCGTGGTGTTCAAAACCGACTGCACGACCGATCTGCACGGTTTGTTCGTCGCCGGCGAGGATTCGGGTGGCGTGCACGGCGCTAACCGCCTCGGCGGCAACGGCGTGGCCAACTCCACGGTGTTCGGCGGCATCGCCGGTGACGTGATGCCGGGCTGGGTCAAGGCCAACGGCGAATTCCGCGCACCCGATCAGGAGGCGATCGACGCTGCCATCGCCCGCTGCCAGGCGCCGCTGTCGCGCAAGGGCGGCGATCTCAATGCGATCCGTGAACGGCTGTACAACGTGATGTGGGATGACGTCGGCATCGTTCGCGATGCCGCGTCACTGGTGCGGGCCGAAGGGCTGCTGGATGAACTCGATGCCCAGCTCGATACGGTCGGCATCAACGGTTCAACCCTGGCCTTCAATCTGACCTGGCATGACTGGCTCAATCTGAAAAATCTGGTCATGGTGTCAAAGTCGATCCGCTTTGCAGCGATGGCACGCGAGGACTCCCGCGGCGCTCACTTCCGCGCCGACCACCCTGATGTACGTGATCTTGAGAACTCGCGCTACACCTGCGTCGGCTGGCAGGACGGCCGTTTCAACATCGAAACGCGACCGGTCAAATTCACCCGGGTCAAACCCGGCGAGTCCCTGCTGACGGCTGGCTGAATCCGCAGCAGTATCAGCTGTTTGATTTTTCCGGGCCGGCGGGAGAGACTCCCGGTCCGGTATCACATAAAACCCAGTCTGGAGGACACATTATGGCCCGTTCCATTTCGCTCGGCATTGCGCTGACCGCTGCAGCCTTCGCAGGTGCCCTTGTCGCGACATCATCCGGTGCCCAGGAATTTCCGACCCGCAGCGTCCGCATGATCCTGCCCTTCCCGGCGGGCGGTGGCAGTGATCTGGTCGCGCGCATCATCGCGCAGAAGTATTCCCAACAGCTCGGCCAGCAGGTGGTCGTCGATAACCGTGCCGGCGCCAGCGGCAACATCGCTGCCGATCTCGCGTCAAAGGCCCCCGCAGACGGCTATACGATTTTTTTCGCCAACTCGTCGATCTCGATCAGCCCGGCGATCTATAAAAAACTGTCCTTTGATCCGGTGAAGGACTTCTCGGCGATCTCGATGGCTTCGTCTTACCCCTTTGTGCTGGTCGCGCATCCCGCGCTGCCGGTGAAAAGCGTAAAAGACCTTGTCGCACTGGCCAAGGGCAAGCCTAATTCGCTGGATTATTCCTCGGCCGGAACCGGCACGATGTCGCATATGGCAATGGAAATGCTGCGCGTCAAAACCGGTACCCGCATCATCCACCTGCCGTACAAGGGCGCAGCCCCGGCGACGGTCGCCTTGCTCACCGGTGAATCGCAGGTCGCCTTTGTCGTGATGCCTGTGGCGGCGCCGCATATCGCGGGCAACCGCCTGCGCGGACTGGGCGTGGCCGACAAGGTGCGCTCGGCGGTGGCGCCGAACGTGCCGACGATGATCGAAGCCGGTGTCCCCGATCACGTGGCGGTGCAGTGGAACGGTCTGCTGGTGCCGTCGAAAACGCCGCAGGCCATCCAGGACAAGCTCTATAAGGAATGGGTTGCTGCAGTGAAATCACCCGACGTCGTGCAGCGCATTCGTGCCGAAGGCGCGGAACCCAGCGGCAACACGCCGGCCGAATTCAATGCCTTCTTCCGCGCGGAAGCGGCCAAGTGGGCCGACGTTGCCAAAAAATCCGGCACCACGGTGGACTGACATCATGCCGGTACTGTCGATTGCGGAGCTGACCGGACTCGCCGCACGTGCACTGAAACGCGCCGGCGCGTCGAAGACCATGGCTGACGCAACGGCGCAGGCGCTGGTTGCGGCCGAGGCCGAGGGATTGTCTGGACATGGGCTGTCACGCGTCGCGCTGTATGCGCAGCATCTGCGCGAAGGCCGCGCCGACGGCAAGGCCAAAGCCAAAGTCATCCGCAAGAACGGCGCGACCTGCCTCATCGATGCCGGCGGCGGTCTGGCTTTCCCTGCTGCTGCACTTGCCGTCAACGAGGCGGTCAAGCGCGCCAAAAAATACGGCGTGGCTTTTGCCGGCGTCACCAACAGTCATCATTTTGGTGCGGCGGCTTATCACCTCGCTGCAATTGCCGATGCCGGCATGACCGGCATTGCATTGACCAATTCACCGGCAGCGATCAACGCCTGGGGTGGCAGCAAGGCTTTTTTCGGTACCAATCCGATTGCGGCGATCTTTCCGCGAAAAAATGCGCAACCGATCATCGTCGATCTCTCGCTGACCGAAGTCACCCGCGGCAAGATCATGCTCTACGCCAAGGAAAACAAGCCGATTCCACTGGGCTGGGCGGTGGATCGCGACGGTAATCCGACGACCAGCGCGCAGGCTGCGCTGACCGGCAGTCTCACCGCCATCGGCGGCGTCAAAGGCACCGCGCTGGCGTTGATGGTCGAAGCGCTGTGCGTGGCGCTGACCGGCGCGGCATTGAGTCATGAAAACGATTCGTACTTCGAGCCCGGCAACAAGCCGCGCATCGGCCACGCGCTGATCGTCATCAATCCTGATGCGCTGGCCGGCGCTGATATGTACTTCTCGCGCATTGAAGACATGGTGGCCGGCATGCTCAAGGATGATGGCGTACGTCTGCCCGGTGTGCGGCGCCATCAGGCGGTGGCGAAGGCGCAGGCTGAAGGCATCAACCTGGCCGATGTGCTGCATCAGGAGCTGCTCAAGCTCGCCGGGCGCAGTCGCAAGAAGTTATATAAGTAATTGTTTTTAAACAATATTTTATGGCGGCAGCCAGCTGGCTTGCTGCCGCGACAACGCCTGTCTGCCTGCCGCGTTGTTCAGGGTCATCATGAACGCCATTGCTGACCAAAGTCCGCTGCAGCTGTTGCGCACGGTATTCGGCCATCCCGCGTTCCGCGGCGCGCAGGAAGACATCGTCACCCATGTCGCCGGCGGCGGTGATGCGCTGGTGCTGATGCCCACCGGCGGCGGTAAATCTTTGTGTTATCAACTGCCGGCGCTGCTGCGTGACGGCACCGCGCTGGTGGTTTCGCCGCTGATCGCGCTGATGCAGGATCAGGTCGCGGCGCTGAAGCAGCTCGGTGTGCGTGCCGCCTTCCTCAATTCGACGCTCGACGGCCGCGAAGTCAACGCCTGTGAAAAAGCCTTGCGCAACGGCGAGCTGGATCTGCTGTATGTCGCGCCAGAGCGGCTGATGATGCCGCGCATGCTGGATTGCCTGTGCGAATCGAAGATCGCGCTGTTTGCGATTGACGAAGCGCATTGCGTGTCACAGTGGGGCCACGATTTCCGTCCCGAGTATCTGCAGCTGTCGGTGCTCCATGAACAGTTTCCGTCGGTACCGCGCATTGCGCTGACGGCGACCGCCGATCCGCAGACCCGCGAGGAAATCATTCGCCGCCTGGCTCTGGATGACGCCCGCATCTTCATTTCCAGTTTCGACCGGCCGAACATCCGCTACACCATCGTCGACAAGCAGGATGCACGCAACCAGCTACTGCGTTTCATTCGCGAGGAACACAAGGGTGAGGCGGGCATTGTTTACTGTCTGTCGCGCAAAAAAGTCGATGAGACCGCCGCCTGGCTGGTCAGCCACGGTGTGCATGCGCTGCCTTATCACGCCGGCATGGATACGGCGTCGCGTGCCGATCACCAGAACCGTTTTCAGCGCGAAGACGGCGTGGTGGTGGTCGCGACGATTGCCTTCGGCATGGGCATCGACAAACCCGATGTGCGTTTTGTTGCCCATCTGGATCTGCCGAAAAGCATCGAAGGGTATTACCAGGAGACCGGTCGCGCCGGTCGTGACGGTGTGCCGGCCGATGCCTGGATGGCCTATGGCCTCGGTGATGTCGTGCAGCAGCGGCGCATGATTGATCAGTCCGAGGGCAGCGAGGAATACCGCCGGGTGCTGGTGGTCAAGCTTGATGCCTTGCTCGGACTGTGCGAGACCGCCGGCTGCCGGCGCGTACGTCTGCTCGATTATTTCGGCGAGGCCAGCGCGCCCTGCGGCAATTGCGACACCTGCCTGGAACCGCCGCAGACCTGGGATGCCACTGAAGCTGCACGCAAGGCGCTGTCCTGCATCTACCGCACCGGCCAGCGTTTCGGTGCAGTGCATCTGATCGACGTGTTGCGCGGACGCGCCACCGAGCGCACGGCGCAATGGGGGCATGAGCAGCTTAATGTGTTCGGCATTGGCGCCGATCTGGATGAGGCGGCGTGGCGCAATGTGTTCCGCCAGCTGGTGGCGCTGGGGTTTGCCGAGCCCGATCACGATGCCTACGGCGCACTGAAATTGACCGATGCCAGCCGTCCGGTTTTGAAAGGCGAACAGCCCGTGGAAATGCGCCAGCTGCAGCCGCGCAAAGGCAAGGTGAGCAAGACGCGCAGTGCGGTGGCAGCGGGCTTTTCCCCGGCCGATGCCGGATTGCTCGATCAGCTGAAGGCCTGGCGACTGGAAAAGGCGCGCGAGCAATCGGTGCCGGCTTACGTGATCCTCCATGACCGCACGCTGGCCGAAATTGCCGCTTTGCGTCCCGGAAACATGGATTCGCTGGCAACCATCAGCGGCATCGGCAACAAAAAACTCGAACGCTACGGTGCTGCGCTGCTGGATCTGGTGAGGAACTGAAAGGTGCCGAATGCAGCGGCCGGTTTGTTGCGACATACCAGCAACGGGATGTTCGGTACCGGGCAGGGCCGTGGCATTCCGCGGCGTGACGCGGTAACGAAGCCGCGGCATCAAACTTTTTGCGACATTCCCGGGAGGAGTCATGAGAATTACCGCCTTCTGCTGCACGCTAGCCGCTGTTGTTGGTCTGTTTTTCAGTGCGCCGGTGCTGGCGCAGAACGTGAAAATCACCCCGATCGGCTCTAATCCCGGAGAACTCTGCGCGAAAGACCGTGCAATCATTTTCGGGGATCCGACCGGGTACGTATTCTTTATGATCCTCCCCATAATGTGGCCGGCGGAGATGATCCGCGCCTGGGTAAGGTTCATCTGGTGCTGCTCACGCACATGCGTAAAGTTGCGGCCGGCATCGCGTACGGCGGCCTTCATGAAACTGCTCATGCCGGCCTCACATCTCGTGCTCAGCGAACGCACGATGCAGTTCGACGGCAAGGGAAAATGCGTCGCGGGTTGCTGATCCGGCAATAAAACCGCAGTCGGGGGCCTGCCTTCAGGCGACGCCCTCGACGATGCGCAGGTCACGCTCGACGGCGCCGCCGTCGAGTTCTTTCAGTGCCGCCTGGTAGGCCGGCGTGTCATGTGCCGCCAGCGCCTGCGCCAGCGAATCGAATTCAATGACGACAACCCGCTGCTGGATGCCGGCTTCGTAGACCTTCGCCGCCATGCCCCGCACCAGAAACCGTCCGCCATTGGCCTGCACCGCTGCCGGTGCCACGGCGGCGTATCGTGCGAAGGCTTCGGGTTTGTGGATCGCACGGTAACTGACAACCCAGTAGGCTTTGGCCATGGTAATGCGCTCCTGAAAGGATGGACGGGAATGATCATACGCCGCCGGCTTTTTCCCCGCAGCCGGTCGTGCATGGATGACTGATACGGCCGGGCCATAATCCGGAATAACGGCTGCGGCGAACAGGTTGTTGCGTGTATGTTGTGACTATCGCTTCCGCGTGCAAACAACAAGAATCCGGCGCCGGAATGCCACTCTAGGAGGAGCGCAAGAATGGCCATCACCATCATCCCTGTTACCCCCGATTTTGTTGCCGAGATCGGTGACGTGGATCTTTCAAAGCCGTTGTCCGGCGAAAATTTTGAAGCGATCAAACAGGCGTTCTGGAAATACGCGGTGCTGATCTTCCCGCAGCAACAGCTCAACACGGATCAGCAACTGGCCTTCTCTGAAAAATTCGGACCTGTGGAGAAGGAGCGGACGCTGGACCCGAAGGCAACGCCGACGCGTTATGGTGGTGCATTCTCGGATATTTCCAACCTTTCAATCGACGGCAAGATCTGGGGCGAGGACAGCCGGCAGCGCATGTACAAGGCCGGCAACAAGCTGTGGCATACCGACAGCTCGTTCAAGCGCCTGCCCAGCCTGTGTTCACTGCTGTATTCGGAGACCGTGGTGCCGATCGGCGGCCATACCGAATTTGCCGACCAGCGCGCGGCCTACGATGCTCTCCCGGCGGCGATGAAAAAGAAGCTCGAGGGGCTTGTTGCCGAGCACTGGATTGCGACTTCACGCCGGCGCAGCGGTTTTCATGATTTCAACGAAGACGAGCAGAAGCGTCTGCCGCCGGTGCCGCAGATGCTGGTGCGCACGATCCCCCAGAACAAACGCAAGTCCCTGTATGTCGCCTCCCACGCCGGACGCATCTGGGGTATGCCCAACGACGAAGGCCGGGCGCTGATTGATGAACTGCTCGCCCATGTCGTGCAGCGCCAGTTTGTCTACACCCACCGCTGGCGTCCGAACGAGCTGGTGATGTGGGACAACCGCTGCACGATGCACCGGGGCACCGATTTTGACGATTTGCGCTGGGTGCGCGTGATGCGGCGTGTGACGGTCAGCGATGTTGCCAACAGCTGCGAGCAGGAGGGCGTGCGCGCTCCGGAGCAGATGCCGGCCTGAGCGCGCGGGTTGTCAGTCGAGGCGGATATTCGCCTCGCGCACCACCCGCGCCCAGCGCTCGATCTCGGCGCGGATGTAAGTGCCGAACTGGTCCGGCGTTCCGCCCAAGGCTTCGATGCCTTCTGCCGCAAAGCGTTTGCTGACATCCGGCAACTGCAGGACCTTGTTCAGTTCCCCGTTGAGTTTGGTCACGATCTCGCGCGGCGTCTTTGCCGGTGCCAGCGGTCCGAACCAGGTCGTAGACTCATAACCGGCCACACCCGCTTCGGCAATCGTCGGCAGATCGGGCAGGACCTTGATTCGTTGTGTCGAAGCCACTGCAATGCCGCGCATGCGCCCGGCCTGGACATGGGGCATTAATGGCGGCACCCCGGTAATCGTCAGCGAGGTTTCGCCGGAAATCAGCGACACCGTCATCGGTCCGGTGCCGCGATAGGCGATGGGCATGATGTCGATTTTTGCCAGCAGCTTGAAATACTCCACCGCAAGATGCGAGGCGCTGCCGGCGCCTGATGACGCGTAATTCACCTGCCCCGGCCTTGCTTTTGCCAATGCAATCAGGTCCTTCACGCTTTTCACCGGCAACGACGGATGGGTCACCAGCATATTCGGCACCATCGCAAACTGGATGACCGGCACGAAATCGCGCACCGGGTGATAGGGCAGCTTGGGATACAGCGACGGCCCGAAGCCGAAAGTGCCGACGTGACCGAAGATCAGCGTGTAACCGTCCCCGGGCGATTTGGCGACGTAATCGAGCCCAATGGTGCCGCCCGCACCGGGCCGGTTGTCGACCACGACCTGCTGGTTCCAGGACTCGCCCAGTTTCTGAGCGAGGATGCGCGCGATGATGTCGGTGCTGCCGCCGGGGGCAAAGGGCACGACCAGACGAATCGGCCGTGACGGATAGCCTTGCGCGGGATCGGTCTGTGCCGCAGCAGAGCGAGCACCGAGACAAAGAGCAATCGCGATACCGGCGGTTAAGCCATACCGCAAGACGACAGTGGATCTGCTGCTGTACATGGAATCCCCCTCCCGATAAATATCCGTTCGTGCGGATTGGGCGCCGGCTTTCTTGGTGAAGTTGTTCCGGCGACAGCTGTGTGGCGATGCGCTGCGCTGAGATATGGCGTCAGAACAATCCATCAAAACCGCGGGCGTCCATCAGACAATCCCGTGTGACTTCGGCGACGGTGTTGCAGCCAAGCATGGCCATGTCGCGATCGACTTCGGCATGCAGTAGCGTCAGCGCATGGCGCACGCCGGCTTCGCCGCCAATCGCCGCGGCGTAGAGCATCGGACGGCCGACAAACACGAACTTTGCGCCCAGCGCCAGTGCCTTCAGCACGTCGGTGCCGCGACGGAAACCGCTGTCGATCATCACCGTCATGTCGCTGGCGGCGGCAACGATGCCGGGCAGCACGCGCAGCGGTGAGGTCCCCGAGTCGAGCTGGCGGCCGCCGTGGTTGGATACGATGATGCCGTCGGCGCCGTGTTCACGGGCGATCACGGCATCACGTTTGTCGAGGATGCCCTTGATCACCAGCTTGCCTTTCCACAGCCGGCGCATCAGCGCGACATGCTCCCAGTTCAGGTGGTCGCGGTTGGCTCGTTCGCGTACGGCAGTGCGTGACACCAGCGGCGTGCGCTGCTTGCCCATGTTTTCGAAATGCGGCATGCCGTGGTTGAAGTAGCTGCGCAGCGCTGTGCCGAACAGCCAGCGCGGATGCGCCAGGCATTGCAGCGCAAGGCGCAGGCTGGGGCGCAGCGGCGCGTTGTAGCCGTTGCGCACGTTGTTTTCGCGGTTGGAGCCGACGGGAATGTCCACCGTCAGCACCAGCGTGTCGTAACCGGCTTTGGTGACGCGCTCCACCAGTTTGGTGATGGCTTCTTCCTCGCCGGGCAGATAGGCCTGGAACCAGGTGTGGCGCGGGCTTGCCGCGCGCACTTTCTCCAGCGCAGTCAGCGAGGCGCCGCTGAGGATCATCGGAACGTTGGCCGACGCCGCGGCACAGGCCAGCGACAGGTCGCCGTTATAGCCCGCAAGGGAAGTGCCGCCCATCGGCGCGATGCCGAAGGGTGAATCGTAGGTGACGCCGAACAGCGTGGTTTTCTGCGTTCGCTGGGCGACGCCAACCAGCTGCCGCGGCACCAATGCGAGGTCATCGAATACCGAACGGTTCCAGTTCAGCGTCACATTGCGCTCGACGCCGCCGGCGACATAACCGTAGATTGGCCGCGGGATGTAGCGCCGCGCCGGTGCTTCAAAATCCTCCAGCGCCAGCATCATGCGCAAGGCCGATGGTGCCGCGGCACTGGTGAAGTGGGGTGTTGCGCGATCAGCGGAAGACAGCGGAGTTTTTGTGGCGTTGGACATGGCGGCCGGGCTTTCCTGCGTTGGGAGAGGCGCCATGATAGCGTCAACTCCCGCCGGAAAACCCTTGAAAGTCCACGTATCGTCAGTGCTTTGCTCGTTGTTGACCGGCAAAGCTTTTACCGGCCGGCGCCGGCCGCGTTCAGCGTTTTTCAGCATTGACCCGGCCCTGCGCATTGACGTAAACCCGGTAGCGGTTACCGTCGCTGCAGGTGGCGAGATGGTCGCGATCACCCTGCGGCGAAACGCTGACCACCTGGCCGCAGGGCAGGCCGAGCAGGGCGATGGAGGCAGTCAGGTCTTTGGTCAGCGCGCTACTGTCTGCCGAAAAAGCCGGGGGCAAGACCAGCAGGGCCAGCGCCGGCAGCAGGCGCTGCAGCTGTCGGCGGGGAGGCTGGAAGAAAGGAATCATGGTCGAACCTTTGTCAGAGTTTGGCGAATTTCGCCGGATCAGTCAGCACGCCCCAGATCGCTTCACGCGAATTAACCACAGCACTCGCCAGTAAAGGGTCGCCGTCCTTCAGCAGGCCGTGCACTTTGGCCAGCAGTTGATCGTAGTGCTGGCGCAGTTGAGCGATTGTCAGGCCGCCACGGCCTTCATAGTAGGCGCGGAAGCGGTCGAGCAAATCGTCAACCTGGTTTTTCAGCGTGAGTTTGGTGAACACACCGATGGCGGGCGTGTCCTTCAAGCGCTGCTCCAGCGTATCCAGCGCCAGCGTCGGGGTTGCCGGTGCGGTTGCCTGCAGTTTGGGCGGGATGACGACAGGCGGCTTCACCGCGGGCTTGACTGCCGGCTTGTCAGCGGTTTTCGGCGCTTCGCTTTTGGTTGTCGCTGAAACCACCGTTGACACGGGAGCGGTCGCCGCAGGCTGAGCAGCTGCCGGTTCGGCAGGCGCTACGGCGGCACCGGTTTTGTCTTCCGGCGGCGACGGCGGGGTTGTGCTGCACCCCGTGCCGAGCAGCATGGCGCCTGCAAAAAAGGCTGCAACAACAGATCGAAGGGTTTTATTCATGAAGATTCAACGCGGAGCCCGCGTCATTTGATTGTTGTTACCGTTTGAACACGGTGCTGCAACATGGTTCCCGGTGTTGCCGTTCCAGTATCATCGGTGTTTCAACCTAAACAAGCGACCCGTCCTTGCAAACCCGTGAATTCAAGCTGCGCGACGACCATGTGCGCCTCTGCGACCTGTTGAAGCTGGCCGGCGTTGCCGACAGCGGCGGGCGTGGCAAACAGCTGGTTGCCGCCGGCGCCGTCACCGTCGACGGCCAACCCGAAAGCCGCAAGACGGCGAAGATCCGCGCCGGGCAGCAGGTCGACTGCGAAGGCGTGCGCATCGTCGTGCGTGCGCCGGATTAGGTGCAATCCATGGACGAATCCCGCCTCGCCGAAATCGAAATCAAGCTGAGCTTCAACGAAGACCTGCTTGAAGAACTTAACCGCACTGTGGCCCAACAGCAGCAGCGCATCGCCGATCTCGAGCAACTGGTGCGCAACCTGCGCTTGCAACTGCAACGCAGCCTGCCGCCGGACAGCGCCGGGCCGGCGCACGAAATTCCCCCGCACTACTAAGGATGCTGCATGAACAAGCCTGAAAACATGGGGCGGTCGCCATTGCCGCGCGCCGAGCCGCAGACGCTGGGATTCGCCGTCGACCGGCTGCCGCGCATCGCTGCCGCCCTGCAAGACGAAGTGAAGCGCAATGCGCTGCCCGGCGCCGTGCTGATGATTGCGCGCCGCGGCAAACTCGCCTACAGCGAAACCTTCGGTTATCTCGATCCCGCGGCGCAAACCGCGATGCCGGCCGATGCCATGTTCAGCATTGCGTCGATGACCAAGCCGCTGGTCACCGTCGGTGCGCTGATGCTGTGCGAAGAAGGCCGCATGGCCGTCAACCAGCCGGTACGCCATTACCTGCCGCAGCTCGCCGGGATGCGCGTCAACCCGCCGCTGTGCGATGGCGCTGCAGATGCGCTTACCGAGGCGGCGCTGCGTGAAATGACCATTGAAGATCTGATGCGCCACACCGCGGGTCTCAGCTACGGCCGTGGTGAAAAAGCGATTTACCGCCGCTACCCGGCGTCATCGGATGCCGCCTCGTCGCGCTGGAGCGGCAATGAATTTCTTGCCCATCTTGCGACCCTGCCGCTGCATTACCAGCCGGGTTCCAACTGGGAATACAGCTTGGGTCTCGATGTGCTGGGCCTCGCGGTGGAGGCGGTTGTCGGGATGCCGCTGTCGCGGTTTCTCGATGAACGGCTGTTCAAGCCCCTGGGCATGCGCGATACCGTATTCACGGTGCCCGCGGATCAGGTGTTGCGCTATGCCAAAGCGCTGCCGCGCGATCCGCTGAGCGGCGAGCCGCAAACGCTGCGCGACGGCACCACGCCGCACAAATTCGACTGCGGCGGCGGCTGTGCAATCTCCACCGCGGCCGACTATCTGCGTTTTGCGCAGATGCTGCTTAACCGCGGCGAGCTCGACGGCGTGCGCGTGCTGTCGCGCAAAACCGTGGAATTCATGACCAGCGACCACCTCGGCCCGGAAGTGGATCTGTCGATGCTCAATGACTATCCCAATATCCGCGGCTACGGTTTTGGCCTCAGTGTCGCTGTGCGGCGCAGTGCGGGACGGGGCGGCATGCCCAGTACCGCCGGTGAATTTCACTGGGCGGGGTCGACCGGCACCTATTTCTGGGTCGATCCGGCCGAGGAACTGGTGACGGTATTCATGGCTCATGCCCCGGGGGCCATCCGCTACTACCACCGCCAGTTACTCCATGCTCTGGTGCTCCAAGCCCTAGGGTGATCAGGGCGGAGGGGCTAAAAAATCAACGGCTTGGCGAGGGTGGTACGCTAAGCTGTTGTTTTAATTGAAGGTTGGCCCGTACAGTGCGATAATGCCGCCCTATGAACGATTCGCAACCACCCCAGAACCCCGTTTCACCGCGCCAGCGCATGCAGGAGCTGCTGGCCATCCCCGATCGCAATCGCACGGATGCCGAGTGGGACGAACTCAATGAACTCGAGATCGCGCTTGCTTCGGGCAATCGCCCCGGCGCTCCGGATCCACAGCAGCGCCGCAGCATGGGCGTAATGAGCAGCGGCCAGCAACCCAAGATGGGCGGCGGACGCCCGCAGGGCCAGGGTAAAAACCAGGGCGGCGGTGGAGGTGGCAAGAAATTCCACAAGCGTCCGGGTAAACGTCGCGGCGGCGGAGGCGGCGGGAATGGTGGTAACGGCGGCAATGGCGGCAACGGTGGTGGCAGCCAGCAAGCGCCGCAATAATCCGCAGCAATATTTTCCGGGGCCGCGCTGACTGCGCGGCCTTTTCATTTCTGATTTCTGCAATGCCCTGAATCCGGAGTTGGCCCTCATGACCATGAAGCCCACCGAACTGCAAAAATACAATGCGCTGAAAATCGTCAACAAGATGAAAAAGGCCGCAACGCCGGGCCGTTTTGGCGGCACCGCTGATGTAGTGCCGGATCGTCGCGAACAGCGCCGTCTGGATCAGGCCGCGGGATTGATTCCGTTTGCGGTAAAACTGAACCGTGACCTTGTCGCGCAGGTGAATGTTCTTGCCCAGGAACGCAAGGTTCCAGTCAACGATGTGGTTGCTGAACTGCTGCAGGCCGCGCTGAAAAAATAAGCGGCAGGCTGGATCAGCGGGCGTCGGGCGCGGCCTCGCGTTTTGCGACGCTCCGTCTCGTATTCGTCATAAGTCGGCCGCCGCGACGACTGGCCATAGGGCGACGGATCGCGCGCCGCTTCCTGTCGTTGAATCCCTTCGTAAGCTCCTCGTTTGCTGCAGCCGGCCAGCATGGTCACGGCGAGCAATGTCAGGACTGTTGCAGACAGTGTCGCATGTCAGTGTTGCGCGCCGCCGGCCGGCAGTTCCGCCAGTTCAATCAGGCAGTTTTCCGTTGCGGACGGATCAAGAAAAGCGATGCGGCAGCCGGCGTGACCGATGCGCGGCACCTGGTCGAGCAGCGGAATGCCCTTGGCTTTGAGTTCTGCCAGCGCCTCGTCGATATTTTCGACTTCGAGGCAGACATGATTGAGTCCGCCCTTGCCCTCGGCAATCAGTTTGGCCTGCTTGCTGTCGGGCGTCAGGCCGGCGATCAGTTCGACCATGGAGTCCCCGACCGGATACAGCGCCAGCCGGCGCGTGGCATTGTCTTCGGTGCCGCCCAGCTTGATGCCGAAACAGCCTTCCCATAATTTGCGACTGGCTTCGACGTCGCGGACGACGATGCCGACATGTTCGATACGTTTGATTTTCATGGGCTCCCCCCGTTGCGTTCCGGACCGCATCATGCGCCAGGCAATCGGTGGATTCAAGCCCTCAGCTCAGGCCGGCCGCGGTGTAACATCGGGGCACTGCTTTTTTGACGATGATCATGACCGCAAAATCCTCAACCGCGCCGCAATGGCGTTCCACGGTACCGCTGTACATCCATCTTGGTTTTCACCTCGACGGCCTTGAAGACGGGCGCTCGCAGGTGCGGCTGTCCTTCCAGCCCCATCTCGGCAACAGCCGCGGCGAAGTGCATGGCGGTACGGTCGCTGCGATCATCGATGCAGCGATGTCGCAGGCGGTGCGCTCGCTGATCGAACTGGAGATGGGGGTGGCGACAATGACCATGACCCTTAATTTCCTGGCGCCGGCAAAAGGCGAAATAATCTGCAAAGGCAGCGTGGTCAAGCGCGGGCGCAGCGTGATGTTCACCGAAGCCGAGGTTTACGGCGAGGATGGTGCACTGGCCTGCAGGGCCAGCGCCAATTACCGCATTCTGCCGAAGACGGTTTATGACAAAAAATGAACAGTTTGAATGGAGGGGTGGCATGAACACCGGAATGACTTTGCATCGCGGGTTGATCACGGCGCTGACGGCTGCTTGCTGCGTAATGCCCGCCATGGCGGCGCAGCCCAAGGTAACTGATTCCGCGGCCGGCTTTCCCAGCCGTCCGCTGCGCATGATTGTGCCGTTTGCGCCGCAGGGCCCCAACGACCAGCTGGCACGCATGGTTGGCGTCAAGCTGGGTGAAGCCTGGGGTCAGCAGGTCGTAGTCGACAACCGTCCCGGCGGCGGCACGGTGATCGGCACCGAACTCGCGGTGCGCGCGCCAGCGGACGGCCACACCATGCTGATGGTGTCACTGAGCACCGCGGTCAACCCGATGCTGCAGAAAAAACTGCCGTACAACACCGCGAAAGACCTGCAGCCGCTGATCAACCTCGCTTTTTCACCGAATCTGCTGGTGACCCATCCCGGCGTTGCCGCCAACAACGTTGCGCATTTGCTGGCGCTGGCCAAGGCGAAGCCGGGCAGCATCATCTACGCTTCCGGCGGCAACGGTTCGACCACGCACCTCGCTGCCGAACTGCTGGCCAGCATGGGCGGCGTGAAAATGACCCACGTGCCGTACAAGGGCGCGAATCCGGCAACGCTGGATCTGCTGGGCGGACGCGTGTCGTGCATGTTTGGCACCATCCTGCCGACGCTGCCGCATGTGAAGGCCGGCAAGCTGCGTGCTCTCGGCGTCAGTTCGCCCAAGCGTACTGCCGCGCTGCCCGATGTGCCGGCAATTGCCGAGACGCTGCCCGGTTTTGAAGCCGTGTCTTTCTATGGCGTCGCTGTACCCTCGGGCGTGCCCAAGCCGGTGATGGCCAAGCTCAATGCCGAAATCGCACGTATTATCACCGCGCCGGAAGCCCGCGAATTACTGCGCCAGCAGGGCGCTGACGCAGTAGGCGACTCGCAGGCTGAATTCACCGCCTTCTTCAATACCCAGATAAACAAGTGGGCCAAGCTGATCCGCGAGGCCGGCATCCAGCCGGAATGAAGCGGCAGGGCAAGCACAATAAAAACGTCATGATTTTCGGTAAGAATTCCGGCATGAATAAAACAACACTGGATGTCGGTCGTGCGATTACTGCGGCCTTGCTGCTGATAATGAGTGCTGTTGCGTTCGCGCAAACTTTTCCTTCACGGCCGATTCGTCTGGTCGTACCGGCGGCGCCCGGCGGCGGCACCGACATTTTGGCGCGACTGTTGAGCCCGGAGCTGACCAAACAGTTCGGCCAGCAGATCGTCATCGAGAACCGCGCCGGTGGCGCGACCATGATCGGCACCGAGTTTGTCGCGCGTTCTGCCCCCGATGGCCACACCATGGTGATCTCGACCACGCCGCATGCGATCAATCCGACGCTGTACAGAAAGGTGCCCTTCGATCCGGTGAAGGACTTCACCATGATCAGCCAGCTCGGCCTGACCACGACCGTGCTGGTTGTGCATCCCTCGCTGCCGGTCAACAACGTCAAGGAATTCATCGCGCTGGCCAAGGCGCGTCCGGGCCAGCTGACCGCAGGTACCGCTGCCGGCAACTCTGCCTATCTCGCGGTGGAGATGCTGAAGTCGATGGCGAAGATTGATGCCGTGAACATTCCGTACAAGGGTGCCGGCCAGGCGCTGACCGATCTGGTCGCTGGCCACATCCAGTTCCAGGTCAATACGCTGCTCGCCGCAAAGCCGTTCATCGAGAGCGGCCGGCTGCGGGCCATTGGCGTATGCAGTGCCAATCGCACGAACGCGCTGCCCAATGTGCAGGCGATCGGCGAAACGCTGAAAGGGTTTGAAACCAGTGGCTGGTACGCGCTGCTCGGGCCAGCGGGTATTCCGCGTGAAATCACGCTGCGCATCCATGACGGATTTGCCAAGTCGCTGCGCATTCCAGAAATCACCAAACGTCTTGCTGATCAGGGTGTTGAAGTCACCGCCGGCACGCCGGATGAACTGAACCGCATCATGCCGCTGGAAATCAAGAAGTGGGGCGAAGTGGTCAAATCCTCGGGCGCCATGCCCGGCTGACGGTCCGCTAGAAGTCGCGGTATTTGTCGCTCGCAAGCAGGCGAATGATTTCCTCGCGCAGTTCGATGATGTCGTCTTCGCGCAGCGCTTCAAGATTGCCCATCTCGCGGCGAAAGGCTTCGCGCGTCGGCGGAAACGCCAGTGCGTGACCGAAGGGCTGCAGCGTGGCGCCGTGCGCGCGCCCGTAAAGATGCACGTGAAGCTCGGCTCGCCAGTTGCCGTTATCCTGGTAATTGATGCGGCCGATGCGGATGCCTTTGCGCGTCAGCACGGTTTTAATCGCTTCGCCGCCGGCCATGGTCAGCTTGACCAGTTCGACCGCCTGTTCCCGACTGAGGTGCGTGCGGTCTTCAACCGCGACTTTTGGATCGATGACGATATGGCCGCCGTCGCTCCGTGACACATGCGGCTGATCCAGCGTGCGCAGTACGAAGTGCTGCGCCTCGTAAATTACCGCCATTATTTCTTCAGCGGCGGCAGCGGCAGCGGTGTTCCCTGCGGCACCGGCGTGCGATCGACATTCAGGCACATCGATACCAGCACATAAAAGCCGTTGACCGAAATCAGATCGACCACGCCGCGTTCACCGAAACGGGCCACGGCGCGGGCATACATTGCATCGCTGACGCCCTGGGTCTGTTGCAGTTCGGATGAGAATTCATAGACCAGCGTTTCGTCGGCATCCATGCCGGCAGGTCGTCGGCCCTGCGCGATATCCTCGGCGATTGCCGGATTCAATCCACCTTCGAGCGCGAGCTTGTGATGCGCGACCCATTCGTACTGCGAGGTCCAGTTTCTCGCGGTGACGAGGATGGCCAGTTCATTGAGCTTGCCGGCGAGTGAACTGCGGAAACGGATTTCCTCACCAAGCTGCTGCACCAGATTGCCGATGCCGGGGCTGCGCAGCCAGACATTGAACGGTCCGCCCAGCGGGCCGGGTTTGGATGCGCCGGAGCTCGCCAGTTTTGCGCGCGGTCCGGATTTTATTGCTTCGGTCAGCGCCTGTTGTTCCGGCGTTAGTTTGTCGACGGGGATCAGCGGGAAACGGCGGTTGTCGGCGGTCGGTGCATCATTGCTCATGAAAGGCCCTATAAAAAGTAAATAAAAACAAATAGTTATAATATTTCTGCGGAGTGCCTCAGGTGAAATCAAGGCGCGGGTCGCGCAGCACACCATACAGCTGCACCGGATCGCGGCGCGGAACTTTCAGTGGCGGGAGCGGTTGGGCGTTGAGTGTGGCGCAGTTGTCGCCGATCACCATCAGCGGCGCATTGCCGGCGATACCGATGACGGCGTCGCCCGCATGCAGGCCCATCGCGACCGCGGCACGGATGCCAAAGTCGCGCGTCCGGGATTCTTCAATGACATCGAAATCGCGCTGGATTTCCTGCGCAGCCTTTATCGCCTGCCTGGCCCGTTCCGGGCCCATGAAAAAAGCCATCAGCGTGTCGTTCAGCACATTGTGCACAGTGCCGCCGTTGCGTTTGATCGCCCCGCGCACCATATTGAAAAACGCTGCAGCCTGACTCAGCACGACTTGCGGCTGCAGCATCGCGGAGGTGCGCGTGAAGCCGCGGGTTTTCGCGAACAGGATGACTGCCTGGAGCCGTGCGGGGATGGTCATCGCGGTGATCTTGGCAGCAATGCAGCCGATTTCCTGTGTGAATGCCCGTGGGAAGTCTGTGCAGGCAAGCGGCCATTATAGCGGCGGCCGCCGCGGCCGTTTTCAGTCGAGCAGCGAGAAGCCCAGACCCGGTAAATCGGCCACATGCAGACTGCCTTCGCGGAAATCCGGATGTGTCGCAAACCGCGTGCGCAGCGCGGCGTGCGCACCATGCACTTCGAGCATGCCGCCGTGCGTGTGGCCGGCCATCGCCGGCAGGTTGGCCGCTTCATAACCGCCGGCCCCGGTGACAGGGATGCCATGTGCTTCGGCCATCGCCAGAATGCGCAGCATCGCGCTCAGGCCGCCACAGAAGGCCGCGTTGGGCTGCAGGATGTCTAGGGCGCCGGTGGTCAGCGCATCACGGAACCAGACCGGCGACTGGATCATCTGGCCCGAGGCCAGGGGAATCGAAATCGCGCGCCGCAGCTCCGCCAGCGAAGCGATGTCATTGCCGCGCACCGGCTCCTCGAAAAATGCGACGTCGCAGTCGGCGACCAGCGTCGCCAGGCGTTTCGCCTCGGCAACCGTATAGGCGCAGTTGGCGTCGAGCATCAGCGACGCACGGTCGATGGCGGCGCGCACGGCACGAATGCGCTGGGCGTCCTCGGTAATGCTGCGTCCGGCACCGACCAGGATTTTGACGCCGTGAAAACCGGCGGTGAGTGCGGTGGTGCAGGCATGGATCAGTTCGGTTTCGGTGAAGGCGGGCAGGCCGACGGTGGCGTAGGCGGGCACTGCATTCCGGGCTCCGCCGATCAGTTTTGCGACAGGCTGATTGAGCAGCTTGCCCTTGATGTCCCACAAGGCAAGGTCCAGTGCCGACATCGCCGAGACGAATACGCCGGTGGACTGGCGCGGATTGAACTTTTTCGCCAGCGCCAGGGTAACGGCTTCGATGTCGAGCGGATCGAGTCCTTTCGCAGCCTCCGCAAAGCCGCCGTTGAGCAGATGCGCGACCTCCGCTGACAGAAACCGGCCCGTGACGCCGCAGCCGCTGACGCCTTCGCTGGTGGTCACCTTGCAACGCACATAGGTCAGGCTTTCCAGGCCGGCATAGGCATCGGCAGCGCGTTCGGGTTTGATGTGTTCGACGGCGGCCTGAATGGTGAAGATGGTCATGATGAATCCGGTTTCAGCGTAAAGGCGGAGTTTACCCGTCCGCAGACGCCGTAGTAATACTTGCGCAGAGGCGCAGTCTCGATTTTCGTCGGGCCACTGAAGTTGATGCCAGGGGCGCACGGGCACTGGAAACCATCCGCCATACCGCGGCCGCCTGCAGCTTGTGCCTGCTGCTGAGCCATGTTCAGGAAGGTGAAGGCAACGGACGGTATCTGCGTGCGCTGGGTATTAGGGCAAACACTCCCGCAGCGTTCTGGTTTTCCGATCTCGACCGCGCGCTGGATTGGGTGGAAGACCGGATGCCCGAACGGGATCGTTTCGAAGATGCGCCGGAACCCGGCTTGCGCGACACGGCATTTTTTGCCGGGCTTGAAGAGAATGAAATGGCCACACTCGGCACTTTGCTGCAGCGGCAGGAGCTGGATCACGGCGACGTGTTGTTCCGCGAGGGTGATGCCGCTGACCGTGTGTATCTGATTGCCCGCGGTTCGGTCAGCATAAAGGTTCAGCTGAGCGGCGAGAATCGCGCGCGCCGTCTGGCGACCTTTGTGCTCGGCGTGTTTTTCGGCGAGATGACCGTGCTGGAAGACGGTTGCCGCTCGGTGGATGCTTTTGCCAAGGGCAGCCAGGTTGTGTTGTATTCGCTTCGTGCTGAAGATCTGGCGGGCATCCTGCGCGACCACCCGCAGCTCGGCATCAAGCCGTACCGCAATCTCGGCCGCGAACTGACGACGCGGCTATGCATCACCAGCGGTGCGCTGCCCGTCCCGGAGTAAAGGTGCGACGGTCGGGCGCAGGTGCAGAAGGGCTGCCGACGGCGTAAAATCGGCAAAATGAACTTCATTCATTTCCGGAACAACATGAATCCCGAGAACCTGATCTGCAAGGCGCTGCTGACGATGGTCTGTATGGCGCCCGTGATGAGCGGCATCGCACACGCCGCGGCGACCGAAGACCCGGCAAAATACCCGAGCAAGGCCATCCGTTTCGTCGTGCCCTTCCCGCCTGGTGGCGGCAACGACACCATTGCACGCCTTGTCGGCCAGCAGATGTCTGCCGCTTTCGGCCAGCAGGTAGCAATTGACAACCGCCCTGGTGCCGCCGGTGCATTGGGCGCGCAGATTGCCGCCGCCGCACCTGCTGACGGCTACACGATTTTTCTCGCCGGCGTGGGCAGCCATGGTCTCAATCCCAACCTGGCCAAGAAGCCTTTGTATGACCCGGTCAGGGATTTTGACGCGATCAGCCTGATTGCTTCGGCGCCGCTGCTGGTGGTGGTTCACCCTTCCTTGCCGGCAAAGTCGGTGAAGGATTTGGTCGTGCTGGCAAAAGCCAAGCCCGGCGCGATCAATTACGCATCCAACGGCACCGGCGGTTCATCGCATATGGCGGTGGAACTGTTCGACATGATGGCCGGAACCAAAATGACGCATATCCCGTACAAAGGGCTGGCGCCGGCGCTCACCGAATTGATGTCGGGTGAAGTGCAGGTGATGTTCTCCAGCGCGGTGGCGATGATGCCGCAGGTCAAGGCAGGCCGGTTGCGCGCGATCGCGATGACCGGCAGTAAACGGTCGGCGGCGATTCCCGATATTCCGACGGTCGCTGAATCCGGTTTGAAGGGTTACGAAACCGGATCCTGGTACGGCGTGGCCGCACCGGCCGGAACGCCGAAATACGCGATCGACAAACTGAGTACGGAAATCATCCGCATCACCAAATCACCGCAGATCACCAACAAGCTGGTGGAAGAGGCGGTGATTCCGGTTGGCAGTACGCCGGCTGAGTTCTCGGCCTACATCAAGTCCGAGATCGCGCGCTGGGGCAAGGTCATCAAGCAGGCTAAGATCGAGCCGACTTGAGCGTTTCCATCAAGGCCGGCGGATTTGATCCAGCACTACTGCAGAGAGGGGTCGGGTTCGTCGTCCCGGATGGTGGCCAGCGCCATCGCCAGCACTTCCAGTCCGTCGGCGACGCGGTCGGCCTGTTCTTCTGTCAGCCCCTTGCTTTCCAGCAGGTCGATGTTCTCGTCGAGGGGCAGCGCGCCGTGCAGGCGCTGAAAATGGGCAACCTGCAGCGCCAGCAGCCGCGCTGCAGTGACCAGTGCGTCGCGGGAGGCGTCGTTGATCATCCTGTCGGTCAGCGTCGTCAGTTTGGAGAGCCGTCCGTATCCGGTGAGGTCCAGCATGATGAGGTTCCTGTTGGTATGTGCGGCGCTGGCTTTGTTGCCGTCCGCGGGTATGGCCCAGACTGTAGTCCCCGGCGCCGGCCCCGTCCATGACGCCGGCGGGATGAACGCAGAAATGGACAGTTTTTTTAAAACCCTGCAGCGTCCGGCCTCGCCCAACCACTGGCTGGCGGCGCCGGCGGATTACGCCATCAGGCCTGACGCCGTGGCGCCCGTTTTCGCCGTGCCGGCTGCCGCCTTGCATGCGGCTTTCAAAACGCTGGTGCGGCAGACCAAGGGTGCGGCTATCGGTACGGAAACTGTGGATGGACTGCATGTGGTATTCACTTCCGCGGTGTTCGGATTCAAGGATGATGTGCGAGTGCAGATCATTGCCTTATCGCCGCAGCAATCGACGCTGGCCCTGTATTCGGCCTCCCGCGTGGGATACTGGGACCTGGGCGCCAACCGCCGGCGTATCGAAGACTGGCTGGCCCGCCTGCAGAACACGCTGTCCGCTGCAACGTTCTCCACTTCAAAACCGTAGTTCAGGGTGCCGCCGCGGGCGCGGCGAGGCACTGGCACGATTCATTACCGCGTCCTACCCACCGGCTGAGTTCCTCATGCAAACTGAAAGCTTTATCCCGGGCAAGGATGCCTCGCTCGAATCCACCATCGCCACCATGCAGGCCAAGCTGGCTGCCCGCGGCTTCCATCTCGACGAATCGTCATGGCTCAATCCTGTTGAATCGATCTGGTCGGTCCATGTCCGTGACCGCGAATGTCCGATGCTGTTCGCCAACGGCAAAGGCGCGACCCAGCTCGCCGCGAGGGCCAGTGCACTGGGCGAATTTTTCGAACGCCTTGGCACCCATTATTTCTGGACCCACTTCCATCTTGGCGCAACACGCGCCAATGCGCCCTTCGTGCATTACCCGCAGGAGCGCTGGTTTGCGCCGACGGATGACGGCCACTGGCCGGAAGAACTGCTCAATCCCGAACTGCACGCTTTCTACAACCCCGATAGCGATATCGACGGCGAAGTGCTGGTCGATCTCAACTCCGGCAATGTGGGGCGGGGCATCTGTGCACTGCCTTACAAGCGGCTGAGCGACGACGCCGAAACCTGGATTCCCGTCAACATCATCGGCAACCTTTATGTCAGCAACGGCATGGCCGCCGGCAACACGCCGTTGGAGGCGCGGGCGCAGGCGCTATCGGAGATTTTCGAGCGTCATATCAAATACCGCATCATCCGCGAAGGGCTGTGCCTGCCCGAGGTGCCGGAAGCCGTTATCGCGCGATATCCCGGGATCGCCGCCGGCATCAAGGGACTGCGTGACGCCGGTTTCGGCATTCTTGTACGTGACGCCTCGCTGGGCGGCCGTTATCCGGTGATGAACGTGACGCTGCTACACCCCGGGGATCAGGGGGTGTTCGCCAGTTTCGGTGCGCACCCGCGTTTCGAGATCGCACTGGAACGGGCACTGACCGAATTGTTGCAGGGCCGTGCGCTGGACGCGTTGGGCAGTTTTCCCGAAGCCGGTTTCGACATGGAGGAAATCCAGCTGGCGTCCAATCTGGAAATCCATTTTGTCGATTCCAGCGGCGTCATCAGTTGGAACTTCCTGGGTGATGCTCCGGATCATCCCTTCGTCGACTGGAATTTCAGCAACACCACTGCCGAAGATTATCAATGGCTCTGCGACTGCATCAAAAAAGAAGGCCACGACATTTACGTTTCGGATTTTGCCGAGCAGGGCGCCTACAGCTGCCGCATTCTGGTGCCGGGCATGTCGGAGATTTATCCAGTCGAAGACCTGGCCTGGGAAAACAACAGCATCGGCAACCGCATCCGGCCATCGCTGGTGAAACTGCCAGATCTGAGTGATGAGGAGTCACGTGCACTGCTCGACGATCTGCAGACGATGAACCTCAATGACGAACGCCCGCTATGGGAAATCCTCGGCCTCGCCGTGCCGCTGGATACGGTGTGGAAGGAGCTCCGCATCGGCGAACTGAAAACGCTGCTGGCGCTGGCCATCGGAGACGAAGAGGCGGTGCGCGAAGGCTGCGACTGGGTGCGCCATTTCCGTGAAATGAATCCGGCCCGTCATCTGGTCTATCGCTGCATTGAAAGCCTGCTCAATCTGGAAGACGTGGACAACTATCACCGTTCGCTGACATTGCTCTATGGCGCGGAAACCCTGCAGCAGGCGCAGTCGCTGCTCGACCGCAGCGAAAAGTTTTTCGGGCTCGACCCCCTTGGTGAGGACATGCAGGGCAGCACCATGCACCAGACCCTGCTCAAGGCCTATGACAAGCTGTTTGCCGCAGCGTAATCTTGCTGTTGCAGGAGGTTGGCATGGCACAGAAGAATGACCGGCTAGACCAGGTGATCCTTGACGCGCGTCGCGCAGCCGACAAGCGCGACGCCGGTTATCGCGCACAGGCGCTGAAGCTTTATCCCTGGGTCTGCGGGCGCTGCGCCCGCACGTTTACCCATGCCAACCTCCAATTGCTTGAAGTGCATCATAAAAACGGCAATCATCATGATAATCCGCCGGACGGCAGCAACTGGGAATTGTTGTGCACTTATTGCCACGAGCACGAGCATTCGAAGATCAAGGATGGCGCGGGGCGCACGGTGGTGGCGGATACATTGCCTGCGGCGACCTTTAACCCGTTCGTCGGACTGAAGGCACGGCTGGAGGCCAAAAAGAACGGCGCTGATTAACAGCGCCGTTTGTTCATGCGGTACTTTGTTGCGCGGGATCAGGGATAAGCGTTCTCCGGTCGGCCCTGGGCCAGGAAGTGGTAGTAGCTGCTGACGAACAGGTTCATCCGGTAGTAGTTGCGCACATCGCGGTATTGCTCGAATTTGACGTTTTTGATGATGTCGTCGCGACTCATGCCTTTGGCGACGGCGTCGCGCATGCCGCGGTCAAAGTCTTCCAACATTTTGGCTTGTTGCAGTACATCGGCCTTGGCGCCGATGTCGCCATGGCCGCCGAGGTAGACATCAACGTCCATTGCTGCCAGCTTGCGCAGGATGCTGACCCATTGCGTCATTGAGGGCGTGAACGACGGATTCGGCCAGCTGTTCTTGGAGAAAGGTCCGCCGGCGAAAATCACTTTTTCTTTAGGGAAGCGCACAAAGGTGTCCCCGGGGTTCTGGCCGGCGCCCATGTACAACAACTCCACCGTGCGTCCGCCGAGGTTCAGCGTCAGGTTGGAATCGAAGGTAACGTCGGGCAGCACCAGCGTGACTTCCTTCGGATCAAAGTTGCGCTGTCTGAAATATCCCTGGCGGCGTTTCTGCTCCAGTCCGTAGTGCATTTTCATCATGCCAGCGGTGTCATTGTGGGCGATGAAGGTTGCGCCCTCGCGCTTGAAGACCGAGTTGCCGAAATAATGATCGCCATGGGCATGAGTGTTGATCACCCAGCGGATCGGCTTGTCGGTGGTCTTACGGATCGCAACGAGAAGTTCTTCAGCACGCCGCGGGTGCTGGCGGGTATCGATGACAAGCACCCCCGCATCGGTGACCAGCCAGGCATTGTTTGATTCTTCGTGGTGATACTGGAAGAACAGCCCCGGCGCCACTTCGGTGACCTTGATCGGAATGTTTTTTTCTTCGACTTCGCCGGCACCGCTGGCCTGCGCCCAGGTGCCGCCGGCAAAGCCCACCAGCATTGCCGAGAGGATCATCATCATAAAACGTTTCATCATTAATTCCTTGGGAAGGGGGCGGGAAAGTCAGTGGCTGTCCGGCTTGTCGACGCTCATGCCGCCTGAACCCATTCCCATCACCATGAATAGCGTGCCGATGATGGCCAGGTTCTTGAAAAAATGATGAAACTGGTTGACGAACTGGGCTTCCGGGTAGGTCCAGAAGCTGTGGAAGTACAAGGTGGCCGGAACCATGAAAATGATCAGCGCCAGCGCCGCCCAGCGCGCC
>JAURHM010000080.1 GCA_030833315.1 Burkholderiales bacterium
CGCTGGAAACCAGGGCGGCGCCGCCTGCCAATGAAAACTCAGCCGTTGTAGACCACCAGCCGCGCTGGCAGCCCACGGCGGAGGTAGTGCCGGTGTTTACCGCAGCCGTAGCGCCGGTCGCTGATCCGGTCTGGCGTGCCGACGCAGGTCCCAGGCTCAAATTGATCGAGGCATTGGATCGCCAAGGCTTCCGCAATGTCGTGGTCGATTACGACGGTTCGCACCGCCTGAACCTGAAGCTGGCGCATGAGCGAATCAAACCGCTGAGCAAGGCCGTAGGACGTGCCGCGCGCATGGCTTTGAATCTGGCCCCGGCCGACGTGCGGGAAATCCGCATCCAGATGGCCGAGGTTAATGACCCGCTGGTCGAATATGACTTTTTTGATCTGCGTCGCCTGCGTGCGCATATGGCCGGGGAGTTACCGGTCTCGGGGTTGAAGGATTTTGTCGCGGTGCGTTATCTGCATCAGGGTGCGCGCGAAGCGGATCCGCTGTCGCAGCTGGCGGACATCAGCAGCTCGCCGGCCAATCCGCCGCTGAAGGATTTGGTGCCGGGGGTGGTGTTTTACGAACCGAAACGCGTCATCGACGACTTCAGGCTGGCCGCCAAGGAACTGGGGCGTGTCGACTGGGGCAAGGCTGCTGGTGTCGGGCTGCTGGCCGTGGGCGCCAGCTCGGCACTCGACAGCCGTGGCCTGCAGTTTGCCAGGGATCACGCCAATACCACCTGGCTGAAGGGTATCAACAGCGTGGGTAACGCCTTGCCGTGGATAGGGTTGGCAGGGGCGGGAATGCTGGCGCTGGACGGCAGCGATCCGCGCCGGGCGCGCACCGGGCTGTCGGCCGCCGAGGCGGGCGTGACGGCGGCGGTGGCGGCGACCGGGCTCAAATACGCATTTGGCCGGGCCCGGCCGAACACGGGTCTGGCACGTAATGATTTTGATTTTTCCAGTGGTGATTCGACGCGGGGTTCGATGCCTTCGCGGCACACCGCTGTGGCCTGGGCGGTGGCAACCCCCTTTGCCGAGGAATACAAGGCGCCCTGGCTCTACGGCGTGGCGGCGATCACCAATCTGGCGCGTATCGGCAAGCAGGAGCACTGGGTGTCGGATACGGTGGCCGGCAGCCTGCTGGGTTATGGCATTGGCCGGCTGTTCTGGGAGTCGTCGCGGGCGAATTCGCAATTGCCGCAGGTGATGATTGATCCGTCAGGCATCACGATGTCATGGACGTATTACTGATGAAAGCATTGATTGCCAATGCCTGGATGTTGGGACGCGGCAGCTTGATGGCACTGCTGTTCGCGTACTGCGCGCCCGTGGCGCTGGCGGCCGACGCCTGCAAGGTGATGGACCCCGAGCTGCAGGGCGCTTACAGCGGCCCTTGTGTGCAGGGGCTGGCGCAGGGTTCAGGTACGGCTTCGGGCACGGCGCGTTATACGGGTGATTTTGTCGCCGGCCGCAAGCATGGCAAGGGTCTCAAGGTCTGGCCCAATGGTGACCGTTACGAGGGCGACTTCGTCAACGACTTGCGGCAGGGGCAGGGCACGTACCGCTGGGGTGCCGCGTCGGAATGGGCGGGGCAGCGGTATGTTGGTGCCTATGTCGCCGACAGGCGTGAGGGCCTCGGCAGCTACGAGTGGCCCGATGGCCGCAAGCTGAGCGGGCAGTGGCAGGCCGATCTGCCGTCGCCGCTGCTCGCCGCACAGATGCAGACGACGATCCGCATCTATGCCGAGCAGATGGTGCGGGTCAGCATTCCTGGCGCAAAGGTCTGCCGCAATGTGCCGGTGGGCATCAGCGAAGTCGATACGATCGGCGCTGTCGTCCTTGCTGCCGAAGGCAACCGTATCCGTGTGCGCATCGAACGCCCGGGCCGGCTGGGTGCGGAGCTCGATGGCCGTGTGGTGAAGGCGGGGATGGAATTGTCGGATTACGTCGACCGCTGGATGGTCTGCCGGTAAATATCCAGGTCTTGCCGGATCATTGGCATGTGTATACAATGTATATACATCTGAATTCTTTTCGGGAAGCTTTTTATGGATGCCATTATCCGGAAATGGGGCAACAGCCCGGCAGTGCGGTTGACGACGGCAACGATGAAGACGGCTGCTTTCAGTCTGGAACAGCAGGTCTCGATCAAGGCAACGAAGGGTCGCATTGTCATTGAGCCCGCTGATCAGACCGAATTCAGTCTGGAGTCGCTGGTTTCCGGGATCAGCAAAGACAATCGCCATGATGAAGTTGATTTTGGCGGCCCGGTAGGTCGGGAGAGCCTGTAGTGGCGGCCCTCGGCTATGTGCCGGAGGCAGGGGATCTGGTGTGGTTGGAGTTTGATCCACAGACCGGTCATGAGCAGGCAGGGCGTCGCCCGGCGCTGGTCATCAGTCCTGCCATTTACAATGCCAAGGCCGGGTTGATGGTCTGTTGCCCGATGTCGACACGGGTCAAGGGTTATCCCTTTGAAGTTAAAACGTCTGCTGATGGCGTGGACGGTGTGGTTTTGTCCGATCAGGTCAAATCATTGGATTGGAAACAACGCCGTGCCCGGAAAAAAGGGCGCGTTGAAGCGTCCGTTCTGCATGAAGTGCGGGCGAAAATAAAAGCACTCCTGCAAATCAAATAGCCACCGTTTCGATGATTGACCAGCTTTTGCTGATGCGGGTCGAAGTCAAGTTGAAGTGTTCATGAAGATTTACCGGGGGCCGACGTGCTGTTAACGTTACGGCCTCGTGAAACAGCAACAAAATAAAAATCATCAAGGAGAAGGTCTTGAGCCATCTGCGCCACACCGAACAACGCAAGCGCTTCCGCGCCATCCTCAACGGCAGCGAGTGCCTGTCCCCGGCATCCGTCTATGACGCGCTGTCGGCCCGTGTCGCGGAGAGCGTCGGCTACCAGCTGGGCATCCTCGCGGGTTCGGTGTCGTCGAACACCACGTTGGCAGCACCCGACCTGATCCTGCTGACGCTGACGGATTTTGCGGATCAGGTGCGGCGGATGATGCGTGTCAGCGACCTGAGTCTGCTGGTGGATGCCGACCACGGCTACGGCAATGCGCTGAATGTGATGCGCACGGTGCAGGAGCTGGAGCATGCCGGCGTTTCGGCAATGTCCATCGAAGATACTTCGCTGCCGATCCGTTACGGCCAGCCCGAAGGCCAGGATGAGCTGATTTCAACCGGTGAGATGGTGGGCAAGCTGAAGGCCGCCGTGGCTGCACGGCGCGATCCCTCAACGGTGATTGCCGGCCGCACGGCCGCATTGAAGGTTGAAGACACGGCGCGAACGGTGGAGCGGGTCAAAGCCTACGCCGCCTGCGGCGTCGATTGCATTTTCGTGATTGGTGTGGAAAGCGTGGATCAGGTCAAAGCCATTCACGACGCGGCCAGGCTGCCGGTGATCGTCGGTTCAGCACCGGCATCGATCAATCGCGAGGATTTCGCCAAGGCGGGTGCCCGTGTGCTGCTGCAGGGTCATCAGCCGGTGGCGGCGGCCGTCAAGGCGCTGCGTGCGGTGTATGAACATCTGCACAACGGTGGTGCGGCGGCGGATCTGAAGGACAGGATTGCCTCGAACAAGGAAATGGATGCGCTGGTGTTCGGCGAGGATTACAAGAAATACATGCGCGATTTCCTGCGCTGAACGGATAACTGTTTGATCCGGGTCAAATCCCGGATGATTCCGGTCACGCCCGGCGCAATGCCGGGCGTAAAGCTTTAAAATACCCCCTATAAAATCAATACCAAAACGGTATTGTCGCCGGTTCAGCGAAAAGCCGGTTTTATTGAGGAGCGATTGATTCATGCATAAAGTTGATAGCATCGGCGTCGGCGACCGTACGCCGAAAGACCGTCGTGGTCTGGATGTCCTGCGTGATCCGCTGCTGAACCGTGGCACTGCCTTCACCGATGCCGATCGTGATGCCTACGGCCTGCGCGGCCTGTTGCCGGCGCATGTGCATACCCAGAAGGAGCAGGCCGACCGTTTCCTGTCGACCTTCCGCAAGCTGACCGATCCGCTGGACAAGTTTGTTGCGCTGAATGCATTGCACGACCGCAACGAAGACCTGTTTTTCAGCATACTCGTTGATCATATCGACGAGATGCAGCCCCTGGTTTACACGCCGGTGGTGGGGCTGGCCTGCCAGAAGTTCGGTCAGGTATTCCAGCGTCCGCGCGGCATGTTCATCAGCATCAAGGATCGCGGCAATATCGCCAATGTGCTGCGCAACTGGCCTTATGACGCGGGCATCATTGTCGTCACCGACGGCGAGCGCATTCTCGGTCTGGGAGACCTCGGTGCCCATGGTATGGGCATTCCCGTCGGCAAGCTGTCGTTGTATACCGCCTGTGCAGGCATCCACCCGCGGCTGTGCCTGCCGGTGACGCTGGATGTGGGCTGCAACAACGACGCGGTTCGCAATGATCCCTTCTACGTCGGCCTGCGCCAGAAGCGCGTCACCGGCCAGGAGTACGACGATTTTGTCGAGGAATTCATGACCGCCGCGCAGGAGGTGTTCCCCGGCGTGGTGATCCAGTTCGAGGACTTTGCCAACCACAACGCCTTCCGTTTGTTGGAGAAATACCGCGGCCGTATTGCCAGTTTCAATGATGACATTCAGGGCACTGCGGCGGTGGCGCTCGCAGGCCTGTTTTCGGCTTTGCGTATCACCAGTGAACCGCTGACCGATCAGCGCATCGTGTTCCTCGGTGCGGGGGAGGCGGCGACCGGTATTGCCGACCTGATTGCCTCCGCGATGGTGGCGCAGGGCATGACGCTGGAGGCTGCACGCAAGACCTGCTGGCTGGTGGATTCCAAGGGTCTGGTGGTGAAAAGCCGCACGGATCTGGCGCACCACAAGCTCAACTACGCGCACGAGCACGCACCCGTTGCGGATCTGCTCGGTGCGGTGAAGGCGCTGAAACCGACCGCAATCATCGGCGTATCGGCGGTGGGCGGTACGTTCACCAAAGAAGTTCTGGAAGAAATGGCCAGGTTCAACAAGCGGCCCATCGTGTTTGCGCTGTCGAATCCGACCTCACAGGCCGAGTGCACCGCTGAAGAGGCTTATCGCCATACCGGCGGCCGTGCGCTGTTTGCCTGCGGCAGTCCGTTTGATCCGGTGACGCTCAACGGCCAGACTTTTGTTCCACGGCAGGGGAACAACAGCTACATTTTTCCGGGCATCGGCCTGGGGGCGATTGCCAGCAAGACCAAGGTGATTTCCGACGAGATGTTCATGAAGTCCGCGCATACGCTTGCACAGCTGGTTACGGAGGCCGATCTTGCACAGGGCAGTCTGTATCCGGCGCTGCCGCGGATCCGCGAGGTGTCGGCGCAGATTGCGGCGGCCACGGCCGGCGCTGCTTACGAGAGCGGTATTGCTGGGCGGATTGCTGCTGCCAGTGCCTTGCCCGACATCGAGAAGCTGATGTATGAGCCGCACCAGAGGGCCTGACCCGGTTTGTTGTCAATTGAAATTGCCGCTCTCCTGCCGTGCCTCCTTAATCCCACTAATTAAGTATGGTTATTTAAAAAGTTCTTAATAAAAGTTAACTTATATCGATCGTTATGCGTTAAATTAATTGGTAACTTCAATAAATACCCAAGTGATTTGGGTATCTAATCAATGATCAATACTGTTGTATGGTTATTTTTGAATGATTACATTTAAAGCCATCACTGTTGTTGTGCTGCTCTTTTTGCTGCCTGGCGCGGCGAGATCAGCTTCCATCGCCCAGGATCTGAAGAACCTGGTCGAGCAAGGCAAACTTTCGGATGCCTACCAGCTGGGTCAGGCGCACCCCGATCAGCTTGGTGATCCCGACTTCGATTTCTTTTATGGTCTGGCGGCTGTGGAGTCCGGGCGCCTTGGCGAAGGTGTGCTTGCACTGGAACGTTATCTCCTTAATTTTCCGGCCAATGACCGTGCCCGCCTGGAGCTGGCGCGTGCTTATTTTTTGCTGGGAGAGGATGCCCGGGCTCGAGATGAATTCGTCAGCATCCGGGAGAAAAATCCGCCGCCGCAGATATTGCAGACGATTGACCGCTACCTGGATGCGATCCGAATCCGCCAGGGACGTTACGAGACCACCTCAAGATTTTATCTAGAAGCTGGATTCGGCCGAGATTCCAACGTGAATTCAGGCGTGGCTTCCTCAAGTCTTAACCTGCCGACACTCGGTAATGTTTTCGTATCACCGTCAGGTACACGGCTGGCTGACAAGTTTTTTCATTTTGCGGGGGGGGGGATAGTCACTAAGCCCGTGGCACCAGGCATTTCAGTCTTCTTTTCCGGTGACGCCACTCTTAAAAACTTCGAGAGCGAGACTGCATTTAACCAAGGCATTGCCAATTTATCTGGAGGTGCCACTTGGTTGAAGGAAGACGATATCTACCGGGCGGCATTGACTTTTAACCGGGCAATTATTGAAAACGACAACTACCGAGACGTATCCGGTATCTCCGCCGACTGGATCCGAAAACTCAACCAGCAGCAATCCGTGACGACCAGCATCTCTTATGCTTTGCTTGATTACCAAGGAGCAAACAGCGTCCGGAACGCAGGGATTACAGGGCTTGGCCTGGGCTTGCGTCAGGTGCTTTCTGGGCAATGGCAACCTGTCCTGTCAGTTTCCGGAAACTACGCGCAGGAACGAAACCAGGAGAGCCGGCCCGATCTTGGCCGTGATCTTTATGGTGGCAATGCGCAGATCAATTTTTCTCCCGCCGCTGAATGGGGCATTAATCTGGGCTACACAATGAGTAAAAGCCGTTATGGCAGCGCGGATCCGCTGATGTTGGTTACAAGGGCTGACAGTTATCAATCAGTGGATATTGCACTCATCCGCTTGATCGATCGTCATTGGAGCGTTCGGGCGGAGGTTGCAAAGATCAAGAACACCTCCAATATCGCGCTTTATGAATTCAATAAGGATGTTTTTGCCGTCAAATTGCGCCATGAGTGGAAATAATTTTTCATCGTGGTCTCCGTTTAAAGACGCAGTTGTGAATTCTGCCTGCTGCATCAGTGGGGTGTAATCATGCCGCTTTTCAGAATTTTATCGGGCTTTTTGCTTTCTCTGATGGCGGCTACAGTTTTCGCCCAGACTGTCGGTAAAGCCATTCTGGTGATCGGTAACGTCGTTGTGATTCGTAGCGGAGTTGAATTGCCGCTGAATCGTAACGATGTGCTGCAGTCGGGTGATGTCATCAAGACCATGCAACTTAGCAATGCCCAGATCCGTATGAACGACGAATCCCTGATCGCGTTGCGGCCGGGCACAGAATTCAAGATTGACGAATTCCGGTTTGACGGCAAGCAGGATGGCAGTGAGCGTGGTTTTTTCAGCCTTATTAAAGGTGGCTTGCGCACGGTTACCGGCGCTGTTGGCAGAGCGAATCGTGAGAATTACAAGGTCACAACACCGAGCGCTACAATTGGAATTCGTGGTACGCACTACACGCTTGTTCATTGCCAGGACGATTGTGATTCAGGGGCGGGCGGGGTCAAGCTGGCGAGCCTGAACATTGCTCAATCCGACGCACCCACACCCGCTATCAACGGTGGCGGAAGGATTCAAAACGGCACTTATGGCGGTGTACAGCAAGGCGTTATAACCCTGACCAATGAATCCAAGGTGCTTAATCAGTTTGGCGCCGGCGACTTTTTCTTTGTCTCTGATAGCAATTCACCTCCGCAGCGCCTGATTGCCCCCCCTGAGTTTCTGCGTGATCGTCTGGAGAGCCGTGCTCGCAATCAGCCAAAGAGCCCGGGGCAGCAAGGTGATAATTCTCAGGCCAATGTTGGCGGTGGCGTAGGAAATAACAACAACAATAATAACAATGCCAATAATCTCCAGCCGCCTGTTGCGCCTGTAGCAATGCCTGTGGCAGTTGCTAAAGTGGAAACCGAATTCAAGGCCAGCGAAGATAAAAACAATGTGGGTGAGCCTTTGGTTATAACTGATGACAAGACCTTGAAGGCGGACGGTGTTTATCCCGCCACCACCAATCTGGCTCTAATGAGCGCTGAATACAATACCGGTGGTGGTTATCATAATGCCTACAATTCTTCCACTGGCTTTACGCTAACTGCCGATTCCAATGGTTTGGTTACAGCGTTAACCGGCGGTGACGGATACTATCGTAACGATGCCAAGGCCAAAGAGGCAGGTGCTGATGGCGGTGTGATTGCCTGGGCACGCTGGACTGACGGCACTCCCACTCTTTACGGTTGGGGCAATCAAACCCTCACCCAAAACCAAGGTTTCCATTTGATTGTCGGCGAACTTTCAACCACTCTGCCCGCACAAAATGCGGTGACTTTTAATCTGTTGGGGGCAACACAGCCGACGGAAACCCGGGCTGGTGCACTGGGTGGCTGGAGTGTCACTTCTGGAAGTATCGTAGCGAACTTCCTCTCTTCCACGCTGACTGGTAATTTGGGACTAAACCTGTCCCGTTCAGGTGAGGCGGGCAGCTTCACGATGAATTTCTCGGGGGGGGCAACAACCGGCTTTAACGGCGTATATTCAACCGTTACCCGTACCGCGGGAACGGCTGACTTGTGTGTATCGAGTTGCGCTGGCAGCGGTACGCTGATGTTTGCTGGCCCCAACGCTACCCATGCTGGAATGATTTATGAGTTCAACGCAGGTGCTTATTACGTCCAGGGTGCTGCGGCCTTCAAGCGATAGCGGGGATTCATTTCGGATGAAAAGCGCGGTGGCGCTTTGCGGCGATTACGGCATCATCGGGGGAATCCGGGCGGACTGTATCAAACAGTTCGCGGTGCAGCTCCAGCGAAGTTGAAGCGCCTTGCTGGAAGCGGCTGAAGGCCGCTTCCAGCAGACGTGATTGAACGCCGTCGATGATGATGACGGCGGTGCAGCGTTAAGCTGCTGCGAGCAGTTCGCGGAGGACGTAAGGCAGAATGCCACCGTGTTTCAGGTAATCGACTTCGATGCCGGTGTCGATGCGCAGCGTCAGCGCGACTTTCTTCGTGCTGCCGTCGGCTTTGGTGATGGTCATCGTCACGTCCTGCATCGGTTTGACGTTGCCGCCTTCGAGGCCTTCAATGGTGAATGTCTCGGTGCCGTCGATACCCAGCGTCTTGACGTCTTCGCCAGGCTTGAACTGCAGGGGCACAACGCCCATGCCGATCAGGTTGGCGCGGTGAATGCGCTCGAAGCTCTTGACCACAAC
>JAURHM010000072.1 GCA_030833315.1 Burkholderiales bacterium
AGACTCCGCCTCGGCCTCGATGACCAGAATATCCCCGCCACGGAGGACGCGGCCCGGATTGGGTGCGGTAACACGCACATCGTTGCGCACGATCCCGATGACTTGGGCTCCAGACTTGTCCAGCTCCCTCTCCACATGGCGCAAGGTCTTGCCTGCTGCCGCACTCTCTTCAGGCACCCTGACCTCGGTCATGTAAGCGCCGGTATCAAAAACATCCTTACCGGCCTGGCGGCGGACTGGCACCAAGCGCCAACCAAACAGTGCTATGAAAAAGACGCCGGCGCAGGCAACGGCAATACCCACCGGCGAAAAGTCGAACATGGCGAAAGAATCGTTGCCGGTCTGCGCGCGGAAGCCGGACACGATGAGATTGGGAGGGGTACCGATCAAAGTGGTCATGCCGCCAAGGATGGACCCGAAAGCGATGGGCATCAGCACCCGACCGGGCGGCAGATCCTCCCTCGTAGCAATCTGCATGGCCACGGGCATCAACAGCGCCAGCGCACCCACATTGTTCATGAAGGCCGAGAGTACGGCCGCCAGCGCGGTCAGGATCGCAATGGTGATCGTGGGGCCGGCCTTGGCCGGCAACAAGCCGCGGGTAAGTACATCCACCGCACCGGAGTTCTGCAAACCGTGGCTGAGAATCAGCACACAGGCCACGGTAATTACTGCCGGATGTCCGAACCCGCTGAAAGCTTCGCTGGACGGCAGCAAACCGCTCACCACGCAGGCAAGAAGCGCGGCAATCGCCACCATGTCATGGCGCCAGCGATCCCAGAAAAAAAGTCCGGCGGTGCCGGCAAGAATGGCGAGAATCAGGATCTGGTGGTTGGTCATGCCCGGCAGGTTGAAATTTTTGACTTATTCAACATAACACTTTGTCACCCGCAGAGGGCGCCGTCGCGACCAATCCGTGGCAGGCTCGCTTCATGCCCATTGTCACGAGATCCAGCCCCAATCCTTTGAATGCACGCGTTCCAGCCTAACCAACGCCCCCTCCCGCTCATCGGTCAGCAGATAAACCAAACCATCCGGTCCCACCCGCACATCGCGAATGCGCCCGATCTGCCCCTTGAGCAGCCGCTCCTCGCGCACGACCTTTTCACCGTTGAGTTCCAGCCGCACCAGCATCTGGTCGCGCAGCGCGCCGACCAGCAGATTGCCTTTCCAGTTCGGGAAGGCGTCGCCGGTATAGAAAGCCATGCCCGAGGGTGCGATCGACGGCACCCAGACGTGCAGCGGCTGTTCCATGCCGGGTTTTGAGTTGCCCTCGCCGATCTTGGTGCCGATGCCGTAGTTGACGCCGTAGGTAATCACCGGCCAGCCGTAGTTGCGGCCGGCGCGGATCACATTGATTTCATCGCCGCCCTGCGGGCCGTGTTCATGGGTCCACAACTAACCCGTCTGCGGGTGCAGCGCCGCGCCCTGCATATTGCGGTTGCCCAGCGTGAACTTCTCCGGTTTCGCACCGGCGCGGTTGACTAAGGGATTGTCGGCCGGCACGCGGCCGTCATCGTGCAAACGAATCACTGAACCGGCGTGGTCATCGGCCTTTTGCGCACGCGCCATCTCGCCGCGGTCGCCAAGAGTCAGATAGACCATGCCTTTGCCATCAAACACGATGCGTCCGCCGAAATGCTGGCCGGTGCGGGTTTTCGGTTCGAGGCTGAACAGGATCTGAACATTAGCCATGCGGTAGCCGTCGAGCTTGCCGCGCGCCAAGGTCGTGCCCCAGCCTCCCGGACCCGAGGCATTGTAGGCCCAGTAGATCCAGCCGTTCTGCGGGTATTGCGGATGTATTGCGACATCGAACAGGCCGCCCTGACCGGTGGCGACGATCTCGGGCAGGCCTTCAACCGGTTTCGGGTCGAGTTTGAAATCCTTGCTAACGATACGAAGCCGTCCTTCACGCTCGGTGACCAGCATGCGGCCATCGGGCAGGAAGGCCATCGACCACGGGTTCTGCAGGCCGCGCACCAGCGTGACCGCGCGGAAGGTGTATTTCTCGGATTGTATGGTTTGCGCATGGGCCGGCGTACTCACGACGGCAATCAGACACATCAGGGTCAGCGGTATGCGCACAGGGGATTTCCGGGGTAAAGGTCAGGGGGCGCGTTTATAATAGCGCCCTTTTCAGAAGCAACATTTGATGCACCCAGAAAAGCTGCCTGCATCCGGGCAGCGCACCAGCACCGCCCTGCTCCACGGTTCCAGCGATGCCCCCCTGTTGGCCGAACTGGCGGTCCGCGCTCGTCCGCTGCTGGTGTTGACCGAGTCGGCGTGGCAGGCGCAGCGCCTGCTGCAGGAGATCCCCTTCTTCGCTCCGCAGCTCCGGGTGCACATGCTGCCGGACTGGGAAACGCTTCCCTACGATCATTTCTCGCCGCACCATGATCTGGTGTCGGAGCGGCTGGCGACGCTGTGCCAGATGGTACGCGGGGATTTCGACATCACGCTGGTGCCGGTGACGACAGCGCTGTACCGCATGGCGCCGGTGGACTTCATCACCGCCAATACCTTCTATTTCCGTCAGGGCGCGAAACTTGGCGCCGATGCGCTGCGCCGCCAGCTGACACTTGCCGGCTACAACCATGTCACCCAGGTGGTCGCCCCCGGCGAATACAGTTTCCGCGGCGGACTGATCGACCTGTATCCGATGGGCAGTCCGCTGCCCTACCGCATCGATCTATTTGACGAGACCATCGATTCGATTCGCAGCTTTGACGTCGACAGCCAGCGTTCGATCATGAAGGTGCCGGAAGTGCGCCTGCTGCCGGCGCGTGAATTCCCGATGGACGAAGAAGCGCGCACCGCTTTCCGTCAGCGCTTCCGTGAACGTTTTGAAGGTGACCCGTCGCGCAGTCAGGTCTACAAGGATGTGTCGAAGGGCATCCCCACCGCAGGCATTGAATATTACCTGCCGGTGTTTTTCGACAACACGGCGCTGGTTACCGATTACCTGCCGAAAGAAAGCACGATCTGCCTGCGCCCCGGCATCACCGAGGCGATCGACGAATTCTGGGCCGACACGCGCGGTCGCCATGCGATGGTGCGCGGCGATCTCGCCAACCCGGTGCTGCCACCGCAGGAACTGTTCCTCACCGAAGACGCCTTCTTCGGCGCGATCAAACCCTTCCCGCGCATCGATCTCGCGGCGATTGCCCCGGCGGTTGTCGGCTCGCCCGCGGCAGAACTCGAATTCAATAATAAAAACAATGATTTACTGAATACCGCCACCTCACCGTTGCCGCCACTGCATGTCGAGCGCCGCGCCGATGACCCGCTGCACCGGCTGCGCGTCTTTGTCGACAGCTATCCCGGTCGCATCCTGGTGCTCGCCGAAACCCTCGGCCGCCGCGAAACCATACTCGAGTATTTCGCCGAGTACGGACTGAAGCCGGCGCAGGTCACTGACTGGTCACAGTTCAACGCGAGCACGGAACACTTCGTGCTCGGCGTGGCACCGCTGAGCAACGGTTTCATCGACACCGCGGCGCAGATCGCGATCATCACCGAGAACGAGCTGTATGCCTCGCAGGTGCGCCAGCGCGCCGCGCGCGACGCCAAACGCGCCTCACCCGAAGGCATGCTGCGCGACCTGTCCGAGGTCAAGGTCGGCGATCCGGTGGTGCACGAACAGCACGGCATCGGCCGCTATCTCGGCCTGCAAAGCATGGATCTCGGCGAAGGCGCGACGGAATTCCTGACGCTGGAATACGCCAACAACGACAAACTCTATGTACCGGTATCGAGTCTGCACCTGATCAGCCGCTACAGCGGCGCGGCGCCGGAACAGGCGCCCCTGCACCAGCTGGGCAGCGGACAGTGGGAAAAGGCCAAACGCCGCGCCGCCGCACAGGTGCGCGATACCGCTGCCGAACTGCTGGCGATTTATGCGCAGCGCGCCGCGCGCGAAGGTTATGCCTTCAACCTGAAGCCGCATGACTACGAAGCGTTTGCCGAAGGCTTTCCCTTCGAGGAAACCGCCGATCAGGCCGCAGCCATCACCGCGACCATTGAAGACCTCAAAAGCAGCAAACCGATGGACCGGCTGGTCTGCGGCGATGTCGGTTTCGGCAAGACCGAAGTTGCCCTGCGCGCCGCCTTTGTCGCCGTCGCCGACGGCAAACAGGTCGCCGTACTGGTGCCGACAACGCTGCTCGCCGAACAGCATTTCAATACCTTCTCCGACCGCTTCGCCGACTGGCCGGTGAAGATTGCCGAGTTCTCGCGCTTCCGTACCGCCAAGGAAACAGTTGACGCCATCACCGGTCTTGCTGAAGGCCGCATCGACATCGCCATCGGCACACACAAGCTGGTCAGCAAGGACATCCATTTCAAGAACCTCGGACTGGTGATCATCGACGAAGAACACCGCTTCGGCGTGCGCCAGAAGGAACAGTTCAAGGCGCTGCGTGCCGAAGTCGATGTGCTGACGCTGACCGCGACGCCAATCCCGCGCACGCTGGCGCTGTCGCTGGAAGGCCTGCGTGATTTTTCGGTGATTGCCACCGCGCCGCAGCGCCGGCTGGCGATCAAGACCTTTGTCGCGCGTTACGCCAAGTCACTGATCCGCGAGGCCGTGCTGCGCGAATTGAAACGCGGCGGTCAGGTCTACTTCCTGCACAACGACATCGACACCATCGCCCATATCGAGGAAGAGCTGACGCGACTGCTACCCGAAGCGCGGGTGCGTATTGCCCACGGCCAGATGCGCGAGCGCGAGCTGGAGCTGGCGATGCGCGACTTTTATCAGGGCCGCTTCAACATCCTGCTGTGCACCACCATCATCGAAACCGGCATCGACATCCCGACAGCCAACACCATCATCATCAACCGCGCAGACCGTTTCGGCCTGGCCCAGCTGCACCAGCTGCGTGGCCGTGTCGGCCGCTCGCACCATCAGGCCTATGCCTATCTGCTGCTGCCCGATGAAGGCAATATCACCACCAACGCCAAGAAGCGCCTCGAAGCGATTCAGGCGATGGAAGAACTCGGCTCGGGCTTTTATCTGGCCATGCATGACCTCGAAATCCGCGGCGCCGGCGAAGTGCTAGGCGAAAACCAGTCCGGTGACATGCACGAGATCGGCTTCAACCTCTACTGCACGATGCTCGATATGGCCGTGAAGTCGCTGAAGGCCGGCAAGGAGCCCGACCTCAACGCGCCGCTGGGCGTGACCACCGAAATCAATCTGCACACGCCGGCGCTGCTGCCCAGCGACTACTGCCACGACGTGCATGAACGGCTGGTGCTCTATAAACGCATGGCCAACTGCGACAACGAAGACCAGCTGCAGCTGCTGCAAGAAGAACTGATCGACCGCTTCGGCGAACTGCCGGACCCCACACGCGCGCTGATCGACAGCCACCGCCTGCGCCTGCTCGGCAAGCCGCTGGGCATCGCCAAAATCGACGCCAGCGAAAACACCATCCAGTTGCAGTTCGTGCCCAACCCGCCGATCGAACCGATCAAGATCATCAAGCTGATCCAGTCGAAAAAGCACTACAAGCTCGCGGGGCAGGACCGGCTGCGCATTGAAACCAAAACCCCGGATCTGAAAAGCCGCGTCGCCGAAATCCGTCGCGTGTTTGCCGAACTGGGCTGAGCGGCCGACAATGGGTCGTCCGCGCTAAAAAAATGACTGAATTGTGGAGCATCAACATGAGCCGATTTAACCGCCTTCTGGTTCTATTCGTTGCCTCGCTGGCGACCGCCCTCTTCTCCGCACCGGCGCCGGCACAAAACGCACCGACTATCGGCATCGTGATCATGCACGGCAAAGGCGGACGCCCCGAACGTTTTGTCAGCGTGCTCGCTGAGGGTCTCGAACGCAAAGGCTGGCTGGTCGCCAATATCGAAATGCCGTGGTCGGGTCGGCGCGAATATGACGATGACATAGCCGGCGCTGAACAGCAGGTCACAGCCGCGCTGAACGAACTGCGCAGCAAGGGTGCAAAAAAGGTATTTGTCGCCGGCCACAGTCAGGGAGGCGTGTTTGCGCTGTATTACGCCAGCCGCAATCCGCTCGACGGCGTCATTCCCATGGCGCCGGGCGGCAGCGTGGATGCAACGGTCTATACCCAGAATGTCGGCGGCGCTCTGGCGCTGGCACAGCGTATGGTCGCCGACGGCAAAGGCGCTGAACGCGGGGTCTTCAAGGACTATGAACGCTCGAGAGGCGTAAACGACATACACACCACCGCAGCAACCTACGTCACGTGGTTTGATCCTAACGGGGCGATGAACCAGGGCAAGTCCTCGCGCGCGATTCCCGCGACAACACCAGTGCTTTATATCGCACCGCGCAACGATTACCCGGGCCTAGTCCGCTTCAAGTCATCAATGTTTGCCGCGCTGCCATCCAATCCGCTGACCCGTATGGCTGACATCGAAGGCGACCACCTGAACGCACCGGGCAACTCGATCGACACCATCGCGCGCTGGGTTGGCGAAGTCGTCGCCAAATAGGAAAGTTTGCGTATGCCCATGCGTAAATGGCGTCCGCAGGATCTCGACGCCAGCATCGAAACCTTCCGCCGGTCAGTGCACGAGATCGCCGCCGCCGATTACAGCCCTGAAGAGTTGCAGGCCTGGGCGCCCGAGGAGGCCGATTATTCGGAATGGGAACGGCGCATGGACGCCAGCCAGGGTTGGACTTTCGAGATCAACGGCAAGCTCGGCGGCTTCATCACCACCGATGCGCCGGGACATATCGATCTGCTCTATGTGCATCCCGACTATCAGCGCATGGGCGTAGCCAGCGCATTACTGGAACTGCTGGTGGCCGATGCCGGTGTCCGCGGCATCCACAATCTGCATACCGAAGCCAGCCGCACCGCACGCCCGTTTTTTGAACAGGCCGGATTCCGCCTCGTCCGCACGCAGAACGTCACCCGCAATGGCGTGGCGTTTGAACAATTCGTGATGGAACGCAAGCCGCATTAAGCGGGCCGCAATTAGCGGCTTGCGTGTGCCGGCGATCAGCCGACCGCGGCGTTGGAGTGAAAAATCAGTCCGGCGTGCTCACGCAGCGCATGGAACTTGATCTTCGGCCACTGCTCCTGGGCGACATCGATCTCGATGGCATTGCCGGCAAGGAACGCCGGCGCACCGACGGCATCATGTGCGACGCGGTGTGAATTGGCGTCGATGAAACGCTGCAGCTCACGATCGTCATCGCAGGTCACCCAGCGCGCGGCGACATAACGCGCCGGCGAAAGCCGCGCCTCGCAGCCGTATTCATGTTTCAGGCGGTGCGCAACGACTTCAAACTGCAACTGGCCGACCGCGCCGAGCAGCAGCAGGCTGCCCGCCACCGGCTTGAATACCTGGATCGCGCCCTCTTCACCCAGCTGGCCGAGACCGGTGCGCAACTGCTTGCTGCGCAATGGATCAGCGACTTCAACCGTCTGGAACAGCTCCGGCGCAAAAAACGGCAGGCCGGTGAACTGCAGGTCCTCGCCTTCCGTCAGCGTGTCGCCGAGTTGCAGCACGCCGTGATTGGGGATGCCGATGATGTCGCCGGCGTAAGCGTCTTCCACCTGCTCACGGCGCTGCGACAGGAAGGACACCACAGAACTCGGCCGGAAGAATTTTTCGGTGCGGCAGTTTTTCAAACGCATGCTGCGCTCGAAACGGCCGGAACAGATACGGATGAAGGCGACGCGGTCGCGGTGGCCCGGGTCCATATTGGCCTGGATCTTGAACACCACGCCGGAGAATTTGGGCTCTTCCGGCTTCACTTCGCGCTGCAGCGCCTTGTGCGGACGCGGCGGCGACGCAAAATCAATCACGGCGTCTAGCACTTCCTGCACGCCGAAGTTGTTGATCGCCGACCCGAAAAACAGCGGCGTCTGTTTGCCGGCAAGAAAGGTCTCGCGCTCGTATTCCGGCGACACGCCCTGCACCAGATCGATTTCCTGACGGGCATGGGTAAAGATGTCACCAAAGCGCTCGACGATTTCCGGGTTGTCGATGCCGGAGATGATTTCATCTTCTGCGCCGATGCGGTCTTCACCGGCGGTAAACACGCGCATGCGGTCGGCGCGCAGGTCGAATACCCCCTTGAACAGCTTGCCCATGCCGATTGGCCAGGTGCATGGCACCACGGGCATGCCCAGCGTGCGCTCGATCTCGTCAACGAGGTCGGTCGGCTCACGCACCTCACGGTCCATCTTGTTGATAAAGGTGATCACCGGGGTGTTCTGTGCGCGGCAGACCTGGAGCAAACGCAGCGTCTGCGGCTCAATACCGTTGGCGGCGTCGATCACCATCAGCGCAGCGTCAACAGCCGTCAGCACGCGATAGGTGTCTTCGGAAAAGTCACGATGGCCCGGCGTGTCGAGCAGGTTGATCACGCAGTCGCGGTATTCCATCTGCATCACCGAGCTGGCGACCGAGATGCCGCGCTGCTTTTCGATTTCCATCCAGTCCGAGGTCGCGTAGCGAGAGGCCTTACGCGACTTCACGCTACCGGCGATGTGGATCGCGCCTGCAAACAGCAGCAGCTTTTCGGTGAGCGTGGTTTTACCCGCATCGGGGTGCGAAATGATGGCGAAGGTGCGACGCCGGGAGACTTCCTTGTCGATACTCATGTCGGGCCTGGTCAGGCGTCAGCGCGGAATGCGGCAGACGCAGTGCGGCGCGCATTATAATCGATATTTTTTATCAATAAAATCAATTAGATAAGAGGTTGACTCCGCACGCCCGCGCAACCCCGCAAAGCGCGGCCCCGCGTCGTCAGGCTAGCGGTCCACCCGAAACCCGCTGAAGCTTTTCCCGGAGCTCCTGCAAACCGAAGGGCTTGCTGAGGAAATCGTTCATGCCGGCGTCAATACAGAGCTCGCGGTCCCGCGCATAGGCGTTCGCCGTCAGTGCGATGATATGCGGTTGTGACGGCAAGGCGAGGTTCCTGATTTCAAGGGTGGCCGCGATGCCGTCCAGCACAGGCATCTGCACGTCCATGATGATGACGTCGTAGGCCTGGGTCTGAACCTGATCAACGGCCTGACGGCCGTTTTCCGCGACCTCGACCTGTTGTCCCAGCTTTTCCAGCAGCGCCAGTGCAAGGGTGCGGTTGACGGCGTGATCCTCCACTAACAGGACACGCATGCTTGGCAATCCGCCCTCCAGCACCACCCCCGATTTCGGCGCGGGCCGGATAGCCATTCCGCCGCGCTCGAATACCAGACTGAAGCGGAATGTGGAACCATGCCCCATCACGCTTTCGACGCTGATGCCGCCACCCATCGCCTTGCACAGCTGTGCGCAGATGGCCAGACCGAGACCGGTGCCCCCGTAGTGCCGAGTTGTCGACGCGTCGACCTGCGAAAAGGCCTTGAACAGGCGGTCACGCCGCTCCTTGGGAATGCCGATGCCGCTGTCAATGACGGCGCAGTTCAGGCGCACGCGGCCGTCGGACTGATCCGAAAACCGGACCTCAACCCGGATGCCGCCACTGTCGGTGAATTTGATCGCGTTGCTGATCAGGTTCGCAAAAATCTGCCGCATCCGCGCCGAATCGCCGCGCAACACGGCGGGTGTATCTTCCGGCAGCAGCATCGCGAAACGGATGTTCTTGCGCGAGATCGCCGGGCCGAACAGTCGGGCGACCGCATTGAGTTCATCGCGCGTGTCGAAATCGTGAAAGTCGAGATCAAGACGGCCGGCCTCGATCTTCGAGAAATCGAGAATGTCGTTGATCAAACCGAGCAGATCGTCTGAACTCTTGCGGATCAGGGCCAGATGTTCGCGCTGCGTCTCGTCGAGTTCCGTGAATTCAAGCAGTTGCGCCATACCCATGATGCCGTTCATGGGCGTGCGGATTTCGTGGCTGACCACCGCCAGAAATTCGCTTTTCGCATTGGTCGCCAACCGCGCCTGTTCGAGCGCGCGCTGCAGCTCTGAAGTACGGGTGGCGACTTCCTGCTCCAGGGAATCAGCAAGCTGCCGCAACGCAGTGTTCGATCGATAAAGGTCGACCGCCTTTTCCTCCAGCAGGCGCTCGGCCTCCTGGCGTGCCGCACGCTCCCGCTCCAGCCGCCGCGTCAGGCGCTGGATCAGGTCGGGCGACTGCGGTTCAACTCCGCTCATAAGCAAACCCTCAAGATCTTTCGAGCAGGAAACGCTCTCGCCGCTGCGGACCTTCGCCAACAGTTTCCCGACGCAGCGTTACCGGACGCCCGAAGTGGGCAATGCAGCCTGCAATGAGGCCCTCTGCAAGATCCTCGAAATGGCGTTCGGACGAGTAAATGATCACCAGACGGCGGTCATCGCGATACTCCACCTCGAATCGCGGCAGTTCGGCGTCTGGATACAGTTTGCGTACTTCGGCATGGATAACGTTCTCGATTCCGGCAATAAAGGTGAACGCATCACTCTGCCCCTTGAAGAAAGCCGAATACCCCCGTACAAAGCGTCCGAACAGATATTCGCCAAATGCGCGCAGCAAAACCGTAACTGCCACCCCCGAACGCGCCGACAGCGCGGAGACCAGCGCGACCATCTCGCTGTGTGGGTAGGTGCCGACGGCAGTGTAAGCTCCGTCCGACGGCAGTTGGGCATCCTCGATAATGTCGTCGAGCATGTCGACAGAAAACTGCTGCTCCACCATATCCATGAATTCGGTAAACACCACCCCCTTCATTGCTTCATCCTCCCGTGTTCCGGCGCATCAAAATCAAATCTGTTTAAACCCGTTCCCGGGGCTGCCCTAGCGAGGGGTGCCCATACCGGATCCGGAAAGTCAACAACATGCCAGCATGATTGAAGCCGCGGTGAGCGGTATCTA
>JAURHM010000081.1 GCA_030833315.1 Burkholderiales bacterium
GCCCGCCTTTTTCAGCAGCGCCGCCGCTTCGCGGTAGGCGTCCATGATTTTTACGTAGCCGGTACAGCGGCAGTACACGCTGTCGGCGCTGGCGCGGATTTCTTCGTCGCTGGGATTCGGTTTTTTCTCGATCAGCGACACGCACTGCATGACATGGCCGGGAATGCAGATGCCGCATTGCAGAGCGGTCTTGTTGATGAAGGCCTGCTGCACGGTATGCAACACACCAGCCTGGTCGAGGCCCTCGACGGTGCGCACGTTGCTGCCGTCGCACAGTACCGCCAGTTGCAGGCAGGAGGACACCGGTGCGCCGTCGACAATCACCGTGCAGGTGCCGCAGGCACCGATGCCGCAGCCGTGTTTGGTGCCAGTCATCTGCAGGTCTTCGCGAAGGACGTCGACGAGCAGGCGGTCGGCCGATTTGAGATGAACTTCAACGGGGTCGCCGTTAAGCGTGAATTTGATCAGCATATGGAGGTGGCCGGAAGGTGCGGAAAAGGCCGAAATTATAAGGCCATGCTCAAGGTGCCGCCCGGCCAATTTGGGCGGATTTTCATTGCTGCATTGCGGTTGGCGCCGCCATGCTTGCCCCGCCGGAAGGGCTCGGCTAAGCTGGATTCACCGTAGCGCTCGACCAAGCGGAACGTCCAGATTCTGCAGCACAAGCGCCGGTTTTACCCCAGGAGAGAGAATATGTTGAAGACCGTCATCACGCCGGCCCCGGCGTATCGAAGCATCGCATTTGCCCTGCTCGGCTGTATTGCGCTGGCCGGTTGCCAGTCGCGCGGCCCGGATCTGGTGCTGGATGCCCTGGATGCGCCGGCCAAGCGCATGGTCACCCAGGGCGCAGCCAAGAAAATCATCGTGCAGAACCTCACCCGTTGCGAGCACACCAATCCCAAGATGAACCTGCGTGTTGCCGGTGTCGGCGAAGTAACCGCCACTGACGGTACGGTGATCACGGTGCCGGCCAATACAGCCCTGCAGCGCAAGGAAGGCCCGCTGTCCTACGATCTCTACAACGAGTGCACCAAGGTCATGCCGCCCAATGCCGCCGCGGTTTCGACCGACAAGGTACCGGTGATTGAGGTGGATGCCGACGGCGAAGTGGTGACCGGTTTCATCGTCGCTGACAATTATTTCGAGCTCTACGTGAACGGCAAGCTGGTTTCTGTCGACAACACGCCGTACACGCCCTTCAACTCGGCGATCGTCAAGTTCAAGGTCAAGCGTCCTTACACCATGGCCTTCCTGCTGGTGGACTGGGACGAGCAGCTGGGGCTCGGCGTTGAAAACATGGCGCGTCTCAATGAGCCCTGGTATCTCGGCGACGGCGGCCTGATCGCCAAGTTCAGCGACGGCACGGTCACCGACAGCTCGTGGAAAGCGCAGACCTTCATGGTAGGGCCGCTTGACAGCCCGACCGACGTGACTGAAAAGGGCAATATTCACTTTTTCAATAAACTCGGCCGCACCTATCCCTCTGTGAAAAAGCCGGCCTGCCGCGACAATTGCTATATGGTGCATTACAGCTACCCGAAAAACTGGCAGTCGAAGACCTTCAACGACAGCAACTGGCCAAGGGCTTATGAATACACCGATGAGGAAATCGGCGTGACCACGCTGACCGCTTATACGCGTTACCCGGAGTTTTTCGAGGGCGCGCGCTGGATCTGGTCGTCGAACCTGGTTTACGACAATGTGGTGATTGCCCGCAAAGTCGTGCGATGATGAAAGCGGGGTCCGGATTCCCGGACCCCGCAAACGACTGACGGGGATGCCGCATTGATCAACGAAACCATCAAGGTGCGCGTAACCGAAACCAAACAACTGATGGACGTAGTGGTGTTCGACAAGCGTCCGTCATCGATCCAGGTGGTATTGGGCAGCGGCGTGCACAGCGTCAAGTGCGAGCTGACACCGACCCGCAACGGCATGGCCTATGCCGGTACGGTGATGGGGCGCGAGATTGTCTACGAGCGCAGCCGTGAACAGGTCGAAGCCGACATCGCCCGCCTCAATCACCGGGAATTCCGCCGCTGATCTTCAGCCCAGGCGCGCGATGAAAATCGCCAGTGCCGCGCTGATGAGTGTGCCGAAGGTAAGAATCATGCCGCTGACGCGATAACGGAAGTTTTCGCGTTCATGGCTGACGCCTCAGGCATGCAGCAGACGGCCGGAGAGCAGTGCGAAGCACAGCACATGTACCAGCAGGGTTTTGGTGCCGTCGTGCTCGACAAAAAATATCAGCAGCAGCGCCAGCGGGACATATTCCGCGAAATTGGCGTGCACGCGCATGGCGCGTCGCAGTTAGGCATTGCCGCCGTAACCGACCGCCACGCGGTGGCGCCGCCGCATGCTGATCGTGCGAATGCTCAGTGCCACAAAGATCAGGCCCGGCACGGCGGCATAGACGGGGGTGACGGTCATCATGACGGCTCCTGTGGAGCGGGATTGATGCCGCTGATTTTATGCTGGAGTCTATGCCGGAGTTCAGAACTCGCGGGTGACGGCGATGTCGCGCATCACCGCCTGCGGCGTGTGGTGGTGCGCTGCGCGGGCGCGTGCCGCAAGAAACCCGGAGTCGTCTCGATCGCAGGCCTGCAGATAGGAGCCCAGTTCCCGGGCATGGGCGACCACGGCCTTGCCGAAGCGTACGCGTTCGGTTGAATACTCCGGCAAGGCGCTCAACGGATCATTCTGGTGTTTGTGCAGCAACCCCGACAGTGCCAGCGCGTCGCCTGCAGCCTTGGATACGCCCATGCCGCAATGCGGCCGCGCGACGAAAGCCGCATCGCCCAGCAGCGCAACGCGGCCGTGGTGCATGACGGCTGATTCCAGATCGAAAATCGCCTGGAAGAAGGGCTGGCGGGTTTTGGCGACGACTTCGGCGAACTGCGGTGACAGCTGATCGCGCGCGGATTGACGCATCGCTTCGATGACTGCCGGGCGCAGCAGCGGCGGCGGAATCGACAGGTCATGCTGTTTGCCGTGGATATCGGTGCACAGTTGCGGCAGTTCGCGGTCGATGTGTGTGGGGCGGTACCAGACAAAATTGAAACAGCGTTCTCCGGCGCGGATCGAATTGTCGAAGCCTGCCACCGGATAACCGAGCATGTGCTCGCGCGGTGCCAGACTGAAAGCGAATTTCGGAAACAGGTCGCGATGCGTTTCCGGTGACAGCGCGCCTTCCTCCACCAGTCCGCGCCACGCGATATAGCCGGCATAGTCGGGGCGCGCTTGCGGCGCGAACTGTGCACGCACGGCGGAACGGATGCCGTCCGCGCCAATCAGCAGGTCGCCACGGGCTGTGCTGCCATTGCGGAATACAGCGGTGACGCTGCCGGCATCCTGCTCCACCCCGGCGCAGGCATGGCCGAGGTGATAACGCGTAGCGGGGAAGGCGCCCAGCAGCAGGGTGTGCAGTCGTCCCCAGGTGGTGAGGCATTGCCGGATATCCAGCGTGCCCAATGCGGCACCGTTGCGGTCAAAGGCCACACGCCCCTCGATGTCGACGCCGATCGATTCGTCAATCGGAATACCGATGCGTTCCAGTGCGGCGAACAGATCGGGGTGGGTGATGATGCCGGCGCCGCGCCCGGCCAAAGGCTCGGTTGATTGTTCGTAGACCTGTACATCCCAGCCTTGACGGTGCAGCAGGTTGGCGGCAAACAGGCCGCCCAGCGAACCGCCGATGACCAGGGCGCGCGGTGTGGCAGGCATCCGGTCAGGCTGCCGCAGCAGCTTCTGCAGCGGGGTAGTTCAGTTCGATGGTGACCCCGCTGGGGTCTTCGAAAAACACCTGATGGATGCCCAGTGAAGGCACGGTGCGTTCGCGGAAGGCGACGCCATGGCTGTTCAGGCGCCGGCGCATGTCGGCAAGGCCGGTGGCGGTAAAGGCCATGTGATCAACGGTGCCGGTGCCCTGCAACGACGCCACATCACGGTCACCGAGATAATCCTTGAGGCCCTGCGGATCATCCGGATCAATCCCGATGATGTGCACGACGCCGGTGGTTTCGGGATATTGCGCGCCGTTATACAGCCAGATGCCGGGAAATTGGAACGGCGGACGGAAGCCGGCGTTGAAACCCATGACTTCAGTATAAAAGCGGCGCGACGCCTCGATATCCAGCGTGCGGATCGAATAGTGATCAAGCCTGCCGATGGGCATGCGCCGCTCCCGGGTTTACTGCCGAGACTTACTGCAGGGGCGAGAACGCCGAAGGCATGACGATCTTGTTTTCCTGCGCCACCAGCGTTACTTCGGGCAGTCCTTCCTTCTTGGCGACCAGTGACGGCGGCCAGACGCCTTCGGCGAGGGCTTTTTTACGCATTTCATTGCGCGCTTCCAGCGTCGGATAGGACCAGATGTGGACAAAGCGGTTGACGTTGCCGCACTCGGCGTACCACATCGCCACCAGCGGGCTGATCTTGGTGCGCGCGGGAATCGCTTTTTCCCAGGTCTTGGCGACCCGGCCCAGTTCACCCGGGGCATGGGTATAAGTGCGCATTTCGAAAATCGGACCCATCTTGCCGGGTTTGATTTCCGGGGAGAACGAGAAGGGGATGAAAATCTCGGTGCGCATATTGAGCACGAATTCGCCGATCTTCGGCGGCCAGTTGCCGGAAGCGGCGGCTTCGGCGCGGATGCGCTCACGCTCCGCCATGTCCTTGTACGGCCAGACGTGGATGATCTGGTTCAGCGGGCCGATTTCGGTGTGCCAGAAGGCAGCCAGCGGCGACAGTGTCTTACGGAACTCATAGGCTTCGCCGAAACGTTTCTCGACTTCGGGTACGGAATGGGGTTTCAGGTCGTACGTGCGCACTTCGTAAATCATGGTCTGCTCCTCCGGTCGGTCGCCGCTGTTTGGAGCGGGGATATTACCAGAGGCGGCGCGGTGCGCTCGCGCCGCGATCCTGCTTCAGAGCCCTTCGCTGGCCTGCTGTGCCGCTTGGTAAGTGGTGTAGACCAGAACCGGGATTTTCAGCCCGCCTAGGTGCTGGTCGAGCAAGGGCTTGACGTCGCTCCACGCCAGCCTTCCGGCGCCGGTGGCGATGCGCGGCAGCGCGATGCTGGTGAATTTTTCCGCTTCCGCCAGCTTGGCGAGTTTGCGCAGGGCGTGACCGACGTGCTGGACCGAGGCTGCCCCCGGCGTGCCGCCGTGATGGCCTTCAATGGCGTCCTGGGTGAACAGGCTGACCACCCGTTTGCCATCTGCACCCATCCAGGCCCACAGGTTGCCGGGTTTGGGGTGTTTGGACTGGCAGTAATGGCGAAAGTCTTTGTACATCGCTGGCCACTGTTCGCGCAGCTGCAGCGCCAGGCCGGTATGGAAGGGGTCGTTGGGGGCAACGCCATGGGCGATTACCTGGGCCTTGCTGAGCAGAAGGTCACCGCTGACTTCATTGATCATGAGGAACCTCCTTTGTGATGAATTGTTGTCGTGCAGAGCGGTTTGTCCGCTCATGGAGTCAACTTACTGCTGCCGGGCGGCGGAGGTATTGATACAGCGCAAAAATCGCACCGCAAAGGTACGTTTTCCGGCATTAAACCGGCGGTCATATGCTGGACGGATTGCCTTTTGGGGCGTCCGGCAGGATTACACTGATGGAATAGCACGGTGCGACCATAAAAAATATCCAGGCGCCCGTGCCCATTTCACGAATGGAGGAGAAGATGATCAAGCACCGCTTGTGCTGTGCCGTCGTTGTTGCCGCCGGATTGGCGGCAGCCGGCGTGAGTCATGCCCAGAACTGGCCGGTCCGGCCGATCCGGCTGATCGTGCCGTTTGCACTGGGCGGCAATACCGACATCATTGCCCGCGCCATCGCGCCGAAAATGACCCAGGAACTCGGGCAGCAGATCCTGATTGACAACCGCGGCGGAGCCGGCAGTACGCTGGGCACGGCAATGGCAGTGAAGTCGCCGCCGGATGGCTATACCATCGTCATGGTGTCTGCAGCCCATGTGATCAATCCCGGGGTACGCAAATCGCTGCCCTATGATTCGATCAACGATTTTGCGCCGGTGACACTTGTCGCTGACGTGCCCAACGGACTGGTGGTGCATCCTTCATTGCCGGTTCGCGACATCAAGCAGCTTGTTGCACTCGCCAAGGCGCGCCCCGGGCAGCTCGCGTATGCCACGCCTGGTCACGGTACTTCGACACATCTTTCCGTCGAGATGCTGTCCCATGCCGCCGGCCTGAAAATGTTGCATGTGCCGTATAAGGGGGTCGGGCCTGCGACGATGGATGTGGTCTCTGGACAGGCGCAGATGATTTTCGCGGCGCTTCCGGCATTCATCGAATTTGTTCGCGCGGGACGCCTGCGCATGATCGCCCAGGCCAGCGTCAAGCGTTCGCCGGCCGCGCCGGATGTACCGACGATGATCGAGCAGGGTTACAAGGGTTTCATCGTTTCCAGCGGCTTCGGCATGTTTGCGCCGGCAAAAACGCCGCGCCCGATCATCGACCGGCTCAATGCCTCGGTGGTGAGGGCGCTCGCCGATCCCGCCGTGCGCAGCGGCTTGTCGAGCCAGGGTGCGGAACCCGTCGGCAACTCGCCTGAAGAATACGACCGTTACAACCGTAGCGAGATCGAGCGCTGGACCAAGGTGGCCCGCGCCGCCGGCGTTGTGGCCGAATAGAACATCCGCTGAAAAATTTGAAACCAGACTGACGACACAGGAGCCGCAAGCAATGAGCAGCAGAAAACACAAGGTTTCGCAGCCGCGCAAAATGAAACTCGTGGTTGAAAAGAACGTGCAGATCCCGATGCGCGACGGCACGCTGTTGTATGCCGACATTTTCCGGCCAAATTTCAAGGACAAGGTGCCGGTGCTGTTCAACACCAGTGTCTACCAGAAGGACAAGGTGTGGAGTCCGCCGGCCGATCTCGAGGAAAAAGCCAATCCCTATATGTGCTGGGAAACGGTCAATCCGCTGTGGTGGTGCCCGCGCGGTTACGCCTGTGTGCGTGTCGATTCCCGCGGCGCCGGCCGTTCGCCGGGCAAATCCGAGCCGAGCTCCTATCAGGAAGCGCTGGATACCTATGACGCCATTGAGTGGGTCGCCAAACAGCCCTGGTGCTCGGGCAAGGTCGGCATGTCGGGCATTTCCTATCACGCATCATCGCAATGGCGCGCCGCCAACATGCAGCCGCCTTCGCTGAAATGCATCATGCCCTGGGAAGGGCGAGCGGACCAGTACCGAGATCAGGCGTACCACGGCGGCATTTTTGCTCTGGGCTTCATCGGCAACTGGTGGCTCACGCATACCGCCCATCATCTGCTCGGCAAGCCGCGCAGCTATAACCCCGATGCCTTCCACAACGACATGATGTGGAACTACATGCGCAACGATCTTGATTCCCAGTATTGGCGCTCAAACAGCGCGCAGTGGGACAAGATCAAGGTCCCGGTTTATTCGGTCGGTAACTGGGGCGGTTTTTCGATGCACCTGCGCGGCAATACCGAGGGCTTCATGAATGCCGCCTCCAAACACAAGAAGCTGCGCATCCATACCGGCTCGCATTTCCATCCCTACCATTCCGAAGAGGGGCGCAACGACCAGCTGCGCTGGTTTGATTACTGGCTGAAGGGCATCGACACCGGCATCATGAAAGATCCGCCGGTAAAGCTCGAGATCCGCACCGGCGGCAGCAAGAAACCCTATCCCTTCCGCTATGAAAACGAATGGCCGCTGAAGCGCACGAAGTGGACCAAGATGTATCTCAACATCGAGCGACAGCCGACCGAGAAGGAGGAGCTGCTCGAAGGCACGCTGGTCAAGACGCCACCGCGCAACGCGGCAAAGGCCATCTACTCCGGCAGTGGCTCTACCAGTGCAGGTGTGGCGTCGGCATCGTCACTGGCGACGACCCACGGCCACGGTGCCTCAGGCCGCAGCGGCGTGTCGTTTGTGACGCCGGTGCTCTCCGAAGACACCGAGGTCACCGGACCGCTGGTCGCCAATCTGTGGGTGTCAAGCACGTCCGAGGATATGGACATCTTCGTGACCATCCGCAACATTGATCCCGACGGTCACGATGTCTGCGAAGTCGGCCAGCACGGTCAGCCGGTGCCCTGCGTTACCAAAGGCTGGCTGCGCGCGTCGCATCGCAAGCTTGATCCGGAAAAGACCTTGCCGTTCCGCCCTTACCACTCGCACGATGAGCGGCAATGGCTGAAAAAAGGCGAAATCGTCGAATGCCGTGTCGA
>JAURHM010000077.1 GCA_030833315.1 Burkholderiales bacterium
TGTCGTCAGCGCGGAAGAGCAGATCTATTCCGGCGAGGCCGAGTTTGTCGTGCTGCCCGGTGAAGCCGGCGAGCTGGGTATTTATCCCCGGCACACCCCGCTGATCACGCGCATCAAGCCGGGCGAAGTCCGGATCAAGCCTGCTGACGGCGGCGCCGAAGAATTCATCTTCGTTGCCGGCGGTGTGCTCGAAGTCCAGCCAAAGGGCGTGACCGTACTGGCCGATACCGCGATTCGCGGCGCCGACCTCGACGAAGCCAAGGCAACTGAAGCGCTCAAGCAGGCCGAAGAGGCCCGCAAGAATGCCCAGGACAAACAAGAAGTCGCGACTGTCGAGGCCGAACTGGCCATGCTCGGCGCGCAACTGGCTTCGATCCGCAAGCTGCGCGGCAAACGCTGATCCCGGCAATCGGTGTGGAAAAGTACGGCTTCGGCCGCCCTTTTTGTTTGTGAACCGCTGCCGCATGGCGCGCAGCGCCATGCGATAATTTTCCCATGCGCTTCCAAGTCGTGATTCTGGCCGCAGGCCAGGGCAAACGGATGAACTCCGATCTGCCCAAGGTGCTGCACCCCCTCGCCGGTAAACCGCTGCTCGGTCATGTCGTCGATACCGCGCGTGAACTGGCGTCCGATCATATTTGCGTGGTCCACGGCCACGGCGGCGAACTGGTGAAAGCCGCGCTGACCGGCGAAGATCTGGCTTTTTCCCTGCAGATGCCGCAGCTCGGCACCGGACATGCGCTGCAACAGGCTCTGCCGCATCTGACCAAGGCGCCGGTAACACTGGTGCTCTATGGCGATGTGCCGCTGGTGCGTGCAGCGACGCTGCGCACCTTGCTCGAAGCTGCGGGTAAAGGCGCTGCAGTGCTCACCGCTGTGCTGGATGAACCGGCGGGTTATGGCCGCATCCTGCGCAACAAGGCAGGTCGGGTCACAGGTATCGTTGAACAGAAGGATGCCACCGCTGCGCAACGCAAGATCCGCGAAATCAATACCGGTATCATGGCGCTGCCCACGGCCAAACTGGCGCAGTGGCTGCCCAAACTGCAAAACTGCAATGCGCAGAAAGAGTATTACCTGACCGATATCATCGCACTGGCGGTCAAGGATCGTCTGCCGGTGACCGGCGTTCAGGCGGAAGATGCGGGCGAGACCGAAGGCGTCAACAGTCGCGTGCAGCTGGCGCGGCTGGAACGCGCCTACCAGCAACGGCTTGCGGCGCAGTTGCTGGAGGCCGGCGTGACGCTGATCGATCCGCAGCGTTTCGACCAGCGCGGCACCCTGCAATGCGGCCGCGATGTGCAGATCGACGTCAACTGCGTCTTCGAAGGCGCCGTGAGCCTGGCCGACGGTGTCAGCATCGGCGCCAACTGCGTGATCAAGGATGTGGCGATCGGCGCCGGCACGCGCATCGAACCTTTCTGTCATCTCGATGGTGCGCAGATCGGATCCGACTGCCGCATCGGGCCCTATGCGCGGATCCGGCCCGGTTCCACGCTGGCTGCCGAGGTGCATATCGGCAACTTTGTCGAGGTCAAGGCCAGTGCCATCGGTGACGGTTCCAAAGCCAACCATCTGTCCTACGTCGGCGACTCCACCGTAGGCCGCAACGTCAATATCGGCGCCGGCACCATCACCTGCAATTACGATGGCGCCAACAAGCACCGCACCGTGATTGAAGACGATGTGCATATCGGCTCCGATGTGCAGCTGGTAGCGCCGGTTCGTGTCGCCCGCGGCGTGACCGTCGGCGCCGGCACGACGGTGTGGAAAGATTCACCCGAGGGCGGTCTGATCATCAATCCCAAAACCCAGGAACATCGCGCCGGCTGGCAGCGGCCGCGCAAGGCAAAAAAATGAAGGGGTTCCACTAGCAATGTGCGGCATTGTCGGTGCCATCGCCGGTCGGGATATCGTTCCGGTACTCATTGAAGGCCTAAAACGCCTCGAGTACCGCGGCTACGATTCAGCCGGTATCGCCGTCACCAACGGCCACAAGCTGCAGCGGGTGCGCAGCACCAGCCGAGTCGCCGAGCTCGAACGTATTGCACAGGCCGGCGACGTCACCGGCCGGATCGGCATTGCACATACCCGCTGGGCGACGCATGGCGCGCCTTCCGAAAAAAATGCCCATCCCCATATTTCGGGCGGCGTGTCGGTGGTACACAACGGCATCATCGAGAACCATGAGGAAATGCGCGACAAGCTGAGCGACCTCGGTTATGTTTTTGTCTCGGATACCGACACCGAAGTGATTGCCCACCTGGTGCACTGGCATCTGAAAGCCTGCGGTGATCTGTTTGAAGCCGTACGTCGCAGCCTCGGGCAACTGATCGGCGCCTACGCCATTGCGGTGATCAACGAGGTCGACGATCAGCGCCTGGTCGTAGCGCGCATGGGTGCACCGTTACTGCTCGGACTGGGCGACGGCCAGAATTTCGCGGCATCGGATGCCTCGGCCCTAGTGCAAGTCACGCAACGCATCGTCTACCTTGCAGAAGGCGACTGCGCGGAACTGGCGCGGGACCACATCCGCATTGTCGATAGCAAGGGCCAAGCGGTACAGCGCGTGGAACAGTTGTCGCAGCTGACTGCAGCTGCCGTCGAGCTCGGTCCCTACAAGCATTACATGCAGAAGGAAATCTTCGAGCAGCCGATGGCCGTTGCCAACACGTTGGAGATGGTGACTAATGCCCGCGCCATCGTGCCCCAGCTATTCGGCGTCGGCGCCCAAGAAATATTCAATAAAATCAACGGGATATTAATACTTGCCTGCGGTACCAGTTATCACGCCGGGATGGTCGCGCGATACTGGATTGAATCTCTTGCCGGAATACCCTGCGACGTCGAGATTGCCAGCGAGTACCGCTATCGTGAGCCGTACAACAATCCCGATGCACTGGTGGTGACGATTTCGCAGTCGGGTGAAACTGCAGATACGCTGGCTGCCCTGCAATACGCCAAGCTGCGCGGCCATCGCTTCAGCCTGTCGATTTGCAATGTGCCGGAATCGGCGTTGGTGCGCGAATCGAACCTGCGTTTCCTGACCCGTGCCGGTCCTGAAATCGGCGTGGCTTCAACCAAGGCGTTCACCACCCAGCTCGCCGCGCTGGTGTTGCTGACCATGGCCCTGGCGAAACAGCGCAGGCTCCTGTCGACGGAAAAAGAGACCGAGCTGCTGCATGCTCTGCGTCATCTGCCTTCGGCACTGACCCGCGTGCTGCAAGCCGAGCCGGCGATCGCCAAATGGGCGGAGACCTTCACCCATAAAGAACACATGCTGTTCCTCGGTCGCGGCATCCATTATCCGATTGCGATGGAAGGCGCGCTGAAGCTGAAGGAAATCACTTATATCCATGCTGAAGCCTATGCTGCCGGTGAGCTGAAACACGGTCCGCTGGCGCTGGTGGACAGCAATATGCCGGTGGTGGCGGTGGCGCCTAAAGACGCGCTGCTGGAGAAACTCAAATCCAATCTGCAGGAAGTACGCGCCCGCGGTGGCGAACTCTATGTGCTGGCTGATCAGGACACACGTATAGAAGCCAGCGAAGGGATTCACGTGATTCATCTCGCCGATCACGCCGGCCTGCTGTCGCCGATCCTGCATACCGTACCGTTACAGCTGCTGGCTTATCACACGGCGCTGCATCGCGGAACGGATGTCGACAAGCCGCGCAACCTCGCCAAATCGGTGACGGTCGAATAAATCCCAAAGGACCCCTGCTGCACAGCCCCGGCAGTGTGCGTCAGAAACTCCTCAGCATCTGCAGCGGGCTGGTCGTTCTCGACATTCGTCCGCTGAGTGCCTACCAGCAACAACTCGTTGACACGATTTTTTCGTTAACGTCCCGTGGGTGGTCAGACCATCAGATCGCCAACCACCTCAATGATGCCGGCACGCTGCACCAAGAGGGCGCAGGTGGGTTGCCCAGAGCGTGACATCGGTGCGGATCAAGTCTCTGGTGAGGTCAGCGAGACTTGACGGGAAATCGGGACGTGGGGATGATCGTTCAAAAGAACGGTTATTAACTTCGGGAGATACCTTTAATAGGAGAAAAAATGAGAACAGCATTGTCAATTTTGACTCTTGTTTTCATGACAATAAACTCAAATGCTAATGCCACGGGGAGTTTCACTGAAGAAATCATAAGTATAAAAACTAGGAACGGAAACGAGCAAAGCGGGGTTTTATCAAGATCACACGAAACCACAAATCCTAAAAAGCTCGTTTTGCTTGTATCAGGAAACCCGAGTGTTACAAGACCGCGGTTTGACGAGAACGGGAAAATTACAACACGCCAAAATGGAAACTTCCTTGTTCGCTCGCGACATTATCTTCTTTCACCCCAAGTCATAACCCTTCTTTTGGATTGTCGTTCTGATTTTGATTCAGCTTGCCCGGATGACTACCAGGCTTCAGCAGAGCGAGCCCAAGACATAGAAGATCTAGTTGCAGAAATAAGGCGCCGATTTACCTCGGTTAGCGAGGTGTGGGCGGTTTCAACCAGTAGGGGGACAATAACTACAGCGGGATTATTAAAACATAAAGAGACCAGTTATACCGGGATCATTCATACCGCCGGTACTTACGGGATTGCAATAAGCCAAGGCGTTGATTTTGGCCCATACAAAACCCCCCAATTTATCTTCCATCATAAACATGATCCCTGTAGATATACTTTTCACAGAGATGCCGCTAGGTTGTCAGAAAAATGGGGGATTAGTTTGGTGACTGTAAGTGGGGGTTCTGGATTCAAAGGAGACGCTTGCCAAGCGTTTACCCAGCATGGATTTGCGGGTCGTGAAGAGAAAGTTAGTTTGGCGATCAGAAATTTGGTAGAGACTGGTGTGATTGAGAAAAATGAAATTGACTAGTATGTAATACAGAAAAGTTGCCAACAATTAAACAGCAGCCATGGCTGACTTTGCTGCTGCTTGGATGACGGTCATTAACAGACTTAGCAGGGTTACAGTCGGCTTGGTGATCCTGGCGAACCAGATGTGCCTGGGAATGAACCTGCCCCTGCGCCGATGAAACCGGCAAAGGCATGCTTGCATTGCTGAGCACGGGGGTCAGCAACACACATAATCCCACCAGAAAGGCGATTAATTTTTTGATGTCGCACAGCTTCATCATTCGCTCAATTGCCTGGCGATTCAAGCTGCGGATTTGCGGGCCGTTTTAATGCAGACTTCTTGGTTTGCGTCCCGATCGGGATGCCAGCGGATCATAGATAAACCGCGGCAGCACATGCATCAGCCGCGCCACGATGGCCATCTGCCAGGGAATCACCGCATAGGTTTTGCGGCGTTCGATGAGCGCGGCGATTTTCCCAGCGGCGACATCCGCCGTCATGATGAAGGGCATGCGGTAAGGGTTGTGCGAAGTCATCGCGGTAACGATATAACCCGGGCAGATGGTAATTACTGTAATGCCGGTGCCGCGCAGTTCTACCCGCAGGCTTTCCAGATAACTGATTGCTGCGGCTTTCGAGGCCGAATAGGCGCCGGACCCCGGCAGCCCGCGGTAACCAGCGACGCTGGCAATGCCCACCAGCACGCCGCTACCGCGTTCACGCATGGCGGCAATGAACGGCTGAAAGGTATTCATCATGCCGATGACGTTGATGTCGAACACGTCGCGGAAAGACTGTTCGTCTTCGGGGGCTTCGGTCAGCGTGCCGATGCTGACGCCGGCATTGGCAATGACGATGTCGGGAGTACCGTACCTGCCGGTGAAATCGGCCGCTGCAACACGCAGGCTTGCCGAGTCGCGAACGTCAGCGACCTGGGTTGCGCAGGGGCCGGCGCAGGCCTCGGCAAAACGCTCAAGTTCATACCTGCGGCGCGCGATCAGACCGAGGGTGACGCCGCTGGCTGCGTAGTGACGGGCAATCGCGGCGCCCAGTCCGCCGGAAGCACCTGTGATGACGACATGTCTGTTCGCCGCCGCAGTCATTGCGGACATGCGTTCAGCGGGTGGCCCGGATCCGGATAATGAGGCTGTCCAGGATCGGGATCAGGCCTTCCAGGGTTTCCGACATATTGCCGGAAGTGAGATAACGGCCATCGACCACTAGCGACGGGGTGCCAGTGATGCTGTAGGCCCAGGTCAACTGCGCGGCTTCTTCAACTTTGCGCTGCATGGCCGGCTACGCCAGCAGGGCGTGGAAGGCGAAGACGCAGGCGAGGAAAACCGCCGGCGCACCGCGCATGATTATTTGCCCTTGCCTTTACGCGATTCGGCAATCAAAGCATCAACGACTTCGAAATAACGCTCGTAGTCGATGACGCGATCCGATTTCAAGGTCATCGACGGTGAGGCGATGAACTTGCCGTCGATCACCAGTGCGGGTGTGCCGGGGATGTCGAATTTGCGGGTCAGCTCAATCGAGCGCTGGGTCTTGCCATTGACGCCGAAGGAATTGTAGGTATCGGTGAACTTCTTGCGATCAATGCCCTTGCCGGCGGCCCAGTCAAAAATGGAGTTGGCGTCCTTGAGACTAACGTGTTGCTTGTGCAGCGTCGCAAACAGTTCCTGATGCATCTTGTCGACCAGGCCCATGGCTTCGAGTGTGTAATAGGCGCGGGTCAGCGGAACCCAGGAATCCTGGAATATCGCGGGAACACGCTTGAAATCGACATCTGCCGGCTTGCGCTTCAGCCACACTTCCAGTGAAGCCTGCAGATTGAAGCAATGCGGGCAGCCATACCAGAAAAATTCCAGCACCTCGACCTTGTTGCCGCTGTCGGTCGGTTGCGGCGGTTTAACGATCAGGTATTCCTTGCCCGCAACCGGCTGCTGGGCCGCTTGGGCGGGGGCGATCAGGCACAGGGCGAGGCCGGCGGCGGCCAGGACTCTCACGAACATAGCGGTCAATCGCATGGCATCTCCATAAGACAGCGTTATTTGTCGGCGTCGCGGACTTTGATCAGCGTCGTGTCGATGCCGTTGTTCTTCAGAGTGTCGCGGGCGCGGTTCAGTTCCTCGACACTGCCGTAAGGCCCAAGGCGGACCCGGTGCCAGACACCACGGTCGGGCAGGGTTGTGGTCTGGATCGACGCCTGCACACCAAGCAGCGCCAGACGCGCCTTCAGATTGTCGGCGTCCGGCGCGTTCTGGAAAGCGCCGGCCTGCAGGTAGAAGGATTCCTTGGCTGCGCTGGGGGTGGTTTTGGCGTCCCGCAGCTGCTGGTCGGTCGCGGGTTCTTCAACCCCGGGCAGAATCTTGTAGAAATCGAAGCGCGGTTTGGTTTCCGCTGCCTTGCCGTTTTTGTCGGCGCCCTTTGCCGGTTCCGTTCCCGGTTTGGCGGCCTCTGGTTTCGTGGCTGGCGCTTTTTGCTGGAAGGGGTTGGGCATCTTGTTGATATACCAGGCAACACCCATCGCGATACCGAGTCCCAGCACCAGCCCGATCAGGATACCGATGAACAGCGATCCGCCGCCCCCGCGGGACGAGGATTTGCGCTCACTGCCTTTGTAATCTCTGCTCACGGCGGCCATATTACATTTTTTCCGGTGCGGTCACACCCAGAAGGGCGAGTCCGTTGCGCAGGACCTGACGCACTGCGAGGGCCAGTGCGAGTCGTGCGCGGGTGAGCGCGGCATCCTCGATGAGGAAACGTTCCGCGTTGTAATAGCTATGGAATTCGCCGGCCAATTCTTTCAGGTAGAAGGCGATATTGTGCGGCGCGAGATCACGTGCCGCACCTTCGAGGACTTCCGGAAATTCCATCAGCTGCTTCAGCAGTGTGGCTTCGTGTGCCGATACCAGCGACGCAACATCGGCGTCGCGCAGCGACGCTTCGTCGCCGCCCCACTGCGCCAGCACGCTGCAGACGCGGGCGTGGGCGTACTGGATGTAGTACACCGGGTTGTCGTTGCTTTGCGATTTGGCAAGATCAATATCGAAATCGAAGTGCTGATCGCTTTTGCGCAGCACATAGAAAAACCGGGCGGCATCGACGCCAACGTCACCATACAAATCTTCCAGCGTAACGTAATTACCGCTGCGTTTGCCCATACGCACCGGCTCGCCGCCGCGGAACAGCGCCACCAGCTGGATCAGCGGGACCACCAGCCGGTTTTCGTCGCCGCCCAGCGCGGTGATGGCCGCCCTTACCCGCGGAATGTAGCCGTGGTGATCGGCGCCCCAGACGTCGATGATGCGGGTATAGCCGCGGTTAAGCTTGTCGGCGTGATAAGCAATGTCCGATGCGAAATAGGTATACAGGCCGTTGTCGCGCTGCACGACGCGGTCCTTGTCGTCGCCGAAGCTGGTGCTGCGGAACCACAGTGCACCGTCATTTTCGTAGAGGTGGCCGGCCGCACGCAGGCGGTCCAGCGTCGCCGCAACCTTGCCTTCGGTGTACAGCGACTGCTCCGAATACCAGCGGTCGAAGGTCACGCCAAAACGTTCCAGCACGCCGCGGCATTCCGCCACTTGCTGTGTCAGCACCTGGTCAAACAGGCTGCGGAAGGCATCACCCAACAGGGTTTTCATGTTGGCGATCAGCGCGTCGATGCGGATTTCCTGCAGTGCTTCAAGCTGTTCCGGCGTTTCATCACCGCGCGCGACGGGCGCACCGCAAAGCACGGCTGCCGCATCGCGCTCAAGGGATTTGCCGTGAACGCCGCGCAGTTCTTCGGCGCGCTGCCGTACGTATTCGCCCTGATAGCCGTTGGGCGGGAATTCAACCGCAACACCAGCGGCTTCCAGATACCGCATCCACACCGAGACCAGCAGGATGTCCATTTGCCGGCCGGCGTCGTTGACATAAAACTCGCGCTGGACGTCGTAACCGGCGGCCGACAGGATTGCGGCGAGGCTGGCACCATAAGCAGCGCCACGGCCGTGACCGACATGCAAGGGACCGGTCGGATTCGCGGAGACGAACTCGACCTGGATGCTCGCGCCCTGCCCGGCGTTGCTGTTGCCGTAGCGCGGGCCGGCTTCCAGCACGCGACTCACGACCTGCTGTTTGTAACGCTGGGTCAGAAACAGATTGATGAAGCCGGCACCGGCAATTTCCGCTTTTTCAAGATCGGGGGATGCCGGCAAGGCATCGAGAATTTTTTGTGCGATGGCGCGCGGATTGCCGCGCAGCTCTTTGGCCAGCTGCATCGCGATATTGCAGGCGAAGTCGCCGTGCTGTGCCTGTTTGGGACGATCAAGAAGGATGCGGGCTGCGGTACCGGTGGGCACGACCTGCTCAAGCGCGCGCTGGATAAGTCCGGCGAGCAGGGTTCTGGCGTCGGCGGAAGCGGTGGTCATTTCTGGATGGGGTGTCTGCCCGTGACGTGCCGGATTCAGGCTTTCAGCGGTGCAAATCTGTGTGCAGGAAAGGAGCCGATTTTAACACGGCGAACGCGCTGTTTTCCCTCAGAAATCAAGCGGATCAACATCCAGCGACCAGCGCGCCGGCGTGCTTTCGCCTTCGGCCAGTAACGGACGCCAGGCATTGAGAAAAGACCGCAGCGCGCCGCGCGAAGGCGTTTGCACCAGCAACTGGGCGCGTTCGCGGCCGGCGCGGCGCATCATATTGGCTGGTACCGGATCAAAGACGGTGACGCCGCTGTTCAGGCCTTCCGCCAAACGGGCGGCCTGTTCCAAAAAACTCAATGCGGTTCTGAGATCGCGGGCTTCTGCGCGAAGCAGGGCCTGGTGCACATAGGGAGGAAATCCGGCCTGCTGTCGTTCAACCAGCTGGCTGCGGCCGAAGGCGTCGAAATCCTGGTCGCGCAGCGCGGCGTAAAGAGGATGGTCGGGAAA
>JAURHM010000029.1 GCA_030833315.1 Burkholderiales bacterium
CGTCGCGGGCGCTGCAGTCGGACCTGATGCTGCTGCTGGCGCGGACGACGCCGGTCGAGCAGGTGAAGAAGCGCTCGGACGGGCTGTCGGTCTTCCTGGTCGATCTGCGTGATGCCCGGGGCAAGGGCCTGGAAGTGAAGCCGATCCGCAATATGGTTAACCACGAAACCAACCAGTTGTTCATCGACAATCTGGAGCTCCCGGCGGAGAACCTGATCGGCGAGGAGGGCAAGGGTTTCAAATACATCCTCGACGGCCTCAATGCCGAGCGCATCCTGATTGCCGCGGAATGTATAGGTGACGGCTACTGGTTTGTCGACCGTGCAACAAAATATGCGAGGGACCGTGTCGTGTTTGACCGCCCGATCGGCCAGAACCAGGGTGTGCAGTTCCCGATCGCGCGCAGCTACGTCAACGTCGAAGCCGCCAACCTGATGCGTTACAAGGCGGCCGCGTTGTTTGATGCCAAACAACCCTGCGGCGCCGAAGCGAATATGGCCAAGCTGCTGGCGGCCGATGCTTCCTGGGAAGCGGCGAATGCCTGCCTGCAGACCCACGGCGGTTTTGGTTTTGCCGCGGAATATGATGTCGAGCGCAAATTCCGCGAAACGCGGTTGTATCAGGTGGCGCCGATCTCGACCAACCTGATCCTGTCCTACGTCGGCGAGCATATTCTGGGCATGCCGCGGTCGTTCTGATGGCTGCGCTGCCGCTTACGGAAATCACCGTCGTTGCGCTGGAGCAGGCGGTCGCCGCACCGTTCTGTTCCCGCCAGCTCGCCGATCTCGGCGCACGGGTGATCAAGATCGAACGGCCCAAGGTCGGTGACTTTGCCCGCGACTATGATCAAACGGTGAAAGGCCAGTCGGCCTACTTCGTCTGGCTCAACCGTTCCAAGGAAAGCCTGACGCTCGACGTCAAGCATCCCGAGGCGAAGAACATTCTCGCCAAGCTGATCAGTGAAGCGGATGTGTTCATCCAGAACCTCGCGCCGGGGGCGGCGAAGCGTCTGGGACTGGGCGCTGCGGAATTGCGCGCCAAACATCCGAAACTGATCGTTTGCGATGTCTCGGGTTATGGCACGACCGGACCGTATTCCAAAAAGAAAGCCTATGACCTGCTGGTGCAGGGCGAGGCGGGCGTGCTGTCGCTGACCGGGACGCCGGAGTCGCCGGCGAAGGTCGGCATTTCCATTACCGACATCGGTACCGGGCTGCATGCCTATGCAGCCATCCTTGCGGCGCTGTATACGCGCGAGCGCACCGGTGAGGGCGCACATATCGATTTGACCATGTTCGAAACCATGGCCGAGTGGATGGGGCATCCGCTGTATTACACGCATTTCTCGGGCAAGGCACCGCGGCGCAGCGGGCCGGACCACGCGACCATCGTGCCCTACGGGCGTTTCCGAACCAAAGATGGCGACGTGCTGTTCGGCATCCAGAATGAACGCGAGTGGGCGAACTTCTGCGACAAGGTGCTGAGCCGGCCGGAACTGGCGAAGGACCCGCGTTACGACAACAACACCAAACGCACGGCCGCGCGGGCTGAAGTGGTAGCGCTGATCGAGAACACCTTTGCGCCGTGGACCAGCGATGAGGTGGTTGCCAAGCTGGATACGGCCGACATTGCCAATTCACGGCTCAACACGCCGGATCAGGTCTGGGATCACCCGCAGCTGCAGGCACGGAATCGCTGGCGGGAAGTCGAAACCCCCGCGGGCCCGATACCGGCCTTGCTGCCGGCGGCGACTTTTGAAGGTTTCGAGGCGCGGATGGATCCGGTGCCGGCGGTAGGGGCGCAGACCGATTCGATTCTGTCCGCGCTGGGGTATGACGCTGCGAAGATCGCGCAGCTTCGCAATGAAGGCGCGATCTGATTTCGAAGGTTTGTGCCGTAAGACTTATTTCTTGAGGACACCGGCGCTCTGCCAGTCGTAAGCGCGGCGGTCCATCAGCAGCTCCGGTTTCATTTCCTTCGGCGAGTTCACGCCGACCAGCGCCATGTCGGTCATCAGTTCGCTGCGCAGCAGGTTGATGACATGCTGCGCACCGTGTTCACCGCCCGCGGCAATCGCATAGAGGAATGGGCGGCCGACAAAAACAAAGTCGGCGCCGAGCGCCAGGGCTTTCAGCACATCAGTGCCGCGGCGCACACCGCTGTCCATCATCACTGCCATATTGCCGGCATTGGCCTTGACCGCAGGCAGCACACGCAAGGGGCTTACCGCGCCGTCAAGCTGGCGACCGCCGTGGTTGGAAACCATCACGCCGTCGACGCCGGCGTCGCGGGCGCGTGCGGCATCCTGCGGATCGAGGATGCCTTTCAAAACGAGTTTGCCTTTCCACAGCCTGCGCATCAGGTCGACGTGCTGCCATGACAGCCGGTCACGGCGACCTGCCTGGCGGTTCAGTGCGGAGATCATCGGCACGCGCGGGCCCATGTTCTCGAAATGCGGCATACCGTGGTTCAGCGTGTGTTTGAGCATCGACAGCGCCCAGCGCGGGCGGATGCCCATGTCCCAAGCCAGCCGCAGCGACGGTCGCAGTGGTGTGCTGAAGCCGGTGCGCACATTGTTCTCGCGATTGGCGAGCACCTGTACGTCGACCGTCAGCACCAGCGTGTCGTAGCCGGCCTTCTCGACGCGGGTGATCAGTTGTTTGATCACGTCGTCTTCGCCCGGCAGGTAGGCCTGGAACCAGGCGGTCTTGCCTTCCAGCTTGACCCGTTCCAGCGCAGTGAGAGCTGCGCCGCTGACTACCATCGGGATGTTGTTGCGCGCCGCGGCACGGGCGAGCGCGACGTCACCGTCCGCGCAGGCCATGCCGGTGCCGCCCATCGGCGGGATGCCGAAGGGCAGGTCGTACTGCTTGCCCATCAGGGTGGTTTTGAGGCCGCGGTCGCCGGTGTCGACCAGCGTTTTCGGGATGAACTGCAGTTCATCCCACACCGCACGGTTGTCGTGCAGCGAGGCATTGGTTTCGGCACCGCCGTTGATGTAACCGAAGATCGGCCGCGGGATGCGGCGCCGGGCGGCGTCCTCGAAATCATCGAGGGCGAGCATTTTCTGCAAAATGCGGGGTGCGGAAGAGGAGAGGGCCGCAGTGGCGGCATTTTCGTAGCTGACGCTGGACATGTTTTTACAGTGGGGTGATTGCGGTGGAGTGCTGATGATACCGTTTGCCGGGCGACTTCGCCCGTGCCGCGCTGCGTCCGGGGCGGGGATTGATGCTAGGATCGACAAGGTTGCCGTGAAAATACCGAGCAGCCGATAAAAAACCAGGAGGAGTATCGATATGCAATCAAACACCCGCAATGCGCAGGCATTCCGTGGTTTCGGTGATGTCTGCAGGCGTCTCGTCACTCCTGTCCTGCAGGCGCTGGGCTTCCTGTTGCTGTCTCTGGGACTGGTATCGCCTTCGCTGGCGCAGCAGCAATACCCCAACCGGCCGTTACGGCTGTTGTTGCCGTTTCCGCCGGGCGGTTCGACGGACATCCTCGGACGCATCGTCGCCCAAAGTTTGAGCGAAAAACTCGGGCAGCCGGTCATTTCCGATAACCGCCCCGGCTTGGGAGGCTATCTAGGGCTCGACATGGCATCGAAGGCGGCGCCCGATGGCTACACCTTCACCATTACCTCTCTGGTCTACGCCAGCGGCCCGGTAACTTATCCGGACATGAAGCTGAATCCGCAGAAGGATTTGACCTCGATCGGGCAAATTTCCGAAGCGCCAAACTATCTGGTGGTCAACCTCGGTGTGCCGGCGAAGTCGATGAAGGAACTGGTCGACCACGTCCGCGCCAATCCGAAGAAGCTGCACTTCTCGACCAGTGGTGTCGGTTCAACGCTGCATCTGTCGGCGGCGATGATGAACAGCATCACCAAAATGGACATGGTGCACGTGCCGTACAAGGGGGGCGGCGGTCCGGCGATGACCGCGGTGCTCGGCGGCGAGGTGCAGGTGATTGTGCTGGGGCCGGCCGCAATTCAGCATTTCCGCGCCGGCAAGGCGCGTGCGCTGGCGGTGCTGAGCGACCAGCGTATCTCAGTGACGCCGGATGTGCCGACCGCGAAGGAGCAGGGTTTCGACGTCGTGGTGGCGGGCTGGCACGGCATGCTCGCACCTGCGGGTACACCGCGCCCGATCATCCAGCGGCTGAACAAGCACTGGGTGGACAGTGCGAACAGCCCGGATGTAAAGGAGCGGCTGGAAAAACTCGGATTTTTCCCGCGTCCCGGCACACCAGAGCAGTTCACGGACTACCTCAAGAACGAGACCGTGCGCTGGCAGCGCTTGATCAAGGAAATTAACCTGGAATCGGCGCGCGGATGATTCCTTGCAACCGTTGTTGCGCATCATGAGATTGCGCAGTGTCGAATTGGCCATGCCGCAGGCGCAGGCGGCCGCCGAATTTTTACAAACCCCCTGGGGGCTGATGTCTGCCGGATCGCGCAAGGACACGCTGTTCTTGCGCGGCACCGGTACTCACCCCTATATCCTGTCCGTCAGCGAGGCTGCGGCGCCGGCAGTTCGTGCCATCGAGTTTTCCGGTGCATCGGCTGAAGTCGCTGCGGTGCAGGCAAGGACGCATGCTGCAGGTGTCCCTGTGCAGTTGTTTTCGGAACTTGATGCACCGGGCGGCGGAGCTGGTTTTGTTGTGGAAGGGCCGGAGAAACAGAAATACCGCTTCATTACCGAGGATGCTCCGGTGGCTGAGCTGCCGCCAGAGCGTGACCGGCCGCTCCAGATTACCCATGCCGTACTGAACGCGGTGGATGTCGCGGCCTGCGAGCGTTTTGTCAACGGGGCATTGGGATTCGAGGTTTCCGACCGCACGAAAATGATGACTTTCGTGCGTTGCAACCGCAAGCACCATGCACTGGCTTACGCACATTCGGATGTGTCATCCCTCAACCACATTGCCTTCGAGATGAACGATTCCGAGGGTGTCATGCGCGGGATCGGCCGTATGCGGGATGCCGGTTATGACGTCGTGTGGGGACCGGGCCGTCATGGGCCCGGCAACAATGTCTTTGCTTACTTTATTGCACCTTTTGGCGGTGTGATCGAGTACACCGCCGAAGTCTCGGAGATCACTGACGACTATCGGGTCGGTTCGCCGGAGGACTGGAAGTGGCCTCCCGGGCGCATCGACCAGTGGGGTATCTCTACCAAAGATACGAAGAGAATCCCCGAGGCCGAGCGCAGATTCCGTTTCGGCTGACAGGACTCGCAGCACAGGCTTGGCGTTGCGGTTCCGGTCGCGGATTACACCGGTGCTCAGTTGCCGTCTTGGCCGGTTGCCACCGCCAGTCTGACCAGTTCGGCAACATTGCGCGCTCCAAGCTTGGCCATGATGCGTGCTTTGTGCACTTCGACTGTTCTCGGACTGATACCGAGGTCACGGGCGATTTCCTTGGCATGCAAACCACGCGCGGCGAGTTGCAGGACTTCGCGTTCACGCCCGGTCAGCGCCGCGATTTTTTCACGGTCTGCGCTGGATTGGCGATTCTCGTCAAGCCGTCGCTGCTCTGCATTGAAAGCCGTTTCGATGGCCTTGATCAGCTCGGTGTGATCGAAAGGTTTCTCCAGAAAATCGATGGCCTGTGCCTGGAAAGCCGTGCGTGCGGTGGCTACGTCGCCATGCGCGGTAATGATGATGAATTGCAGCGGGCTTCCACGCTGTTTCAGTTCAGCCTGCAGATCGATGCCGGTCATGCCCGGCATGCGCAGGTCGGCAACCACGCAGCCTGCCCAGTCGGGCTGGCAGGCTGCAAGGAATGATTCAGCATCGGCGAACAGCGAAACCCGGTAGCCGGCAAGGCCCAGCATTAGCGACAGTGAATCGCGAATCGAGGCGTCGTCATCGACGATATAGACGGTCAGTTGTTCTGTTGGCATGGCAGTATCAAACGAAATTCGCCGCGTCCGGAGTGGCTCGCTTCAATCGAACCGCCATGCGCTTCGGCAATGGCAAGGCTCATGGCAAGGCCGAGACCCATGCCGCTGGGCTTGCCGGAGGAAAAGGGTTTGAACAGGCGGTCGTGCTGGCCCGGTGCGATGCCGGGGCCGCTGTCGAGAACTGTCAGGGCAATCCGTTGCCCACTGCGGGGTTGCACTGCAATGCGGATTTTTCCGCTGCCGTCGCCGGAGGCTGACAGCGCTTCAACGGCATTGGCGATCAGGTTGCGCATGACCACCTCGATCTGCAGGCGGTCGATATGGAGAACGGACAGATCGTTACCCTGGCCGATATCGAGGCGGATGGGACGCTCGCCGATCAGTTGGCTGGCGATGCGCTGCGCTGTCGCCAGCAGTTCATCGACCGGTACTGTCTCCAGGCGCGTGTTGCCGCTGCGGAAAAAATCGCGCAACCGTCTGACAATTCCTGCGGCACGCTCGGTTTCGCCCAGCAGTTTGTCGAGGACTTCCGGCAGCTGCGCGGCATTGCCCCTGTCAATCAGCATTCGCGCGGACTGGCCGTAGTTGGCCAACGCGGTGAGCGGCTGGTTGATTTCATGCGCTATTGCGCCGGCCATCTCACCGGCGGCGGCAAGCCTCAGGCTCTGGCGCAGGCTTTCCTCGGCGCGCTCGCGCTCATCGACCATCATACCGAGGAAGAGACCGGTCAGCGTGAGCGTGGCGACCAGCGTTTGCAGTTCGACCAGTGAGGAAATCGTCACCGCGTCATCGTGGATGACGAATACCACACCCAGTTGCACGATCGCGGTGGCGACGATGGCACCGTTCATCCCGGAACGGATCGCGATCCAGATCAGCGGCAGGAACAGCAGGTAGAAGTGGGTCGCAGAGTCTCCGGTAAGCCCCTTGAATACCAGCCACATCGTACTGCAAAGGGCAAAGAGCTGCAGCCAGGCTTCCGGGCGGCGCGGCAGGGCGGCGAGACCGCTGCGGCGGCGCGGATCGGCTGCGGCCAGCAAAAGCGGCGCTGTCACGAGGATGCCTACGGCGTCACCAATCCAGAAACGCAGCCAAGCGTCGAAAAACGGGAGTTCACCGATCATGCCCGACTGGCGGAGCAGGCCGATGAACAGTGCCGAAATCAGCGCAGCACCTGCAAAGACGATCCCGGTAAAGGCCGTGAGCTGCGGAAGCGTGCGCAGGGCAGCGCCGTGCATGGAGCGGCGAAGAGACCAGGACATTAATGCGTAGCAGCTGCCGAGCAAAAGCCCCATCGGCAGCGCCACGGCCAAGCCGCCCGGGGCCTCGCGGACAATGAACTCGGAGGCGACGATGGTGGCGAGAACCGCAGGCAGATTACCGAGGCCCCCCAGTATCAGCCAGACGATGGCCAGCGCCGGCTGCGGGTTCCACGGGGTGATGTTGAACAGCCCGATGGGGTCGATGTAGCTGGCCCAGTCGAGCGCGACGTAACAGGGCGCAAACAGCGCGGCGTCACGCAGGTAACGGGGGACATTCATCACAGGACGGACTCTCGGAGAGCGGCAGCAAAGGGTCAATAAGGGAAATTACTTACGCAAACCTGCCAATAGCGGCAGCTCATGCAGGTGATTATCGTAGGCAGTGTCAAAACTGCCAACCCCTCAATTCAGGGAGGAACCATGAATACGATCAATCCCACAACATTGCAAATCATCGGGGCCGTGCTGTTCGGCCTTGCCATTGCACATACCTTCGCGACGCGCTACTTCGAGCGTCTCGCACATACCGATCGCGCGCATTCAGGCCTGTGGCATCTGCTGGGTGAGGTCGAGGCGGTATTCGGTTTCTGGGCGCTGTTGCTGCTCGGATTCATGACGCTGGCCTGGGGCTGGGGCGGTATGACCGCTTATCTCGATGATCGGCGGTTCATCGAACCGATGTTCGTGTTTGTGATCATGGTGATCGCCGCGAGCCGGCCGATCACTCAGTTCACTTATGATGTAGTCCAGATTTCTGCAGGCGCGATGCCGCTTCAGCGCAGCCTGGCGATGTTTTTCCTGAGTCTGTCTCTGGTGCCGATGCTGGGCTCCATCATTACCGAGCCGGCGGCCATGACCATTGCCGCGCTGATGCTGCGCGACGGAGTGTTTGCGCAGAACATTTCCACCCGCATCAAGTACGCCACCATCGCCGTATTGTTCGTCAATGTGTCGATCGGTGGCGCGTTGACCAATTTTGCTGCGCCGCCGGTGCTGATGGTAGCGGCAAAATGGGATTGGAGCAGCGCTTTCATGTTTGCGACATTCGGCTGGAAAGCGGCGTTCGCCGTGCTCATCAACGCAGGCCTTCTGACCATCCTGTTCCATCGTGAGCTCGAGCAGGCCGCCGCTACCGATTCGGTGATGCGGCGTCCGACGCGTACATCGCGTGTACCGGGTGTGTTCGTCGCGTTCAACCTCGTGCTGCTTGGCGGTGTGGTTTTTGCGAACCATGATCCGGAAGTGTTCATGGGCCTGTTCCTGCTGTTCCTGGGGCTGGCCGAGGCTTACAAACGGCATCATGACCGACTGATGATCCGCGAGGCGCTGATGGTGGCGTTCTTCCTGGCCGGTCTTGTGGTGCTGGGCGGCAAGCAGCAGTGGTGGTTGCAGGAACTGCTGGAAGGCATGAGCGGTTCGACGCTGTTTGCCGGTGCAACCCTGCTCACTGCGGTTACGGACAATGCCGCGCTGACCTATCTTGGTTCACTGGTTGAAGGCATCAGCGATGAATTCAAGTATGCACTGGTGGCGGGTGCGCTCGCGGGTGGTGGCCTTACCGTGATAGCCAATGCGCCGAACCCGGCAGGCTATGCAATCCTCAAGGATCGTTTTGAAGACCATTCGATTAACTTGTTCGGGCTGTTTGCGGCTGCGGTACCGCCGACGCTGGTTGCGGTGTTTTGCCTGTGGGGGCTGAATCATCTGGCTTATGAGATGTTCAGCCTCGCGGCCTGGCGGGACTGGTTTGCCGGCGTGGACCGTTCGTTCGCCTTCCTGCTGTTGCTTCCGGTGGTGGTCGCAGCGGTCGGACTGTGGTCCGTGCGGCGGTAATCAGCGGGTCGGAGTCAGGACTGAGTCAGTACTGAACGAAAAAAGCCCGGCTGAGCCGGGCTTTTTTTTGGTTGCAGCCGTCTTTACAGCGGCTTGATCAACAACTTGCGCCATTTGATGGCACCGCCGGGAATGCCGTTGGCGCCCGTCGAATATTGCAGCGAGAACGGACCTTCCTTGAACTGGCTGTTGTTCATGCTGGAAGTGACCGCGCCATTGAGTGCGACAGTGACATCGCTGCCTTTGACGTAAATTTCATAGGTGTTCCATTTGCCGCCGGCCTTGGGCGGCGGATTGCCAACACGGGCGAAGTCGACGATCGCACCGGTGCTGTATTCCTGGCCGGGGCGCTGGTCAAAAATATTCACTTCGTATGAATTGTTGGCGCCGATCTGTTTCGGATTCTGCGCGCGCAGGAACAGGCCGCTGTTGGTGGTGTGGTCGGCCCAGAATTCGGCATAGATCTGGAAATCCTTATACGACTGCTTGGTCACCAGATGGCCGCCTTTGCCTTTGTCGGCAACGATCAGCCCGCCTTCCGTGCGCCAGTTGGCGTCGCCGATGCGGTCAAAATTTTCCAGGCCTTTTCCGTCTTCGATCAACGCAACCCAGCCGGCCGAAGGCGTATGGGCGCAACCGGTGATGAACAGTGCGAAAGCGAGCGCGAACGGTGCGAACAGGCGTTTCATATTATTGGTCTCCCCCAGATTAGCCCCGACCGGACGGCCGGCGACAAGCGGCGATTTTGCGCCGCCTGAATGCTTTGTCAAGAAGCGGCGATGTGCGTCTGCCGCATTTTCCGGCGCCCGTCGCCTGCACCCGGCGGTGGCTCATGTCATACATGATAAGCTCGGAAAAAGCGCAGTGGTTTCAAATTGTTATCCGCTAGGGGAGTTCCGTTGCACATGAAAAAAGTCATCCTGCTGGCGTTGGTGCTGGCAATGCAGTCCGTGTTTGCAGTGCAGGCAGCAGATGTTGCCGGCGATTATCCGCGTCGTTCGGTGCGCTTCATTGTTCCATTTGTTCCGGGCGCAGGTACTGACCTCACGACTCGGACGGTGGCCAAAAAGCTGACTGAAACACATGGACAGCAATTCATTGCCGATAACCGTGCGGGTGCTGCTGGCTCCATTGGCGCGGATATCGCCGCGAAGGCCAATCCGGATGGTTACACCATTTGCCTGATTTCCTCTGGGCATACGGTGCTTTCGGCGACGAATGACAAATTGCCTTATGACCTGGAGAAGGATCTGCATGCGGTGTCGCAGGTATCGACGCTGTTCTATGTGCTGACCGTGAATCCGTCATTTCCCGCGAAAACGGTCAAGGAACTGATCGCCTATGCCAAGGCGAACCCCGGCAAGGTTAACCTGGGGTCATCAGGCACCGGCGCCTTGCAGCATTTTGCCGGTGAGATGCTGGCCTATCAGGCTGGCGTGAAATTCACCCATGTGCCCTATAAAGGCGGTGCTGCGTCGCTGGCGGCGGTGATGGCCGGCGAAGTGCAGATGAGTTTCACCACGCTGCTCAGCGCACGGCCACATATGTCTTCCGGAAAAATCCGCATTCTCGGCATCACTGCGGGCAAGCGCTCGCCGGCGATTCCCGACATTCCCACCATTGCCGAATCCGGTGTGCCGGGATTCGAGGCCAATCAGTGGTATGGCGTCGTGACTTCCGGCAAGGTGCCGATGCCCGTCGTCAACAGGCTGTCAGCGATGCTCAAGGAAGCGGTGAATTCGCCGGATGTGGTGGAGCGGCTCGCGGCCGATGGTTCAACGCCGCTGACCAGTACACCGGCGCAGTTCAAGTCGCATATCAGTTCCGAAATCAGCAAGTGGCGCCGTCTGGTCAAGGATGCCGGACTGCAGATGAACTGAACGGCAGGGCCGGTATCACGATCAGGGTTTGCTGACTGCGAATTTCACCAGCAGGATCAGGATGCCGATCACGGCCATGATCAGCGCACCGGTGATCACCTGAAACATGCTCAGCGTGGCGCCGTCGGTACCGGCGGCGTATCCGGTTTCATGGCTGACGCAGATGTGCCGTGGCTTCTTCTTCGGCGCGCTGCTTGATTTCATAAGCCATCGGATTTTTCATCTCCTCGAGGATGTGGCCGACGAGGCCGATGGCGCGTGCCAGCACGCCGATGCCGCGGACGATTTTCCACGGCAGTTGCAGTTCGCTGGCAATGGCGCCGATGGCACCGGTGGCATTGACCGGCAGCGATTTGCCGTAAACCTTTTCGGCCTGGGCGCCGACTTTCTGCATCAGCTTGACGTAGGGGCCGTTGTAACCTTGCTCGGCGGCAATCTCAAACAGTCGCGGTGCGCGCGGGTCGACCGGTTTGTGCAGGGTGTGGCCAATGCCCGGTACAATCTGCTTGCGGCTGTGGAAGCGCTCAACAATCTGCACGGCGAGCTGATCGAGGTCGGCATCAACCGTAGGGTCGGGCAGGGCTTCCTGCAGCATGCGCGCGGCGGTTTCCATGCTGCCGACAAACACGCTGCCCAGACCGCAGAGGCCGGCGGCAACCGCGGCCTGCATTGCTTCGGGGGCGCCGGTATAGGTCATGCGCGCGGCAATCGAACTGGGTGTCAGGCCGTGTTCGACCAAAGTCACGGCAATGGCGTTGAACATCACTGATTCACGCGGGGTCGGCAGGCGGTCGGTGATTTCGAGAAAGGCCATGTCGCCCAGCGACAGTTTGCCGAGGATTTCGGTGCACAGATCGTGGCCCTTGACGGTGATGCGATCGACGGCGCTCCAGGCGATATCGGTGCGGATGGATTTGCGTTTAGCCATGACAGTATTCCGGGGTTGATGTGGATCAATCGAGCTTAGCACTGGCGACGGAAGGCTGCATTTTCGGGCTAAGGGGGCGCCGTTTCACTTTAAAATGGCGCTTCCTCAAGGAGTCGGAGTCCATCATGCAAACATCTGCCAAAAAACAAAATCCTGCGGCCGTGGGCAGTCCCACGCAGCAACTATGCGCTTTTCTGTCCGCGATCCGTTACGAGGATCTGCCGGCGCCTGTAGTGGCGCGTACCGAGGAACTGTTTCTCGACTGGTTCGCGTCGTCGCTGGCTGGCAAGGGTGCAAGGCCGGTGTCGGTGATTGACGGCTTTGCCTCTGCGATGGGGCCGGGGGACGGTCCGGCGGAAAACCTGCTGACCCGCAAACGCACATCGCCTTTTTTTGCGGCACTGGTCAACGGCGCGGCTTCGCATTTTGTCGAACAGGATGATCTGCACAACAGTTCGGTGCTGCATCCGGGCACCGTGGTGTTTCCGGCCGTGCTGGCCGCGGCGCAGGATGTCGGCGCTACCGGCAAGGAACTGATCGCGGCATCGGTCGCCGGTTATGAGTGCGGGGTGCGTGTCGGCGAGTTCCTCGGTCGTTCCCATTACAAGATTTTTCACACCACAGGCACCGCAGGCAAACTGGCTGCCGCTGCCGGCGTGGCGCATATCCTGAAGCTGGACGCCGACAGGATGCAGCATGCCCTGGGTTCTGCCGGAACGATGGCTGCAGGCCTTTGGGAATTCTTGCGCGACGCGGCGGATTCCAAACAGCTCCACACGGCGAAAGCTGCCGCCGACGGACTGATGGCGGCTTATATCGCACGCGACGGATTTACCGGTGCGCGGGAGATTTTTGAAGGCAAACAGGGCATGGCAGCCGGCATGTCGAGCGATTCCGATGCGCGCTGGCTGACCGACGGCCTCGGCACGCGCTGGGCCACGGCAGAGACTTCGTTCAAATACCATGCATCCTGCCGTCATACCCATCCTGCGGCCGATGCGCTGCAGATGCTGATGAAGCAGAATCAACTGAAGGCCGATGACATCGTCAAAGTCACGGCGCATGTGCATCAGGGCGCGATTGACGTGCTCGGGCCGGTGACCGATCCGCAGACCATTCACCAGTCGAAATTCTCGATGGGTTTCGTGCTGGCGATGATCGCCACGCTGGGTCGTGCCGCTCTCGCAGACTTCACTGAAAATTCATTAAAAAACAAAGAATTACGTAACTTCCATGACCGTGTGACCATGGTGCTTGACCCCGAGGTCGATGACGCCTATCCGCGGCGCTGGCTGGGTCGGGTTTCCGTGCAGACACGCGACGGCCGCACGCTGGAGTGCCGCGTCGATACGCCCAAGGGCGATCCCGGCAACACGCTGTCGCGCCAGGAACTCGAAGACAAGGCGCAGCGGCTGGTCAGTTTTTCGGGCGCTGCCACCCCAGATGAAGTCCGGCAGTGCATCCAGCGCATCTGGCATCTGCGCAACGAAGCCGGCGTACGCGATTTCCTGGCGGGTTGGTAGAGCGCCATGGCGCTGACGCTGCCCATGCGCCGGATGATGCCAATCATCGCCGTGGCCGCTGTGGCGGCGATTGTGCTGCTCCTTGTGTTGCGTCCCAAGGCGGTCGCGGTGGACATCCTGACTCTGGCCGCAACGGATGTGCAGACCGGTGTGGTTGCCAGCGGTCGCGTGCTGCCGCCCGCCAAAGTTGAAATCGGTGCCACCATCACTGCCCGGGTTGATCGGGTGCTGGTGCGGGAGGGCGCGCGCATCGCCGCGGATCAGCTACTGGTGGAGCTGGAACGTGGTGAACTGGCCGCCGCTGCTGCGCAGGCACGCGCAGCGCTGGCTCGCGCCAAAGCGCGGGTTTCTTCGGTGCAGACCCTGGCGTTGCCGACGGCACAGGCGGGATTGAAACAGGCGGAAGCCAATCTTCTGCAAGCCGAACGGGATGACAAACGCAATCGTGATCTGATGGCGAAAGGGTTCATCAGTCAGTCGCGTGTGGATGAAGCAGAGCGCCAACTGGACATCGCGCGCAGCCAGCTGGCCAGCGCGCGTGCCCAGGCTGGTGCGCAGTCTTCAAGCGGTGCTGAAGCCCAGCAGGCGCAGAGTCAGCTGGCGGAAGCCGTGGCTGCGCTGGAAGCCGCGGAAGCCAAACTCGCACAGACGCGTATTCGCGCACCGGGTGCCGGCGTGGTGCTGGAACGTCTGGTCGAGCCCGGTGACATCGCTCAAGCCGGTCGCCGGATGATGAGTCTGGCGCTGGACGGTCCGGTGCGTCTGATCGTGCAGGTCGATGAAAAAAATCTGCCGCTGATCACCCAGGGCGCCTCGGCGATGGCTGCGGCCGATGCGTTTCCCGCAGAGCGGTTTGAAGCGGTGGTCAATTACATTTCGCCGGGTATTGATGCCAGCCGCGGGTCGGTGGAGCTGCGGCTGGATGTGGCCAAACCGCCGGCGTTGCTGAAGTCCGACATGACGGTTTCGATTGACCTGCAGGGGCCGCTGTTGAAGCAGGTCCTGATGCTGCCGGCAGACGCCGTACGCCAATTACAGACCGAGGCGCCGTGGGTGCTTGTTGACCGTGAGGGCGTTGCAAGCAGAATGGCAGTGAAGGTCGGTTTGCAAACCCAAGGGCGCGTGGCGGTTACCGAAGGCCTCAAGGCCGGTGATCGGGTGATCCTCAATCGCGAAGTGGCAGCCGGCAGCCGGGTTCGCGACCGGCGATGAACGCGCTGGTTAATGGAGGCGCCCAGCCATGAACGCGCTGGGGTTTGAACTGACGGTAGCCCTGCGTTTCCTGCGTGAAGGGCGCATGCAGACGGCATTGATCATCGGCGGCGCTGCCATCGGCGTTGCGGTGATTTTTTTCATCACGGCTGTGCTCACCGGCGTGCAGGGTGATCTGATCAAACGCGTTACCGGGGCGCAAGCGCATATTGTCATCAAGCCGCCGGAAGAAACCGTGGCGCCGTTGATTGCCGGGGATGCCGACGGCACGCGGCTGTCTTCGATCCAGGCGCGGCCTCAGCGACTGACCACCATCGACGGCTGGCCGGCACTGGCGCGCGTAACGGAAGCCACGGAAGGTGTGATTGCCGTGGCGCCGGTAGCGACAGGATCGGGGCTGGGGATCAAAGGCGAGGCATCGCGATCGGTGGTGATTGTCGGTACCGAACTCGAACGTTACCTGCGCGTGGTCCGCCTCGATGACAAGGTCAAGTCGGGTGTACTGGTGATTGAGCCCGGCGATGCGCTGATCGGCATTGAATTGGCCAAAGACCTCGGCGCCGTACTTGGTGATCGCTTCCGCGTGCAGACCGCGCAGGGCGGCAGCGAAGTGTTCCGCATCCGCGCCTTGCTTGATCTGGGTTCGCGCGAACTGAACCGGCGTTATGTGTATACGGATCTGCGTGCGGCGCAGAGCCTGCTGGGCATCCCCGGACGCATCACCAATCTGGATGTGGCCGTACGCGACATCATGAAAGCCGAAATCATTTCGGCACAGTTGCGCGCGCAGTCGGGGCAACTGATTGAAAGCTGGATACAGACCAACAATCAGGTATTCGCGGCGATCAAGAACCAGGACATCATGACGTTGCTGATCCGGTTTTTCATCACTGTGGTGGTGTCGCTGGGTATCGCCAGCGTGCTGGTGGTGTCGGTGGTACAGAAGCGCAAGGAGATCGGAATTCTGCGCGCAGTCGGTGCCACGAGACGGCAGATGCTCAGCGTGTTCCTGCTGCAGGGCGTGATCGTCGGCGTCGGCGGGGCATTGCTGGGGTCGGTGCTGGGAATGATGCTGGTCTCGTTTTTCAGTCGCATCCTGCGAAACGCCGAGGGACAGGCGCTGTTCTCGCTGTCTTTTGATTTCAGGCTGATCGGCTATGTCGTCGCCGGCGCCGCCGTACTCGGGCTGATCGCTGCGGTGCTGCCGGCGCGCAATGCGGCACGGCTGGATCCGGCGCAGGCGATCCGGGGCTGAGATGAGCGCGAACGGGAAAGCACCGCTGGTCGAAATCAGCGGACTGCACAAGACTTATAACGAGGGGCTGCCGAATGCCGAAGAGGTGTTGCACGGCATTGATCTGGTGATCCAGCCGGGTGAGTTCACCGCACTGATCGGTCCGTCAGGTTCCGGCAAAAGCACCTTGCTGAATATTCTGGGCCTTCTTGAAAGTGCTTCGGGTGGCCTTTATCACCTGGGCGGGCGCGATGTCACGGCGTTTGATGATGATGAACGTACGCTGGCGCGGCACGAAGTGCTGGGGTTCATATTCCAGTTTCATCATCTGCTGCCTGCGTTCACTGCAGTGGAGAACATCATGCTGCCCGGATTGATGGGGCGGAGCCGAGGGGTGCTGCAGAGCGATCTGCGCGAACGCGCGATGGAACTGCTGGATGCGGTCGGCCTGCATGATGCCGCCGACAAAAAACCGACCGAACTGTCTGGCGGCATGCAGCAGCGCGTGGCAATAGCCCGAGCACTGGTGCGTGGTCCGCAAATGGTGCTGGCCGACGAGCCGACCGGCAATCTGGATACGCACAGCAGCGATACGATATTTGCGCTGCTTCGCCAGTTCAACCGCAATCGGGGCACCGGGCTGCTGATCGTGACCCATGATCCGCGGCTGGCGGCGCGCTGCGACCGCATCATCGAACTGGTGGATGGCCGCATCGCGTCGGATAAACCCAATACGCCGGTAGTGACGTGAGCGTGTCTCAGGGCCGGCCGGCGCCGCACTGCCAGCAGTCGGTAAACTGACCTTCACTGAATTCATTGCAGCGCGTGCATTGCCAGCGCTGATCGGTCATTGCGGCCGCAACCCGGCCCTGCAGGAGATCACGGAGCAGGCGATCGGCTTCATCCAATTGCCGGTCGTCTGTCACCCATACGGCGCAGGCATCGAGGGGCAGTTCGCCGAATCCGCCAGCCAGCCATTCGCCGCGCACCACTGCTGCAATGCCGCATGACTGCAGCAGGCCGCAGATCAGGTGGGCTTCAGCGGGATGTCGCGCGTTGTGGATGCGTTTCATTCTATTGACGAGACTAGGTGATGCCTCTTTTCGGTGCAAGGGGGATTCCGGGGGGGGTAGGAGCACCGCGGTCGGACTGGTAACATCGTGCGCTTGTACAACGCTGGGGGATAAGTAAATGGCGGTATTGCGCTTGCTGAGCGCCGGTGCGGCTCAGGCGGTCTGTGAAGAAGTCATCGCGGCGTTCGAACGCGACACGGGACATCGTGTCGAGGCGGCTTATGGTGCAGTCGGTGCGATGAAGGCCCGTATGGTCGGCGGCGAAGCGGTCGATGCCATTATCCTCAGCGCGCAGCTGATCCAGGATCTGGTTTCTGCCGGCATGGTGGCGATTTCCTCGGTTCAGGACATCGGCAAGGTCGGCACCGGCGTTGCGGTGCGCGCCGGAACGCCATTGCCGGAAGTGCGTACGCGCGAAGCGCTGCGCGCCAACATCCTTGCCGCTTCCATCATCGTCTGCCCCGATCCGGCAACCGCCACTGCGGGCAAGATCGTGATGAAGCTGATGGAGCGCCTCGGCGTGGCTTCGCAGGTCGAGGACCGCATGCAGTTTTATCCCAATGGCAACGCGGCGATGAACTGGCTGGCGGCGAGCAACGGCAATTTTGAACTCGGCATTACCCAGAACACCGAAATCCTGCCGATCAAGGGCGTGACATTTGTCGGTCCGCTGCCCGATGAATTCCAGATGAAGACGGTTTACACCGCTGGCATCGCAGTTCGCGGGGCGCAGCCTGAACTGGCGCGTGATTTCATCCGTCGCCTGACCGCACCGGAATTCCAGCCGCAGTTGCGTGCTGCCGGCTACGAAATCGATTGACGGGAACGCCTGTGGCACAGAAATCCTGGTTTTTGAAGGGCGATGTGGTGTCGGGTGCGGTACTCGCTGCGCTCGGCGTCTACATCATTTCCGAAGCACGGCAGTGGAACTATGTCGGACCGGAGGGCCCGGGTCCGGGCTTTTTCCCGATGTGGTACGGCATTGCCATGGTGGTCCTGTCGCTTTGGCTGGTGGTCGTGTCGGCGGTCCGTCCGGCGGTTGCCGGCGCGAAAGTCGACTGGAAGGGTGTCGGCCGCGCGATGCTGGTGTGGGCGGTGTTTGCACTTTGCACCGCATTGCTCAAACTGCTGGGCTTGCTGACCGTGCTGGCTTTGCTGACGCTGTTCATCGTCGGTGTGATGTACGGCAAGTCTCTGAAAATCGCCTGTGCGGCCGCTGCAGGCAATGCTCTTGGTTTTTATCTGGTGTTTTCACTGGCGCTGAATGTCGGCCTGCCGGTGGGACCGCTGGGTTTCTGAGCTGAATCATGGACGTATTAGCCAATCTCGGTCACGGCTTCATTGTTGCTCTGGAGCCGCTGAACCTGTTCTGGTGTTTCGCCGGAGTGTTCCTCGGAACCGTGGTCGGCGTGATGCCGGGCCTCGGACCGGCGGCGACCATTGCCATGCTGCTGCCGCTGACCTTCAAGATGCCGCCGACCAGTGCGCTGATCATGCTGGCGGGCATTTATTACGGCGCCAAATACGGCGGCTCGACGACGGCCATTTTGCTCAATGTACCGGGCGAATCGGCTTCAGTGGTGACCTGTCTCGACGGTTACCAGATGGCACGCAAAGGCCGCGCCGGTGCGGCGCTGGGTATTGCAGCGATTGCATCGTTCATTGCGGGCACGGTTGGCGTAGTGGCGCTGATGCTGGTGGCGCCGCCGCTGGCCAAATTCGGTCTCGCTTTCAGCTCACCGGAATATTTCGCGCTGATGGTGCTGGGTCTGGCGATGGTGGTGCTGCTGGCCGGAGAATCGCTGGTCAAGGCGCTGCTGGCGATGCTGGTCGGGCTGTGGATCGCCGGCATGGGCATCGACCTGTTCAGCGATGCCTCGCGCTTCACCTTCGGTAACAGCGAGATGCTCGACGGCGTGGATTTTGTGATCGTCGCCATCGGTGTGTTCGCGTTGAGCGAAGTGTTCGCCAATATGGAGCAGCGCGAAGAGGGCACGATGCTGCCGGTACCCAAAGGCCTGCGTAACCTGCTGCCGACGATGGCCGAGCTCAAGGCCTGTCGCTTTGCCTTTCTCAACGGTTCCGTAGTCGGATTCATCATCGGTGTGCTGCCCGGCGCCGGTTCGACCATCGCGTCGTTCATTTCGTACGGTCTGGAAAAGGCAGTATCGAAACATCCTGAGAAATTCGGCACCGGCGTTCCGGAGGGTGTTGCTGCACCGGAAGGCGCCAACAACTCCGAGACCGGCGGCGCGCTGGTGCCGCTGCTGACGCTGGGCATTCCCGGTTCCGGCACCACGGCGATCCTGCTCGCGGCGTTTGTGCTGTGGGGATTGAAGCCCGGTCCCTTGATGATCCAGGACAATCCCGAGCTGTTCTGGGGGCTGGTGGCCAGCATGTATGTCGGCAACGTGATGCTGCTGGTGCTCAACCTGCCGCTGATTCCGCTGTTTGCGCAAATTCTCAAACTGCCGTCGTACCTGCTGTATCCGATCATCCTCGGCATTTCGCTGGTCGGCGTTTACACCGTGTCGAGCAGCCTGTTTGACTGCTATATGCTGGCCGCCTTCGGTCTGCTGGGTTACCTGATGCGGCGTCTGGATTATCCTTCGGCGCCGCTGATTCTCGGCCTGGTGCTCGGCGACGCCATGGAACGCGCGCTGCGCCAGTCGCTGATGATGTCGCAGGGGGATCTGGGCATTCTGGTATCCCGGCCGATTTCGGCCACAATGCTGGTGCTGGCGGTGTTGCTGCTGATCATGCCGCTGTTCCGGAAGTTCAATTCCTGGCGGGTCAGGGCAATCGAGGAAAACGGCTGAGCGATTCTTAATTCAGCTGAATATTCAACGGCAAACAATGCCGTTCAATTTACGAGGAGAAGTGATCATGACATTACGCACGTCCATCATCATGGCCGCCTGCGCCGCAGCTCTGGCGGCAGGGCCTGCTTGGGCACAGTTCAAGCCGACCAAGCCTGTTGAAATCGTGGTGCATACCGGTCCCGGAGGCGGCGCCGATGTACTGGCCCGCTTCATGACCCAGCTGATTGAAAAGGAAAACCTTGCGCCGGTGCGCTTCCAGGTCAACAACCGCGACGGTGGCGGAGGTCTGCGCGCCATGGCTTATGTCGCCGAGAAAAAAGGCGATACCCACACCATCGCCATTTTCACCGGCAACTGGCTGACCAATCCGCTGGTGCGTGCCGAGGCCAAGTTCACGCTGAAGGACATGCAGCCTGTCGCACGCCTGGTGCTGGAGCCGGCCGTGGTAGCGGTGAAGGCCGATGCGCCGTTCAAGACCATGAAGGACTTCATTGAAGCGGCGAAAAAAACGCCGGGCACGCTGAAGCAATCCGGCGGTTCCCAGACCAGTCGCGACAACGTGGTGCGTCAATTGCTGATGAAATCCACCGGTGCCAACTGGGCCTATATCTCCTTCCCGGGTGGCGGCGAACGTATTGCCGCGCTGCTGGGCGGTCACGTCAACATGATGGTGATCGAGCCGCAGGAAGCCGGTGAGCACATCAAGGCTGGCAACATGCGCGTGATTGCGCAGGTCGCTGAAAAGCGCCTCGCGCCTTACCCGAATGTTCCGACGCTGAAAGAAGCCGGCTATGAAATTCCCAATGTGCCGCAGGTGCGCGGCGTGGTGATGCCGTCTGGCGTAGCGCCGGATGTCGTGGCCTATTACGAAGACCTGTTCCAGCGCATGGTGAAAACGCCGACCTGGCGCAAGTATCTGGAAGATCAGCAGTTTGAAGACGGCTTCCAGAAGTCGGTCGAGCTTGGCAAATTCTTCGACACCTTCACCAACCAGATGCGCGAAATCCTGAAAGAGGCGGGCACCCCGGTCGTACGCTGACCGGCCCTGCGAATGCGTGGCTGCTGATTGCAGTCACGCCCGACACGGGGGTGAAAGCCCCCGTTTTTTGACCTGTAGCGGATGAAACAATGAGTGAAAAACTGCCTGAAGTCGCGGTCGCCGAGCGGCTCGCCGAACAAACCCTGGCCCTGAACGTCGATGCCATTCCCGCGGAAGTGCTCGCACGTGCCGAAGAACTGCTCATTGATGTGGTCGGCCTCTGTGTGGCGGCGCGCAATACCGATTACATCAAGGCGGTGATTGCCGGCGTCGATGCAGGCGGACCGTGCACGGCAATAGGTCATACCCAGACTTTCTCGGCAGAAGCCGCGGCGCTGATCAACGGCACTGCGACGCACGGCGAGGATTTTGACGACACCTTCGAAGGTGGTCCGGTGCATTCGAGCACGGTGATCGGTCCGGCAGTGCTGGCGGCGGCGGAGCGTTTCGGATGCGACGGGCGCGACGTGCTGGCAGGATTTGTCGCCGGCGTTGAAATGCTGTGCAGGATGTCGATGGTGATCCCGAAGGCCATACACAAATCCGGTTTTCATCCGACGGCAGTGCTTGGCGCAATGGGTGCGACGCTGGCGGTGGCGCGGACGTTGAGGCTGAACAAGCAGCAGACGGTCGATGCACTGGGCATTGCCGGCAGCATGGCCAGCGGCATCATTGAATATCTCGCTGAAGGGGCTTGGACCAAACGCATGCACGCCGGCTGGGCAGCGCAGGTGGGCATACAGGCTGCACGTTTCGGTCAGCAGGGTTTTCTCGGGCCGCGTACGGTTTTTGAAGGCACTCATGGCTTGTATTACGCCTTTGCGCGTTCCGCGGCCGGTGATTACGACGTGCTGACCCGGGATTTCGGCAAGGACTGGTATATGTCGCGCATCACCTTCAAGCCCTATGCGACGGGCACGATGAACCAGCCTTATGCCGACTGCGCGCTGCGCCTGGCGAAAAAAGGTTTTTCCGCGGAAGACGTGGTCGATGTGCTCTGCGAAACCGCCGAAGGTTATGTGCACCGGCTGTGGGATCCGCTGCCGGCCAAACAGCGCCCGGCCAATGAATACGCCGCCAAGTTCAGCGCACCGTTCAACATCGCCGTGGCTTTTGTCACGGGCGGGGCGGGGTTGGCGGCATTCACCGAAAAGACCGTGCGCGATGAGCGCATCCTCGCGCTGGCATCGAAAGTGAAATACGTCGTCGATCCGAATAATCCCTATCCCAAGGCCTACACCGGCCACGTGCGGATGACGCTGAAAGACGGAAGGGTTTTCGAGGAGCGTCAGCCGCATATCCGCGGTGGTGCACAGGAGCCGCTGACCCGTGCCGAGATCGAGGATAAATGCCGTCGCAACTGCGCCTTTGGCGGCTGGGGCGAGCAGCAGATCTCAGCCTTCCTGGAGTCAGTGCCGGGCCTGCTCAAGGGTAAGCCGGATCTGAAGGCATTGCGCGCCTGAGGAGGCTGGAATAAAGTATCAATAAAAACAGGTAGTTACCATAAACCTCACTGGGGATCGTCATGAGCCAGGACATCAGCATCGACATCGTTTCCGACGTGGTTTGACCCTGGTGCTTCATCGGCAAGCGCAAGCTGGAAATCGCGCTGCAGCAGTTCGCAAAACTGCACCCCGATGAGCATAAACCGGCCGTGCGCTGGTTGCCGTTCCAGTTGAATCCCGATTTGCCCGCCATCGGCATTTCGCGCGCGGATTACATCCTGCGCAAATTCGGCGAGCGCGACAGCTCACGCTATAAACGTGTGGCGCTGGTCGGCAAGAGTGTGGGCCTCGACATGAATTTCGATGCGATAAAGGTGCAGCCGAATACGGTAAAGGCGCACCGGCTGATGCACCGTGCCGGTGAACAGGGTTTGCAGGATGCGATGGCCGAAGCGTTGTTCCGCGCTTATTTCATCGAGGGCGCCGACCTGACGAACAGTGCGGTACTGGCGGATTACGCAACACAGGCCGGACTGGATCAAGCAGAGACCCTGGCTTATCTGGACAGCGATGCCGATGCCGATCTGATCCGCAGTGCTGATCAGGAAGCACGTCAGGTCGGTATCGAAGGCGTGCCGTTTTTCATCATCAACCGCACCATCGGCATTTCCGGCGCGCAGGACCCGGAAGTGTTGTTGCAGGCGATGGAGCAGGCCAGGGCGGGCTAGCCTTCACGTGCGGAGCAGGAAGTCGCTGACGGCAGCGATCTGATCGTCGGCCATCAGCGCCGGTGCATGGCCGATACCGGCAAATTCAATCAGCCTCGGTTTCGGGCCGCGCCGGGTCATTTCTTCGGCAGTTTCGTGAAGCAGCAGATCGGAGTCCGCGCCGCGCAGCAGCAGCGTCGGACAGCGGATTGCATCGTAGTAATTCCACAGCAGGATGTCTTTGGCCGCGGCCTTGCGGAAGGGCAGCGCGATATCCGGATCGTAGTTCATGCCCCAGCGGCCTTCGGCATCGCAATTGGCGTTGTGTTCGGCCAGATGATGCCATTGCGCATCGGTCAGCGGCCCGAAAGGGGCGGCAACGGTACGCAGGTACTGAACGAATTCGGCGAAGCTGGCGAAGCGCGGATTGCGGCCGACATAGGCGCCGATGCGCTCCATCGATGCCTTCGGTATCAGTGTGCCGACATCATTGAGCACCAGCCGTTGCAGCGGCGTGTTCGGGTGTGAGGCCAGCAACATGCCGAGCATGCCACCCATCGACGTGCCGACCCAGTTGATTTCGGTGGCGCCGGCTGCGGTGACCCGCGCCATCAGCGCGGTCATGTCATTCATGTACTGCGGATATTTGTAATCGTCCTTGTTCGGCAGCCAGTCGCTTTTGCCGCGGCCGGCGATGCTGACGCTGATCACCCGCAGATCGTTTTGAAGTGCTGCAGCTAGTCCATCAAAATCGCGGCAGTTGCGCGTCAGTCCGTGCACGCAGATCACCACGCGAGGATTCGCGGGATCGCCCCAGTCGGTGTAGTGCAGGCGGTGAAAGCCACCACTGTTGAGGCACTGGAGATGGTATTCGTTCATATCGAAGTAATTGTTTTTATTTATTATTTTACGCCGAGCCAGACAAGGCCCCAGGCGCCGAGGCCGATGAAGGCGGTGAGGTGGGCCCAGCTCCACCACAGGTAACGGCGACCGAGCGTGTCGGGCATTTCATTGGACAGCAGGAACAGCCGTTTGTCGCGCGGCTTGCGCAGCAGATGCACGCCTTCGGTCTGGCGGCCGGTCTGCTCCAGTTGCCGTTTGCGCACTTCACGAAACGCCTGCATGCGCGCCAGTTCCCATTCCTTGAGGCTGATCGTGCCGTCCTGATCGAGATCGAAGCGTTTGAGCAGATTCTGCCGGTCGTTTTTCCAATCGCTGAGCAGGGCGCTGACATCTTCGCGCTCTTCGGCGACCGACGGTGCGTTGGCGGTATGGGTGACGAATTCGCCGATGGCATAAAGCGTATCGCCTGGCAGCAGCAGCCATTCGTTGTAACGCATATTGCCCTGCTGCCAGGACTTGTGTTTGCTGGTGACGACCTCGGCGCCGTCCGGTGAAATCACGCAGGCGCCGCTGTCATCAACCAGAAAAAAATGCGCGACGCTGCAGCCTTCATCGACGGTTTTCCATTTGTCGTCGCTTTGTTCTTCCTCGACGGTATAACGGTACCAGCAGCAATGGCGTTGGCTGACCGGGCAATGCACCGTCGAGCCGTCGATCAGCCGGCCGACGCCCAGCAGTTCGACATAACCCTGCGCTGCGGATGCTACCCGTGATGTCGGCAGGTCGTTGATCTGCCGGTAGCGCCGGTGATTGCCGAGCCAGGCGAAAAAACTGACCACGGACATCGCGAGCAGGGCGAAGGGCCAGACTTCCGGCGTGTCGGCCTGTGCAGCGATGGCGATGATGATGAAATGCAGGCCGCCGGACAGCAGCAGCGGCCCGCTGCTGCTGTTGCGGGCGCCGTTGAACGTAAACGTCATTCAGTGCTGCTCAGGACTTGAACAGCTGGCCGACGTCGACGTTCTTCTTTTCCTCTTCGGTGAATTCGAGCAGCTGCGCGGCCTTGAAGCCCATCATGGAAGCAATGATCGCGTCGGGGAACTGCTCGATGCGCACATTGTTGATGTTGACCGACTCGTTGTAGAACTCGCGGCGGTCGGCGATGGCGTTTTCCAGGCTTGAGATGCGCGTCTGCAACTGCTGGAACGTCTGGTTGGCCTTGAGTTCGGGATAGGATTCGGCCAGCGCGAAAAGGCTGCCGATGGCCGAACGCAGCGTGCCTTCGGCCTGGCCCAGCGCCGGCATGTTCTGCGCTTCACGCGCCGAGAATACCTTGGAGCGGGCTTCGATGACCTTGGTCAGCGTCTCCTGCTCGAACTTCATGTACTGCTTGCAGGTTTCGATCAGCTTGGGCAATTCGTCGTGGCGCTGCTTGAGCAGCACGTCGATATTGGCCCAGGCTTTGGAGACGTTGTGCTTGATCTGTACCAGCGCGTTGTAGATCGTAATGACATAGACCGCGATGGCGACCAGTACGGCGAGGGTGATGATGGTGCCGAGACCCATGGTGTTCTCCCTGTAATCCCTTGGTGGGATGGGGGGGATTGTATAGCAGGGGTGATGCGTGGTGCAGGTGGTAAGTCACGGTTATGGGGGGCAAACCAATACCGCCAGGCGGATCCGGCGGGTTTCCTTGAATTGCTCTTCGGCTCGGAAGGGCGGTTATGCAACTATTTACCAGTTGTAAGTGACGGTATAGCGAACCGTTGTTTCAGCACCAGCAGCAATGCGTGCGGGGAAAGTGATGGTCCGCGCATCATTCTTGCGGTAGTCATGGCTCTTGCCGGTGATCTGCCAGTTGGTCCAGCGGTAGAGGTTTTCCTTGACCATCACCGTGACCGCTTCCTTTTTCTGGTTGCGCAGTTTGACTTCGATTTCTTCGGTCATGGTTTTGCGTGAAGTGTCGACGTTGAAGCTGACCTGGCGGCGTTCGCCGATGACGTCGAAGGCAGCCCCCATCTTGATCAGCACATTTTCGTTGCGCGGCGTGTGGTCGATGACGTCTTCGCCGATGAATTCGAGGGTCTGGTCGGCGCTGTCGAGTTTGGAGACGCGGATGCGGCCGGCCGGGAGGGGCATGCCCATGTTCTGCTCTTTGGCATTTTTGAAGCCGAGGTAGACGTCGACTTTGCGGTTGCTCTGGATACCGTAGTTGCGGTCGGTGGCGGGACTGCCGTAGGGACGGGCGTCAGCGGCGCCGTAATAGACAAGGGTTTTTTCGCAGGCGACGCCGCGGGCTGCGGGGAACAGTTCCATTTGCTGGCTTGAGTTGTCGGCAATGGTTGCAGGGCGGCTGAGGGTGTAGAGGTGGTATTCGAAAAAGGATTTTTCCTCGAAACCCTTGTCGCTCATTTCCATCGCCATCGCACGTTGCGCTGCGGGCGCTGCATAGGCGCGGCCCTGCGGTTGCGGGCGGTGGACGTCGCCGGCGACGAGTTTGAGTTTGGCGTCGGTGTAGCTGGCGCCGGACTTGTTGACGATGCTGACCCAGGCACCGACATCGAGTCTGCAGCTGTTGGCGTCGCTGCCTTCCTGATAGGTCAGGTTGTAATCAGCCCACCAGGTGATGCCGGTGGTCTGGTAAGACACGCGCGTGGCATGGTTGCCGGCGCGGCTGGCGTTGACGTCCCACACCAGGGTCGGCCTTGTGATCAGACCGCCCGGCAGTTCGGGCAGGCGCACGCCGGCGTTGTGCGGCAGGGTCTGGATGCTGCCATCGTCGCGTTTGAGTACGATGCCGCCGGCCGTGGACAGCAGCGTTCCCGAAAAGGATTCAGTGTCGCTGCCGCGGATCTGGTCGACGCTGATGCGGCGGTCGATGTATTTCTCCAGCAGCTTTTGAGAACTGACCAGATCGAACTGGAAGTTCTGTTCGATGACCCGTGTGCCCACGGCGTCGGTCAGCGATTCAAAAAGCACGGTGGTCGGATCAATCAGCGCCGCGACATCGGTGAAGCGCACGTTGTTGCGGCCGCGGACGAGTGCGAGATCGCGCTGCTGGCTCACCACGGCATAGCCGGGCACGGCGGGGCCGCCAGCGCCGCCGCGATAGAGTTCCGGCGGTAGGGCGCCGGGACGGGCCGTGCTGTAGATGGTCAGAGCCTGACCGGTGTTTTCGGTCTGCGCAATGGCGGGGAAGGCTGCAGTGAGTGCGGCGATCATCAGGGTGGCTTGGCGTTTCATGGGGCTTCCTTTTTGTCGGGATACCTGCCTGTAAACGCAAGGCTGCGGCATTCGGGGTTAAACCGGGTCCGATCCTATAAAATTCAGGCCAACAGGAAAGGAGTCTGAGCCCTCATGAAAAATATCTGCCTGTTTTGCGGCTCCAATAGCGGTAACGACGGGATTTACGTCACGGCGACGCAGGCTATGGTGCGGGCGATCGGCGATGCCGGGCTCGGCATTGTTTTCGGCGGCGGCAATATCGGCTTGATGGGCGTGGTTGCCGAGACGGCGCTGGCTTCGGGCGTCAACGTCACCGGCGTCACGCCACGCCGGCTGCTGGAACGTGAAATGGTGCATACCGGCCTGACCGAGCTGCATGTCGTTGAATCGATGCATGAGCGCAAGGTGATGATGGCGGAACTGTCTGATGCTTTCATTGCGCTACCCGGCGGCATGGGCACGCTGGACGAGTTTTTCGAGATGGTGACGCTGAACCAGCTCGGGGTGCAGAGCAAACCCTGCGGCCTGCTCAATGTCCACGGCTATTACGATCATCTGTATGCGTTTCTGGGGCACGCTGTGAAAGCGCGTTTCATCAATCCGGCGCACCGCGACATGATTGTGCTCGATGACGATCCGCGGCGCATGGTCACCAAACTGGCGGACTGGACGATGCCGCAGACCAGCAAATGGATGGATCAACAGCGTTGAGTCCGCAGGGTGGCCACATCAATGCTCCAATAAATGACCCCATAAGTATTTTTAACCCTGAATTTGAGGGGCAAACCCTACAATTCGCGCGGTAATCACCGACGAATGGTTTGCCCCCAATGACCGCCAGCGCACAGCCCGCCGCCCGCACCGAAACCCGCAACACTACCTGTTATATGTGCGCCTGCCGTTGCGGCATCCGCGTACATCTGAAAAACGACGAAGTCCGCTACATCGAGGGCAATCCCGGGCATCCGCTGAATAAAGGCGTGATCTGCGCCAAGGGCGCATCGGGCATCATGAAGCAGTATTCGCCGGCACGGCTGACCCGGCCGCTGCGACGCAAACCCGGTTCCGAGCGCGGCGCCGGCGAGTTCGAGCCGATCAGCTGGGATGAAGCCTTCAAGGTCATGGAGGAACGGCTGGGCAAGCTACGTTCCACCGATCCGAAAAAATTCGCGCTGTTTACCGGTCGCGACCAGATGCAGGCCTTGACCGGCCTGTTCGCACGCCAGTTCGGCACGCCGAACTATGCGGCGCACGGCGGCTTCTGCTCGGTGAATATGGCCGCGGGCATGATTTACACCATTGGCGGCAGCTTCTGGGAATTCGGTGGTCCGGATCTCGACCGCGCCAAGCTGTTCGTGATGATCGGCACGGCGGAAGACCATCACTCGAATCCGATGAAGATGGCGATCTCGAAATTCAAGCGTGAAGGCGGTCGCTTCATTTCGATCAATCCGGTGCGTACCGGTTATTCGGCAGTGGCGGATGAATGGATTCCGATCCGCCCGGGTACGGATGGTGCGCTGCTGCTGGCGCTGTGCCATGAGCTGGTCAAGCTGGGTCTTTACGACCGCGACTTTCTGGTGCAGTACAGCAACGCCGGTTATCTGGTGAACCTCGATGAAAAGAGCGAAAAGTTCGGCCTGATCGCCTGCGATGAAACCGCGGAAGAGAAAAATCCGCATCGCAAGCACCAGCAACTGTGGTGGGACCGTCACAGCAAGCGCGCAGTGATCAACCACACCGGTGATTCCGATCCGGCGCTGACCGGCAGCTACCAATTGCCCGACGGCACGCCGGTAAAACCGGCCTTCGAACTGCTGCGCGAACGGCTCAGCGAATACACGCCGGAGTGGGCTGCAAAAATTACCGGCATCGACGCGGCGAAGATCCGCAGCCTGGCGCAGGAGATGGGCGTTACGGCGCGTGATCAAAAAATCGAGTTGCCGATTGCCTGGACTGACAGCTGGGGCCGCAAGCACGACAAGGTCACCGGCAATCCGGTGGCCTTCCATGCGATGCGCGGTCTCGCGGCGCATTCCAACGGTTTTCATACCATCCGCGCGCTGTCGATCCTGATGTCGCTGCTCGGGACCATCGACCGGCCCGGCGGTTTCCGCCACAAGGCGCCGTTCCCGCGCAGCACGCCCCCGGTGTATGCGCGAAACCCCAACGATCCGGGTGCGGTGAAACCCGATACGCCGCTGGGCGGTGCGCCGCTGGGATTTCCGGGCGGCCCCGAAGACCTGTTCGTCGATGACAAGGGTGAACCTGTACGGCTCGACAAGGCCTTCTCCTGGGAGCATCCGCTGGCGGTGCACGGCATGATGCACAACGTGATCACCAATGCATGGAAGGGTGATCCGTACCCGATCGATACGCTGATGCTGTTCATGGCGAACATGGCCTGGAACTCGACCATGAACACCAGCGAAGTGCGCAAGATGCTGAACGACAGGGATGCGTCGGGCGAGTACAAGATTCCCTTCCTGATTGTCTGCGACGCTTTCCAGTCTGAGACCACGGCCTTCGCCGATCTGGTGTTGCCGGATACGACCTATCTCGAACGCCATGATGTGATGTCGATGCTGGATAGGCCTATTTCAGAATTCGACGGCCCGGTGGATTCGGTGCGGGTGCCGGTGGTGCCGCCGAAGGGCGAATGCAAACCTTTCCAGGAAGTGCTGATCGAACTGGCGGGGCGCCTCAAGTTCCCGGCGTTTACCAAACCGGATGGTTCACGCAAGTTCAAGGATTACCCGGACTTCATCACCAATTTCGAAACCGAACCGGGATCGGGTCAGGGTTTCCTGATCGGCTGGCGCGGCAAGGATGGCGACAAGGCGCTGGTCGGCGAACCCAATCCCAAGCAGTGGGAGATGTACGCCAAGAACAATTGCGTGTTCCACCACGTGATGCCGGAGTCCTACCAGTACATGCGCAACTGGAATCAGGAATATTCTGAGTGGGCGCAGAAAATGAAACTGCGGCGCTTTGCCGATCCGGTAATCATCCAGTTGTATGCCGAGGTGCTGCAGCGCTTCCGTCTTGCCGCACGCGGTCAGGGCAAACGCGTGCCGCCGGTGCACCTGCGTGAACGCATCACCACGTACTTTGATCCGCTGCCGTTTTATTACACGCCGCTGGAAGTGCAATGCACCGACACGGAGAAGTATCCGCTGTCGGCGATTACGCAGCGGCCGATGGCGATGTATCACTCCTGGGATTCGCAGAATGCCTGGTTGCGCCAGATTCATGCGCATAACTATTTGTTCGTCAACGAGAAAACGGCAGCTGATAACGGTATTGCCGACGGCGACTGGATCTGGGTGGAGTCGATGCACGGCCGCGTGCGCTGTATGTGCCGTTGCAGTAACGCGGTGGAGCCGGGCACGGTGTGGACTTGGAATGCAATCGGCAAGGCGCAGGGCGCCTGGCATCTGTCGCCCGACGCCAATGAGGCGCGCAAGGGCTTCTTGTTGAATCACCTGATCTCGGAAGAGATTCCGATGGGTGGGGGACGCACCGTTTCCAATTCCGATCCGGTGACGGGGCAGGCCGGCTGGTATGACGTGCGGGTGCGCATCTGCAAGGCGGAAGCGGGTGAGCCCGAAGAAACCTCACCGCAGTTTGCGCCGCTGCCGGCAGCGCCCGGAACCGGCAAGGTGCGAAAGCTGTGGCAGGCCTTTGTCGCCGGTAATGGAGATTTCAAATGACTCAATCAGATAAGCGGGAGTGCTCGCGATGACCCAGCTCGCGTTGGTCATCGACCTCAATGTTTGCGTGGGTTGCCATGCCTGCGTGACCAGCTGCAAGGAATGGAACACATCGGGTGAGGCCGGTTTCATGTCGGATGACAATCCGTATGACCGCGATCCGACGGGTACTTTCTTCAATCGCGTGCAGACTTTTGAGGTTGGCGGGTTCCCGGATACGCAGACCGTTCATTTCCCGAAGTCCTGCCTGCATTGCGAAGATCCGCCCTGCGTGCCGGTGTGTCCGACAGGGGCGAGCTACAAGCGCCCTGAAGACGGCATTGTGCTGGTTGATTACGACAAGTGCATCGGTTGCAAATACTGTGCATGGGCTTGCCCGTACGGCGTACGCGAGCTGGACGAGCACCAAAAGGTGATGAAGAAGTGCACGCTGTGCGTCGACCGTATATACGACGAGAAGCTGCCCGAGTCGGAGCGCAAGCCGTCCTGCGTGCTCGCCTGTCCGACCAATGCACGGCTCTACGGCGATATCCATGACGAAGAGTCGATTGTGTCGAAGGCGATCCGTGAAGCCGCGGGTTATCAGCTGATGCCGGAGTGGGGTACGCAGCCCGCCAATCATTATCTGCCGCGGCGCAAGACCGAGGCGAAGCTTCCGGGCGACGTTGCCGCTCGCACTGACAATCCGCTGAACATCGATGGCCCCGCGCCGGTATCCGGCCGGGCCCGATAACAGGACTGAGACATGAATCCTGCCTTTTCCGTTGTATTCCTGACCACGCTGCTCGGTGCCGGGCAGGGCTTGTTTCTCGCGCTGTTTGTCGTTGAAGGCGCTGTTGCTGCCGGCCTGCTGTCGGCCCCGGCATCCGGGTTTTATTCCTGCGGCAGCGCGACCGCCGTGATTCTGCTCGGTGCGGGACTGCTCGCCTCGTTTTTCCACCTGGGTCATCCCGATCGTGCCTGGCGCGCGGCGGCGATGTGGCGCACGTCCTGGCTGTCGCGTGAAGTCATTGTGCTGCCGGTGTTCATGGTGCTGGTGACGGTTTACGGCTGGATGCACTGGCTGGGGCGGCCGGGCACGCTGACGCTGGGGCTTTTGGCGGCCGCAGTCTGCGTGCTGCTGTTTGTCTGTACCGGCATGATTTACGCCTGCATCAAGTTCCTGCAGGAATGGGCGACGCCGCTGACGCTGGTTAACTTTACCTTGCTGGGTTGCGCTTCGGGCGTGATGCTGGCGACTGCTTTGGCGGCAGTGCGCGGCGAACCGAACGTGGCGGTCCTCGGCCAGTGGGCGATGCTGCTGACGCTGGCCGGAATGGCGACGCGAATTGCTTCGCTTCGGCGCAATGCCGCGCTGAAACCCAAATCAACACTGCAAAGCGCGATCGGCATCCATCATCCGAAAGTCGTGCAGAAGGCGCAGGGTTTCATGGGCGGTTCCTTCAATACCCGTGAATTTTTCCATGGCCGCGGACCGGGCACGCTGCGCATGGTGAAGTGGTTGTTCATTGCCGCTGCTTTTGTGCTGCCGGTGGTGCTGGTCAAGTCGGGCTTGGGCGCCGGATCATCGGCGCTGCTGGTGCTGGCGTTTGCCATGCAGTTCTGCGGTCTGGTGGCAGAGCGCTGGTTCTTTTTCGCGCAAGCCAATCATCCGCAAAACCTTTATTATCAGACGGTGTCCTGACCACTGAATCGTTTCGATGTGCCGCCGCTGCACTGACTGGCCGCAGGTTCTGTCATGACGTATACCGTTCGGAGCTGAGTCATGGTGGCCATCTGGTACCTGCTGATGCTGGCGCCGGTGATCGCGATTGTGGTTTTCTGGTGGAACTACCGGCGTAAACAGGCAGCCCTTGAACGTCAGTCGAAGGAACGCTGGCAGGAATTGGTCAGCAAGGCTGGCAAACCGGAGAAGGAAATGACCGCCAAGGCTGCTGCGTTGCCGGCAGCCGCGATCCCGCTGAAACCGATGCCGTCAACCGCGCCGCAGGCTTATCGCGGCCGGGAACGCTTGCTGGAACCCGCGGAAACCCTTTTTTATTTCCTGCTGCGCACCCAGTTTCCCGAATATGAGGTGCTGAGCGGGGTGAGCCTGAGCCGGCTGCTGGTGATTTCTGCCGTTTCGGAAGCCGAGCGTGAACGGATGGCGAGGGGCTTGTCGTCGCATGCCGTTGATTTCGTGCTTTGCGATAAGGCAATGCAGCCGCGCATCGCCATCGATCTGCTGGCCGGCGAGGCGCCCGCGGCGCTGACGGCGGCACCGGATTTCAAGACCCGGTGTTTCGCGCATTCAGGCATCCGCTTTGTGCGGATTTCGCGGACGGCTTTGCCGAAACGTCTGGATGTGCGCAACGTGGTGCTGGGTGAGGGTGATGCGGATTAGGACTTTGCGCAAATTTTGAGTGCTCTGCAGTACTTGAATTGCTGTCTTGATCATTAGCTTTTTGACCGTTAAGAGCGCTTTATAACTTATTGATTCTTATGGAATAATTATTCTAACTCAAATGCCTTCCACATTGTGCTTGACGGGGTTGCAGGCATTCCGTATAACAGCCTCGCGTGTTTGGTTTCCAGGTACTTGAAAGTCAGCTGTTCCGCGTAAAGCAAGTTGTCGGTGTGCGTGCTTTTGGGGCTGTGAGATTTAAATACGATATTCGGCGAAAGCCGGCTTTAATCATCCTCAAAAGGAATGCACAAAATGGCAACAGGTACTGTTAAGTGGTTCAACGACGCCAAAGGTTTTGGTTTTATTACTCCTGACGGCGGCGGCGAAGATCTTTTCGCACACTTCTCCGGCATCGCGATGAGCGGTTTCAAGACCCTGAAGGAAGGCCAGAAAGTCTCCTTCGACATCACCGCCGGCAACAAAGGCAAACAGCAAGCCAGCAACATCCAGGCAATCTGATTGTTGCAGCTGCTGAAAAAACCGGGCTTCGGCCCGGTTTTTTTACGTCCGTAATCGCTGTAAGGCGATGATTTTCCCCACCTCACGGATTCTTCACGTGTCCTGTTCTAAGTTTTAGCCTTCATCAACCCTGAGTCCGGCGAGGATCCCAGGCTGGCTTGAACGAGGCTGAATTGAAACAGGAACTTGCCCAGGAACCGGGTCTACCCGGGGTTCTCTCCGTCCCGCGTTATCTGCAGGAAGTCTATTGGTGGGCCTATGTCCACCCCAACGCGATCCGCGTCTTTGAGCGGCAGTGGCTGGTCAATGCCATTCTCTGGGGCAATTTTTCCAAACTGCGCGACGCCGCGCTGCAGGCACTGGGGCCGCTACAGGGGCGGATGTTGCAGATCGCCTGCGTTTACGGTGATCTGACGGCACGACTTGCCGATGGCATGTCACAAGCAGCCAGTCTCGATGTGGTTGATATCGTGCCGGCGCAGATCAGTAATCTGCAGCGCAAGCTGGCCGGCCGTTCCGGCATTACGCTGTTCCAGCGTGATTCGGCATCGCTGGGTTTCGCCGACAACAGCTATGCGGGCGCGCTGCTGTTTTTCCTGCTGCATGAGCAGCCGCAAACCGTGCGCCGCCAGACTCTCGCCGAAGCGCTGCGCGTGACGGCACCTGGCGGGCGCGTCGTGATTGCCGATTATCATTGCCCAAGCCGCTGGCATCCGCTGTATTACCTGTTTCGGCCGGTGCTCGCGTTGCTGGAGCCTTATGCGCTGGACCTGTGGCGCAATGACATCAGCCGCTGGATGCCGGAAAACATCAGGTTTCACATTGAATCCCGCCGTACGTTTTTCGGCGGCCTTTATCAACTGGTTGTCCTGGTGCGTGAGTAATCAGTGTCGCGTGGTTCCGTGATCCGTTGCTGGCTGGCAGTCCTGGTGCTGGGCTTCGGGCTCGTGCAGGGCGGCTTTGCCATGGCGGCGGAAGGCATGGTGGTTCATGCCGAGCCCCGCGGACCTGCAGTGGCGATCGATGTTCGTGCCACGGTTGCGGCACCGCACGCGCTGATCTGGAGTACGTTGACTGATTACGGCCACCTCTCGGAATTCATCCCCGGCATGCAGAGCAGCAAAATTACCGAGCGCCGCGGCACTACGGCCATCGTTGAACAACGCGGCGAGGCTGGATTCATGGTCTTTTCCTATGGCATCGATGTGTTGGTGGCTTCGACGGAATATCAACCGGACACCATCGAGATTCGCTTACTCAAGGGCAATCTCAAACGCCTGGACGGCCGTTACCAGGTGCAACGCGGCGAGAAAGACGGCACCTGGGTGGTAAGCTGGTCCGGCATGGTCGAACCTTCGCTGCCGCTGCCGCAGTTTCTCAACGTCCGCCTGATCCGCGGCAGTATCGTCGATCAGTTCCGCGGCATGATTGATGAAATCGAGCGTCGCGACGTAGTCCGGCGCACGGCATCCACAAAAGGACATTGAAGGCATGAAGTTCAACAGGGTGCGCGCAGCCGTGCTGCGCATTGTTGCGCCGGCGACGCTGCTGTTGCTTGGCGCCTGTGCGACGGTGCAGCCGCCGCAGAGTCAGCATCTGCAGGCCGCCGATGCCGATTTACGTGATTGTGCGCAGTGGTTCCAGGCAACCGACGCCGCTGTTGATGCTGCCGGCGTGCGTGATCGTGAAGCTTCGCCGGTAGCGGGATTTCCTTATTTGCGCAGCACGCGGTTTCTCGCGGCATTGATGCCGGCGTCGGATACCGATGCGCTGCGGCGAACCTGGCTGGAACAACTGAGGCAGGTTGATTTGCAGGCGAGGGCGGCCGAATTGCGCAATCTGCCGGCCGCACAGACTGCCGATATCAATCAAGTACAGCGCTGCGGGGCCTTGCTGCTGAAACGTGACCTGCAGCAGCCCGAACTGTCTGCGATGCTCGCAGCACGAGTGCCGGTGGCGGATGCTTACAGTGATGGTCTGCGCATCGTCGGCCTCTATGGACTGGCACGGATTCCTTTTGCCGGCGGAGTGGCGCAATGGCATGCCGAGGCCCGTGCGATGTTCGAAAATTCCCGCAAGGGGGAGGCTTCCGCACACCCGGTTGAACGTTACGCGCCGGCAGGCATAGCCCGTTACAGCCGTGCTGAAGTCGCCGCGCTGCTGAAGCGTGCAGATCCGGCACTGGGTCTGCTGTCATTGAATGCCGATGAGACATCCCGGCTCCTGGTCACTTATGCGCCGGTATTTGAAGTCGAAACCACCGGCGAGTTTGACCGTCCCGGCGCGCTGCGTTGGGGCGGGGCGCGCCATCCGGTGCTGGATACGCAAATGCCCGTGGTTTATCAGCGCCTGACTTACACGCGTTATGGCGGACGGACGCTGGTGCAATTGGTTTATACGATGTGGTTCGGCGAACGTCCCGCCGACAAGTCCTTCGATATTCTGGCCGGCGGACTGGACGGCCTGGTGTGGCGCGTGACTCTGGCGCCCGACGGTGAGCCCCTGGTGTTCGATACCATGCATCCCTGCGGCTGTTATCACATGTTTTTCCCGACCCGGCGCGCTGCTGCCCAGCCGGCGCCGGATCCTGGTGATGAATGGGCCTTCATCCCGGCAACACTGACGCGTGTGCAGGAAAATGAGCAGATCCGTCTGCGTATCGCCACGCGCAGTCATTATTTGCTCGATGTCGGCGTACAGCCGGTGGCGGCCGCAGCGCGCGGCTACGAGATGCTGGACGAGCAGATCCTGCGTTCGCTGCCCTTGCCCGGCGGCGGCTACCGCAGCATTTACGATGCGGATGCGCTGGTTGCCGGTACCGAGCGCGGTGAACGTTTCCTGTTCTGGCCAATGGGCATTCCCAGCGCCGGTGCGATGCGGCAGTGGGGTAACCATGCCACGGCCTTTCTCGGCCGGCGTCATTTTGACGATGCCGACCTGCTGGAGCGGCGTTTCCGCCTGACGCTTCACTAGCCGGGGGGGCGGGCTGCATAATCCGTCCCTCCATGGCACCCGCCGCCTCCAACCCCGTCTGGGATATTTTCTGCAAGGTCGTCGATAACTTCGGCGATGCCGGTGTGTGCTGGCGCATTGCCGCCTTGCTGCATCAGGAGCACAGCCTTGCGGTGCGGCTGTGGATTGATCGCCCGCAGATCCTGAAGGCCTTGCGGCCGGACCTCGATGCTGATGCCTCCCGGCAGCAGCTCGACGGTGTGGAAGTGATCGACTGGTCGAGAATCAAACCCGATCCGGCGTCTGCCAACGTCGTGATTGAGGCATTCGGATGCGGGTTTCCTGATGACTATGTGACGGCGATGGCCGGACTGCCGCTGCCGCCGCTGTGGATTGTGCTCGATTACCTGAGTGCCGAATCCTGGGTCGACACGCATCACGGACTGGCGTCGCCGCATCCTTCTCTGGCACTGCCGCGCTGGTATTTTTATCCCGGCTTTGCCGCAGCGACCGGTGGCCTGCCGCGCGAGCGCGATTTGCTGTCGCGCCGCGATGCCTTTGATGCGCAAGCCCGTGCCGGATTCTTCCATGAATCCGGCATGACCGCACCGGATGCGGCTGTGCTGACGGTATCGCTGTTTGCCTATGCCGATGCGCCGGTTACGGATCTGCTGTCGGCGCTGGCTGAAGACTCATCACCAACCTTGTTGTTGGTACCCGCAGGCGCGGTTGTGCCGGCGGTGCAGGCTTTTTTCGGCACAACGGCCGATCAGGCACGCCGCGGCAATCTGGAAGTCCGCTTGCTGCCGTTTTTGCCGCAATCCCGGTATGACCAACTGCTGTGGGCCTGCGATCTCAATTTTGTCCGCGGCGAGGATTCCTTTGTCCGGGCGCAATGGGCGGGAAAGCCCTTGGTCTGGCAACCCTACCGCCAGGACGACGGTGTCCACCAACGGAAGCTGGAGGCCTTTATACAGCGGTATACGGCCGAATTTGAACCGGCCACCGTCGTGGCAGTGGCGGCTTTTACGGCGGCCTGGAGTGCGGGAACCCCGGTCAGGGACCTATGGCCTGCATTGCGGGCGGCGCGGGGGGAGTGGGCCCGCAATGCCCTGGGCTGGTCCCGGAAACTGGCCGATTTGGGCGAAATGTCCGCCAAACTGGTGGAGTTTGTGCGCAACAAGGTAAAATAGCGTGTTTTTTCCGCTTAATTTATTACGCTTAATCAAGGATGTAGGTTATGAAAATTGCTCAGGAAATCCGCGCGGGCAACGTCATCATGGTCGGCAAGGACCCGATGGTGGTGTTGAAGGCCGAGTTCAGCAAGTCCGGCCGCAACGCGTCGGTAGTCAAAATGAAGCTGAAGAACCTGCTGTCGAACGGCGGCACGGAAACCGTTTATCGCGCTGACGAGAAATTCGACGTCGTGCAGCTCGAGCGCAAGGAAGTGACGTATTCCTACTTTGCCGAGCCGTCGTATGTTTTCATGGATGCCGAGTTCAACCAGTTTGAGGTGGACAAGGAGAACATGGGTGATGCGCTGAATTACCTCGAAGACGGCATGCCCTGTGAAGTCACGCTATATGAAGGCCGTCCGATTTCGGTGGAAATCCCACAGACCCTGGTCCGCGAGATCATTTACACCGAACCCGCGGTTCGCGGCGATACCTCGGGCAAAGTGCTGAAGCCTGCAAAGCTGAGCACGGGCTTTGAAATCCCGGTGCCGTTGTTCTGCGCCACCGGCGACAAGATCGAGATCGATACACGCACTGGCGAATACCGCAGCCGCACCAAAGGCTGAACTTTCGTTCCATGCAGCACGGGAAAACGCCGCAGAGTTTCTGCGGCGTTTTTCATTCCGGTATCAGCCACTCGCAGCGTGTGCCGCCTTTGCCTTCGGGTGACAGTGTGCGCCACAGCCAGTCAAGCAGGGGCGGGGCTTCCTGATCCAGCCCGTACGGCGGGTTGATGACGATCAGGCCGCTGCCGGGGATGTGTTCGCTGTAATCACGTGACTCGGTAAAGAGTTCGAGTTGCAGGGTTTTGGGAAGCCCCGCGCTGAGCAGACTGCGCTCGAAGGCCTCGATTGCCGAGCGTCCCATCAAAGGATACCAGACGGCAGTCATGCCGGAGGCAAAGCGGCTATGTGCTTCTTTCACGGCACGTGCGACGCGCGTGAAATCTTCGCCCTGATCGAAGGAGGCATCGATGAACAGCAGGCCGCGGCGTTCCTTGGGCGGCAGGGTGGCCTTGATCGCGGTGTAGCCGTCCTGCTGCTGGATCGACGTGTGGCGAGAGTGGCGAAACTGGTTGCGCAGGGTTTCGCAGTCATCCTGGTTCAATTCGTAGAGCACCAGCCGGTCAGTCTCGCGCATCAGGCGTCGGGTAATGCAGGGTGAACCCGGGTAGTAGCGCAATTGACCGTCAGGATTTTCAGCGTGAACAGCATCAAGATAGGGGCGCAGCAATTCGGGCGAACCGCTGCGGGACCACAGCCTTGCGATGCCTTTCTGCCATTCGCCGGTCTTTTGCGCCCAGGCGTGTTGCAGATCGTAAAGCCCTATACCGGCGTGGGTCTCCACGACGCAGTAGGGCTTGTCCTTGCGGTTGAGTGCGAGCAGCAGTCGCGTCAGCAACGCGTGCTTGAAGACGTCGGCGATATTTCCGGCGTGGAACTGATGGCGGTAGGACAGCATGACCGTGAGCTTTCGTGTTAAGGCATATTATATACGGATAAGATGTATAAATTATTGATTTTAATGAATAATTTTATTGATTGTGGCACCCAGGACTGAATGGATCGGTCATGGACGATAGATCTTCGCACCGAGGGCGGCTCCAGGTAATCCTTCAAACGGCGGTTGGTCATGCCAATCAGATCTATCGTATTTGGCGCTCCTGTGATGCCCACAGAGTATGTCCTCAGTTTTTTGGTGGAGGGGGGGGCAGGTTGTTAATCAGAGCGGGCTGCGTCTATGCGGTTACAGCGCCGCTGAATACACATCGAACCCCGGTCCAGCTGACGGGCATTTTGCTAGGGGTGCCGACCGGAGTGTCATGTATGTGTATCGCCTGCAACTGACCTTGGTTATCGGTCTTCACCGTCTAATGGTTTGCAATACGGACTGTCAGGGTATTTTGTCTTTTTTTGATGGCAAAAATAAGGCTAAGTTATTGAATAAATTATAAAAATTATATCAGTCAGCCACCGAATGGCAAAAATGACAATTTATGCTTCAAATATGACGCAAACTTTGACATAATTGTCTAAATTGTCATTATTATTTTTTTGGTGTTCTTATGCGAGCAACGATTACGCGCTTTGACAGTGACCGCGCCATATATGGCATTGGGGATGTGGTGTATGTCACTGCGGTGTTCAGTGAGGCGGTGGAGGCGCTGGCGGGTGCCGGCGGTTTCAAGCCGAGGGTTGTGCTGAGC
>JAURHM010000073.1 GCA_030833315.1 Burkholderiales bacterium
ACGAAGCTAACCAATTGATTCTACTGGCGCCCCGGAGACGAATCGAACGTCCGACCTGCCCCTTAGGAGGGGGCTGCTCTATCCACTGAGCTACCGGGGCTATCGTCGCATTTTACCAAAGCGGTGGGGCAAGCCGGACTTTCGATTAGTCTCTGAGGGGCCTACTGCCTTGCCACGACACTGTTTTGCACTTGGTTGATCAAATTTGCTGCAGGGCCAGCATAGCAAGCCGGTAAGGGGATGCAATCCGGAGGGTTTCTTCCGGCTAACAAGTAACTGTCACGGTCGAATGTGGCGGAAATGTGGCAAAGCCAGTCAAGTCACCTCGCAAGCAGGTCGCTCGGGATTCCGGCCCGAGCCTTGCGAATACGTATTAAGTAATTTCCACAGAACTCCGGGCTTGGCGGAGGGACGGGCTTCGTGCACGTGGCATAATGATAGTGACTTCAAGACCGTCAGCCCTCGGCCCCCATGGATTTCTGGCAGCACTGTGGTTATCACTTGCTTGAGCGGGCAACCGACGGGCATCTGATCGTCACCGACGATTACCTCCGACTATATTTCTCCAGGCCCGAGCTTGCGCCCGTGGCGGAGTCCTGCATGGCCGAACGCAGCCTGCACCAGTCCCTGCTGGATACGCCGCGGCGTCCGGTTTCCGCGAACGATCTCGAACAGCTGGCCGATCCTGATGCCCGTGAAAACTACCGTGTCATGCTGCGTTTTCGAGAGCAGTTGCTGGCGGCCGGGACGCTGGAGCGTTTTTACGCCAGGCTGTTCCGGTCCGATGTTGCAGTCCCCCCTGATTTCATTCATCACACCGCCGAGGTGATCCTGCGCGGCTTGCTGGATTGCGACGGCAATGGCCTCCGGGCGCGCGCCGCCGAAGTGTTTTTCCGTACCCAGCGGGTGACGGTCAAGGATGGCGCGGTGATGCTGGCTGACGCCGAAACCGTCAATCTGCATGCCGAAGACGGCGGCCTGGGCAACCTCGGGCGCATGCTGATGCAGGTCAATGCGCCATTGCGCTCTGCGGAATTCGATGTCCTCGACCAGGACTCCCACGAAGAGTATTTCCGCCGCGACGGCCGGCGCGACACCGTGCTGCAGATCAATCCCGGACTGCCGGGTTCGCTGGCCATCTGTGCCATGCTCGAACGCTGGGTCGGTCATTTCCACGGCCTCAAGGTGCGCGTGCAGCCGATCCGCGAAATTCCCGATGAGGAATGGCTGTGGCATGTCGGGCTCGACGTCGAAGCCAGTGCGATGCTGAATGACATCTACGCGGGCACCGAGGTCGATGAAAACCGCATGCGCCGGGTCATCGGACTGTTTCGCATGGATTTTGACGATCCGAATGCCTTGCGCCCGGAAATGCAGGGTGCACCGGTATTCTTGGGTCTGGCGATGACCACGGACGGGGTATTACGCATGAAGCCGCAGAATCTGCTGATGAATCTGCCCCTGGCGAGACGGACATGAGCATCGCCGGCGAAGAGTCTTTTTCGCCTGAAGCGCGCGCGGCCCAGGAGTGGCGGCGTATCGCTGCCATGCGCGACGAGGATGTATCGCTGGCTGAAGGCGCGCTGTGGATTGCCGCGAGCGAATATCCCGGTCTCGCTATCGACGACTATCTGGCGCGACTGCATGAGATGGCGTCACAGCTGCGCGGGCGGCTGCGTGCCGATATTGCCATCGCAGAAAAGCTGATGGCGCTGAACCATTACCTGTTTGAGGAGCTGGGTTTCAGCGGCAACAGCGATGATTTTTACGACCCGCGCAACAGTTTTCTCAATGAGGTCATCGAGCGGCGTGTCGGCATTCCGATCTCGCTGGGCGTGATCTATATCGAAATAGGCCGGCGCATCGGTCTCGGACTGCATGGCGTATCTTTCCCTGGGCATTTTCTCGTCAAATGCGCTCTGCGCGACGGCGTGGTGGTGCTCGACCCCTACAGCGGCGGCGTGTCGCTGGATGCCGGGGAGTTACAGCAGCGGCTGCGCGTCGCCGGCAGCCCCGTCGAAGTCAATGACGCAATCCTCGCGCACCTGCTCAGCGCGGCGAGCAACAAGGAAGTGCTCGGTCGCATGCTGCGCAACCTCAAGGGCATTTATGTCGACCGTGCCGACTGGCTGCGTGCGCTGTCGGCGAGCGAGCGCGTCATCGCACTGACGCCGGAAGATGCGGGTGAGGAGTATCGCGACCGCGGCAGCATTTATCTCAAGCTGGAGTGCATCCGTGCCGCGATGAGCGATTTCAATACCTATCTGCGCCAGCGCCCCGGCGCGGAGGATGCCGATGCCGTTGCCGCGCAGGTTGCCGAACTGGAGCCGCGTGTGGCCCGGCTGAACTGAGGACGCCATGGCTGATTCGTCGCGATGCATCGTGCGCAAATCAGCCAAAGGCCGCAGTCGCGCGCCGCTGCTGTTTGTGCATGGCGCATTCATCGGCGCCTGGTGCTGGGAAGAACATTTCCTGCCGTATTTCGCCGACTTGAATTATGACGTTTGGGCGGTGGATCTGCGTGGACATGCCGACGATGAGGAAACCGCGGACATGGCATCCATCGACGACTATGTCGCCGATGTGCTGATTGCCGTCGAAGAGATCGGTGCGCCGCCGGTGCTGATCGGGCATTCGATGGGCGCCATCGTTGTCCAGCGCGCCTTACGTCGATCGCAGGCGAGGGCGGTGTCGCTGATGGCGCCGGTACCGCCGCACGGACTGCTCGGCAGCAGTTTCATGCTGGCCGCGCGTAACCCTGAAATATTCAATGAAATCAATAGAGTGCAGATATTCGATGGTATGCCCGGCTCTTCGGATCTAATGCGGCGGGCGATTTTTTCGCCGCAGCTGCCGGCGGCTGACGTCAAACGTTATCTGCAGCGCATGCGCCATGAGTCGCAACGTGCCTTGTTTGATTTGTCCTGGCCACAACACTTCTGGATTGAACGCACCGACATCCCGGTTCAGGTCATCGGCTCTGCAGACGATCTGTTTTTTCCGCCTTCGCTGGTGGAGGAAACTGCAGAATTGCACGGTGTTACCGCTGAAATACTGCCGGACATGGCGCATGCGGTGATGCTGGATGTGAACTGGGTACAGGCGGCAAAGCGCCTTGCTGAATGGCTGGAGAAACGCGCCTTGCAGTGATGTTGCTGCGTCGGGGAAACGCAGGCCGCCTCAGGGCTGTGGCGTGGAGACCCAAACGCGGAAGGTCGGTTGCAACGTTGTTTTGGCGGGTGACTGCTGCTTCAGCAGCTGATCTTCCTCAGCCGGCGTCGGCTGGCCACTGACGATAATGCTCGACACTTCACCGGATTCCGCAGGTTTGCGCAGGTTCACGCCGCGCGCAGCGGGCTGGCCGGCATCGGCGCCATCATCTTTTTCCCGCGGCGGATTGCCGTCATAAATCAGGTTGCGGCGGCGCTGCAGGTAGGCGTCACGCAGGAATTCGTATTCATCGATGGAGGCGACTTCCAGCACTTTGCTGGCACTGAGCAGTTCAGCACGGCGGTTGACCAGGCGTAAGCCCCGCACAGCGTTACGGTCGCGATTCGGATCGATAAAGGTGGTGGGGTCGGTTTTCCAGTCGACAACCAGACCGGCGGTGTCGCGGACAGTACGCGGACCGATGAAGGGGAGTACCAGATAAGGGCCGTCACCGACGCCCCAGTAGCCGAGGGTCTGGCCGAAGTCTTCATCATTTTTCTCGATGCCGAGATCACTGGCGATGTCCATGATGCCGAGAATACCGACCGTGGTGTTGACCATCACCCGGCTGATATCGGAAAACGCAGAGCCTATTTTTCCCTGGAGCAGGTTGTTCAGTGCAACGATGATGTCGTTGAGGTTGGAAAAGACGTTGCTGATACCGGTGCGCACGATGCCCGGAAGCACCGCCTGATAAGCCTGGGCCAGCGGTTTCATAACGACTTTATCGACGCCATCGTTGAAGGAGTAGATGGCGCGGTTCATCGGTTCGAAAGGATCCCGCGGATCGCCCGTGCCCGGGGTTGCGCAGCCGCCGAGCATGACCAGACTGGCGATGGCGCAAACTGTAATGAGGCGCAGGCGGCGGGCGAGGCGGAGCATGTTGCAATCCCTTTTTTCTTGATGGTGCTTCTGTGTTCCTGATTTACCATTATATACAACTAGTTGCCTGCCGAGTCGGAATGCCTGCTTTTGCCTCCGGATTGGTCCCTGATTGGTCGGATGGCCTTTGTTATACTCATTTTTGTAGTGGGGATGCTTCTGGCGCCCCCGTTTTTTTTTACAGCTTGCGCAAGGAGTTGAGTCATGTTGCAGAAAGCCGATCCGGGAGTTGAACTGAAGGACAAGAGCCTGTTCCGCCAGCAGTGTTACGTGGACGGCGCCTGGGTGGACGCCGATGACAAGTCGACGATCACCGTGGTCAACCCGGCGACCGGCGTTCCGGTCGGCACCGTGCCGAAAATGGGCGTGGCGGAAACCCGCCGTGCGATCGAGGCGGCAAATGCGGCCTGGCCGGCCTGGCGTGCGAAAACCGCCAAGGAGCGCTCTGTCATTCTGCGTAAGTGGTTCGACCTGATGATGGCCAATCAGGAAGACCTGGCAAAACTGATGACCGTGGAGCAGGGAAAACCGATCGCCGAATCTCGTGGCGAGATTGCCTACGGCGCGTCGTTCATCGAATGGTTTGCCGAAGAAGGCAAGCGCATTTACGGCGATACCATTCCGAGTCATGCACCGGACAAGCGCATTGTTGTCATTAAACAGCCGATCGGTGTCTGTGCCGCGGTGACGCCTTGGAACTTCCCCAATGCGATGATCACGCGCAAGGCTGGTCCTGCGCTGGCCGCCGGCTGCACGATGGTGATCAAGCCCGCTTCGCAGACGCCTTATTCGGCGCTGGCGCTGTGCGAGCTTGCCGAGCGCGCCGGCATTCCCAAAGGCGTGCTGTCGGTGGTAACTGGCTCGGCCGGCCCCATCGGCAAGGAACTCACCACCAACTCGCTGGTGCGCAAGTTCACCTTCACCGGCTCCACTGAAATCGGCAAGCTGCTGATGCAGCAGTGCGCGACAACGGTGAAGAAGGTTTCGCTGGAACTCGGCGGCAACGCGCCGTTCATCGTATTCGACGATGCCGATCTGGCGTCAGCGGTTGAGGGTGCGATGGCGTCGAAGTTCCGCAACACCGGCCAGACCTGCGTCTGCGCAAACCGTATCTTTGTGCAGGACGGTGTTTACGACAAATTTTCGAAAATGCTCTCGGAGCGTGTCAGCCAGATGAAAGTCGGCAACGGTCTCGAAGACGGCAATCTGCAGGGACCGCTGATTGACATGAAGGCTGTTGAAAAAGTTGAAGAGCACATCGAAGACGCGCTGGCCAAGGGCGCTAAAGTGCTGACCGGCGGCAAGCGTCACGAAAAGGGCGGCCAGTTCTTCCAGCCCACCGTGCTCGCCAACGTCACCACCGACATGAAAGTCACCCACGAAGAAACCTTCGGTCCGGTGGCACCGCTGTACCGCTTCAAGACCGAAGAAGAACTGCTGAAGCTGGCGAACAACACCGAATACGGTCTTGCTTCCTACTTCTATAGCCGCGACATCGGTCGCATCTGGCGCATTGCCGAAGGTCTCGAGTCGGGGATTGTCGGCATCAACGTCGGCATCATCTCCAACGAGATCGCGCCCTTCGGCGGCATCAAGGAGTCGGGTATCGGTCGCGAAGGTTCGAAGTACGGCATTGAAGAATTCGTTGAAGTGAAATATCTGTGCATGGGCGACGTCAATAAATAATTTTTTAAAATCAAATATTTATAGTCAGCCCATGACTTCCGCAACACCGGCCGCCGCAGCGTCATCTGCGGCGGTTTTTTTCGTTCCTGAGTCATGTTCAGCATTCTAGGCCTCGATCATGTCGTGCTTCGCACCGCCAACGTGCCGCGCATGGTGCGGTTTTACTGTGAGGTGCTCGGCTGTACGGTGGAGAAAGAGCGCAGTGATATCGGCCTGACGCAACTTCGCGCCGGCAATTCGCTGATCGATCTGGTGGCGGTGGACGGGGCAATCGGACGCAAGGGCGGCGCGGCACCGGGAACGGAAGGGCGCAATATGGATCACCTCTGCCTGCGCATCGAGCCTTTTGATCCGGGCGCATTGACCACGCATCTGATTCAGCACGGCGTGGTGCCGGGCGAAATCAAGCCGCGTTACGGCGCCGACGGCACGGGGCCTTCGCTGTATCTGAGTGATCCGGAAGGCAATACGGTGGAGCTGAAGGGGCCGCCGGATTCACGTCCGGCGGCTTAATGCAGTCGCAGTAAAACGATCGCGGCTCAGATCGCCGCAACGAGTTTGGCAGTGAAGGCCTTGGTGCCCAGCTTGCCGCCGAGGTCGGCGGTGCGGGTTTCGGGTGACTGCAGTGCGGCGTCTATTGCCGCTTCGATGGCCTTTGCCGCGGCATCGAATTCCGGGCGGCTGTGTTTCACCGCCAGCCATTCCAGCAGCATCACTGCGGAAAGCATCAGCGATACCGGATTGGCCTTGTCCTGACCGGCGATGTCCGGCGCGGAACCGTGCTGGGCCTGGGCGCAGCAGGCGTTGTCACCGGTCATCGTTGAACCCGCCAGTCCCAGCCCGCCCGAGAGTTCCGATGCTTCATCGGACAGAATGTCGCCGAACATATTGCCGGTGACAATGCAGTCGAATTTGTCGGGATTGCGTACCAGCAGGGCAGCCATCGCGTCGACGATTTTTTCATCGAGCTCGACATCCGGATACTGTTTTGCCACGGCGCGGACTTCCTTGAGAAATAGACCATCCGAAAGATGCAGTACGTTAGCCTTGTGCACGGCGGTGACTTTTTTGCGGCGGCGGCGCGCCCATTCAAAAGCCACCTCCGCAATGCGCCGCGACTGCTTTGCGGTGACCTTGCGGATGGCAATGGCAACGTCTTCGGTCGGCATGAATTCGCCGCGGCCCATGAACATATTGCGGTCGCCGTAAAAACCTTCGGTGCACTCGCGGAAAATCACCAGATCGATCGGCTTGCCGGTGAGGCCCACGCCCATGCGCGATTTCGCGGGACGGATGTTGGCAAACAGGTCCAGCTGCACACGCAGCCAGCCCGAAGGATTGATACCGCCCTGTTCCTTGTTCGGATACTGCAGGTGATCGACCGGGCCGAGAATGATGCCGGGTGCCTGCCGCGCAGCCTGCTGAATCGTTTCCGGGAAGGTCGAGCCGTGTTTTTTCAGTGCGCCAAAACCGATTTCGCGCTGATCCCATTCGAGTCCCAGCTTGAATTTTTTGCTGGCCTGGTCGAGAACGGCGAGGGTGGCTTCAGTGATTTCCGGGCCGATGCCGTCGCCGGGTAAAACGAGGAGTTTCATGGGTCTTCCTTGTGGATGCTGCGGTATTGATGGTTATTCGGGCTTGATGTTCTGCGATTTGATTACAGAACCCCAGCGGACGATTTCCGATTTGACATGCTGTTCGAATTCTTCGGGTGTGGTGCCGCGGGGAATAAAACCCATGGTCGAAAAGCGTTCGCGGCTGTCGGCTGATTGTACGACGCGGTTGATGCTCTGGTTCAGCCGTTCCACCACCGGGCGCGGCGTATTCGCCGGCGCGTCAATGCCGAACCAGTTGACCACCTCGAAATCGGTGATGCCGCTTTCGGAAATTGCCGGTACGCCGGGCAGCAGCGGCGAGCGTTCGCGCGCGGCGATGCCGATGGCGCGCACGCGCTGCGAACCGAGCATGCTCTGGATCGAACCCAGTGCGGCAAACATCACGGACACCTGTCCGCCGACCAGTTCGGTCAGCGAAATGTTGGCACCCTTGTACGGGATATGCACCATGTCGGTCTTGGTCTTGGCCTTGAAGAATTCCATCGACAGGTGGGTGATCGCGCCGGTGCCCGATGAGCCATAGTTGATCTGTCCAGGCTTGGACTTGGCCAGCGCGACGAGGTCACGCGCCGAACGCACCGGCATCGAGGGGTGGGCGACCAGCACCTGTGGCGACACCGCCATCAGAGTGACCATCGAAAAATCCTTGATCGGGTCGTAAGGCGTTTTCGGCTGCAGCATCGGGTTGATCGCGTTGGGGCCGGGGTTGGCGAGCAGCAGGGTGTAACCGTCGGCGGGTGAGCGCGCTACCAGTTCTGCGCCAATCGCGCCACCGGCGCCGCCGCGGTTGTCCACGAGCACCTGCTGTCCGAGTTGCTCTGTCAGCTTTTGTGCGACGACACGCGCGATCACGTCATTGGCGCCACCGGGGGTGAAGGGCACGACGATGCGCACGGGGCGGATCGGAAAGCTCTGTGCAGCGGCGGTGTTGCAGAAGGCTGCGGACAGCGTGAGTGCGGCGAGCAGCGCGCCGGCGCCGTTGACGATGCGTTTCATGATTTTCCTCCGGTGGGGCGAGCATAACTTTAAGGGCAGGACTATGAGTCCAGCATGTCTCGCGCGTCATTGCATTTTGCCGACCCAAGATAAACAATGCCCGGCCAACAAGCAACCGTATCAGGAGCAGGAATGACTGGTCTCGCCATCATGGCAAAAGCAGGCGCTGCTGATTACACGCGCGATCCGACCCGCTGGGGCAGCGCTGAAATCGCAGCCCACTTTCCTGAATTTGAACATGTGGACGTTCGAACATCGGGTGCGGTGATCCGGCTGCGCCACGGCGGCTCCGGACCGCCGCTGCTGCTGGTGCACGGCAATCCGCAAAACCATACTTGCTGGTACAAGATCGCCGCGCGGCTGGCGAAGCATTACCACGTGATCCTGCCCGACCTGCGCGGCTATGGCGACAGCTCGCTGCCGGAGGCCGGCGAGAACAACCTCAATTTCAGTTTCCGTTCGATGGCGCAGGACCTGCTGGAAATCATGGACCAGTTGGGTTATGACCAATTCTTTGTCGCCGGCCACGACCGCGGCGGCCGCACGGTGCACCGGATGTGCATGGACCACCCGGAGCGCATCCGCAAGGTGTGCCTGATGGACATCATTCCCAATCACTACGTATGGAACAACACGACCAAGGCGTGGGCGGTAGGGACCTGGCATTGGGGATTCATGGCGCAGCCGGAACCGTTTCCGGAGCGATTGATCAGTGCGGTGCCTGCGGAATACTTCATCAAAAGCCGGATGATGATCCGCGGCGGTACCGGCCTGGGTTTCCTGACCGACACTGCAATGGCGGAATACATCCGCTGCTATACGCTGAAGACCATCACCGGCTCCTGCCGCGATTACCGTGCAACGGCGACCTGCGATTTCGAGATGGATACCGCCGACAAGGATAAGAAGCTCGAGATGCCGCTGATGCTGCTGTGGGGCGCGCGCGGGCATTCGCCGGAGCGTGCGCAGAAGTTCGTCGACATCTGGCGCAACTATGCGTCGAACATCCAGGTTACCGATCCGCTGGACTGCGGGCATTACATGCAGGAAGAAATGCCCGACCGGATTCATGAATACTTCGTCGCCTTTTTTGCTGACTGATTTCCTGGCAAAAGAAAGACGTAGAGGGAAGGGGCTCCCTAAACATTATTAAAACGGGATTGTATGGATTGTATACAATGCATACAATCCATGCGTCAGACCCGTCAAGGAGAACCGCCATGGAAGCTACGCAACGCCGCTCAGCCCCCATTCAGAATCTGCCCGAACAAATCCAGGTCGTGCCCAGCGGCGCTGCACTTGGCGCGGAAATTCGCGGCATGGACCTATCCCAACCCGTGCCGGAAGCGTCGCGTGAACTATTGCGCAAGTCATGGGCCGACCATCTGGTGCTGTTCTGGCGCGGACAGAATCTGCCCGATGAGTCGCTGCTCGCGGCTGCGGGCATTTTCGGCGTGACCAAAGAACCTGCTGCACGCAAATACCAGGTTGCCGGCGGTTACAGGATCGGCGGCAAGCTGGTGCCGCTGCATTCGCACCTGACGCTGATCAGCAATCTCGACGAAAACGGTGTGCCGGTTCTGGACAACGGTACGCTGGGCAGCTACGAGGTGGTCTGGCACAGCGACAATTCTTATGTGCAGGTTCCGCCTGCCGGCAGCATGCTTTATTCGGTGGTGATTCCGGTCAATGGCGGCGGGGATACCTGGTTCAACAACCAGTACATGGCCTATGACGAACTGCCCGAAGACCTGAAGGCGGCAATCAAGGGCAAGTCACAGATCCACGATGCCAGCCGCAACAGCGCGGGCGTACTGCGTCCGACGGTAAAAATGCCGACGACACCGGAGGAAGTACCGGGACCCGCGCATCCGCTGGTACGGGTGCATCCGGTGACCGGTAAACGTGCGTTGTATCTCGGCCGCCGCCGTGACTGGCCCTCCAATTACATCATCGGCATGTCGAATGCGGACAGCGAGGCGCTGCTCGACAAGTTGTGGGCACATGCGACCCAGAATAAATACGCCTGGAAACACGATTGGCGGGTCGGTGATCTGGTGCTGTGGGATAACCGCTGCGCCATGCATTACCGTTCCGAAGTCGATGCCAAGCAGCCGCGCGTTCTTCACCGCACCGTGATCAACGGCGAAGCCGTGATCCCGGGCTGAGCATGGCGCCGCGAAGCCGCTCGAAACGGCCGGTCCGCAGCGCACCCGATGAGGCTGCTTTGCAGCGCATCGCTGCCCGTCGGGTTCCTGCGGGTAGTGACGCTCGGTCCCTGGCTGAAGTGGCCTGCGATGAAAT
>JAURHM010000012.1 GCA_030833315.1 Burkholderiales bacterium
CCGTGGCAATCTGCGTCTTGTCCCCCATCTCGGCGAGAAAGAACGCGATCAGCGTCGTGACAAACACACCGGCCTTCGGGAATTTGGCATCGTTCTCGTCAAACTTGTCGGGGATCAGCATCCACCCCGCCATCGCAATAAACGAAATGCCGAGAATCCAGCGCAGGGTCTCGGGACCGAGAATTGACGTGATCCACGCGCCGACCACGCCGGCGAGGGCATGATTGAACAGGGTTGCGACCAGAATGCCGGAACAGATCGGCCATGGCTTGCGGAATTTTGCAGCGAGGATGAAAGACAGCAACTGGGTCTTGTCGCCGATTTCAGCGAGGGCCACGATACCGGTGGACATGAGAAAGGCTTCCAATGCAAACTCCTTGGCCGGTTGAAGACGAATGACCAAACCGCTTCTCCGGCCAGTCCGAAGGCGATATGGTCAAAGGTCTTGCCAAGTCAGGAAACCGCTTGCGCCATGGCCCGGGGGGGCCAAGTGTGTTGACGCAAGCACCTCTCTCGGAGGGCGGCTACTCCCCAATGACCTGACGATTGTAATAGGCAGCCACTACCCTGTCTATTCGGAGGCCTAAAACCCGAACAGCCCTTTCAGTGCTTTCACACCTTCCTGCACGGCATCTGCCGGATTGGGCGTCGCCGAACTGCCGCCCGATGCAGCGCTGCCGCTGCGCGACCGCAATCCGCTGCCGCCCATGCCTTCTTCACCGAGCAATGCTGCAGCGGTGGATTTGAACCGCACCTTGGCCGCCCACTCCTGGTTCCAAACGGCATTGGGATCTTTGGGACGTGGTGGATGCACGAAGTTGGCCTCATCACCATAAGCGATGAAACGCAAGAAGGCTGCGGGCGCAGCAGCGACAAACTGCGCCGGCACCACGCACTCCGTCGTCGATGCCGGCATCACCACGCGTTCCTTGATCAGCCGCGCGACTTCGCCCGGCGGCAGCCAGTTCATCAACTGGTCGCCGAACTCACGGCTGTTGCTGGAACTCCAGAACACGACGTCTTCCGTGCCCTCCTTGCCGCCCATCGCCGTTGCGAAATAGCCGTTGACATTGGCAACGCTGTTCCAGGACAGGCGGACGCCGCCGCCGGATTTCGCCTGCGCCACAGTCACCGGCTCCATGAAATCGTATTTGTCGGCGAGTGAAAACCGGATGTCCGGCGAATAGTTGCCCTTGACCTGATGGTCACCGCGCAGGGAAGCATCACCCGGCACACGCTGGCCGTCGCGCTGATTGGGCCAGTCGCCGTAGGTCTTGCTGCGCGAAGCCGACGGCCCGCGCGGCACGTTGACGCGGCGGCTGATCAAACCCTGCGGCACATCTCCTTGAGCGAGTTTCGAAAAATCAACGACATAGGGCTGGCCGGCGCCCGCTTGTTCACCGCAGCCCCAGAAAATAAGCATGCGGCCGCGCGGCTTTTCGAAGTTCTCCGGCATGCCGTCTTCACGCGGTTCCGCACGCTGACGTTGCGGCGTTTCCAGCCGCAGGCTGGCGCCCATCTTCAAGCCTGCCGGGATCTCGTGCGCCGCTGCCGGCGTGCCCGACGCACTGCGCTGTGATCCAAGCTCCAGCCACATCGTGCGATTCGGTCCGCCGTCCATGCCACCGCCCAGCATCATCCGGCCGATATCCATTGCCGACGGACCACCGCCACCACCCATGCCGCCCATCGGCAGGCCGCTCGTGGTATCAACGCTCATCCAGTAGACCGCAATCGGCGGCGTGATTTTCTGCTGCTGGGTCAGTGCGGTTGCCGGCCAAACCGCCAGCGCAGCGAGGGCATAACGTAGTGAATTCTTCATGACAGTCTCCATGGACGCGGGGTTCCGGAATTGTCGACGCATCCTGTCGCCGGGGATTTGATCCTGATCATAGTTTGTCGCGCAGCGCAGCGTGCAAACATCATTCGACGCATGCTAGGCTACACCTCAAACAATTCGGGAGAAGAACCGATGAAACGTAATCGCATGAACAAGTTGCGTGCAGCAATGCTGATCGCCGCAGGACTTTGCGCTGCCAATATGGCGCAGGCCCAGAATTTCCCCAACCGCGCAGTGCGTATGCTGATTCCGTTCACCGTCGGCAGCGCGGCTGACGTGATTGCCCGCGCGATGGAACCGGCGCTACGTGAACGCCTCGGCCAGCCGCTGGTGATCGATAACCGCGCCGGCGCCGGCGGCAACATCGCCGCAGAGCTGACGGCAAAAAGTCCGCCCGACGGCTACACGCTGTTCATGGGTACCATCGGCACGCAGGCGATCAACTACAGCCTGTACTCCAAACTCAACTATCACCCGCTGAACAGTTTCACCACCATTGCCCGTGTCGGCGACAGCCCAAACGTGCTGGTGCTCAATCCGAGCGTTCCGGCAAAATCGGTAAAAGAACTCATTGCGCTCGCCAAGGCCAAACCCGGAGTACTGAACTACGGCACTTCCGGTGCAGGCACCTCGGTCCATCTGTCGGCGGAACTTTTCAACAGCATGGCCGGCGTGAAAACCGTGCATGTCGCCTACAAGGGCGCATCGGAAGCGCTGACCGCACTGATCTCGGGGCAGACCGACATCCAGTTCGCCAGCGTGTCATCGGCGATTCCGATGATCAAGACCGGTCGCCTGCGCGGATTGGGCGTGACTTCGCCGACCCGCGTTGCCGCCATAGCCGATGTGCCGACGATTGCCGAAGCCGGACTTCCGGGTTACGCCGCGGTGGCGTGGTACGGCATCGTCGGCCCGGCAGGCATCCCGGCGCCGGTCGTCGCCATCCTCAGCAAAGCCACACTCGACTCGCTGGCCCAGCCCGATGTGAAAACCCGCCTCGCCGCTTCCGGCGTTGAAGTGAATCCCGGCAACCCCGAGGAATTCCGCAAACTGATTGAAGCGGAAATCCCGAAGTGGGCAGCCGTGGTCAAGGCCTCGGGCGCCAAAGCCGACTGAGTTTTCAGGCTCCAATAAAAAAGCCGCCCCTCACGGGGGGCGGCTTTTTTGCTTTCTGCAGCACCTGCCGTCAGGCGATCTTGACAGCAATCTTGCCGACCATCGCGCTGCTGTCCATGCGTGCTTTTGCCGCAGGGAGTTCGTCAAAACTGAAAATACTGTCGATCAGCGGCTTGATGCGGCCATCCATGATCGCCGGCAGCACATCGCGCTTGAAGCCGGCCGCTGCCTCTGCCTTGCCGGCTGCCGGCAGATGCGCATTGGATACGCCGAACACTTCCAGTCGCCAGGCGTGTACCGCATTGAGATCAATTTCGGCCTTGAACACATTATCGACATAACCGACGGTGGCAAGCCGGCCGCGGTATCCCAGCGTACGCATGCACTCGGCAAATACCGAACCGCCGACACAGTTGATCACCAGATCGATGCCTTTGCCGCCGTTCAGCTCTTTGACCTTGTCGGCAAAATCCGGCTTGCGCGTGGCGATGCCAAAATCGAGGCCGATGGTTTTCAGCTTGTCGATTTTTTCCTGCGAACCGGAAGTACCGATGGAACGCGCGCCGATCAGTTTCGCCAGCTGGATGCTCGCCATGCCCGCACCAGACGACACGCCCATGATCAGCACGGTCTCGCCCTTCTGCAGTTTGCCGAACTGGTAAATCATTTCCCAAGCAGTGATGAAGCTGATCGGGATCGCCGCAGCTTCTTCCCACGACAGATGCGCGGGCTTGGGCATCATCTGCGCAATGTCCATCACCGCGTATTCAGCAAAACCGCCGCGCACACGGCCGAACACCGCATCGCCGACCTTGACGCCGGTAACGCCTTCACCGATCGCGTGCACGACGCCGGAGGCTTCACCACCGCCGAGTTTTTCCGGGCCGCCATGAACCACGCCGCCGACGAACAGTTCGCCGCGGTTCAGCGCGGATGCGTGAACCTTGATGACCAGCTCGCCGGCCTTGGGCTGCGGCACCGGCACATCGCGGAATTCGAGAAAGTTTTTGTGATCCTTGGTGACGATCCAGCAGGATTTCATGATTTTTCCATTAAAAACAAATAGTTGTAGATGTCCAGCAAACCGGCTTATTCGATGCCGGTCTCACGCACAATCGGCGCCCAGCGCTTCAACTCTTTCTGCAGGAACTGCGTCGCGCGCTCCGGCGATGAGGTTGTCACCGCCTCAGCGCCGGCCTTGCGCAGAAACTCCTGCATGTCAGCCGATGCCAACACTTTCTGATTGGCCTGGGCGAGCGTATCGACAATCGGCTTCGGCGTATTCGGCGGCAGGAAGATCGCATTAAAGGCCTGAACCACCAGTTCCGGCATGCCAGCCTGGATCGCGGTGGGCACATCGGGCACCGCCTTCAACCGCTCTTCGGAACAGATCGCCAACATGCGGATGCGGCCTTGCTTGTGATACTCCAGCGGCGCCGAGCTGATCGTCGGCGTATACATCGGAATATGTCCGGCGACGAGGTCGGTCAAGCCCGGGCCTGCACCCTTGTACGGCACGTGCACGATGTTGAGGTCGCCGTTGAGTTTCTTGAACAGTTCACCGGTGAGATGAGTGATGCTGCCGGTACCCGCCGAACCGAAAGACAGTTTGCCGGGATTCTTTTTGGCAAATGCCGCGAGTTCCTTCAGCGTCTTTGGTGGCAATGACGGATGCACGGCGACGCCCGTCGGCACCAGCGTAATGATGCCCAGCGGCGTAAAATCCTTCAGCGGGTCATAACCGAGCTTCGGATTGCCCAGCGGACTCAGTACATGGGTTGTCGTGTTGGCAATCAGCATGGTGTAGCCGTCGGGCTTGGCGCGCGCCACTTCCTGCGAGCCGATGCCGCCGGAAGCGCCGGCGCGGTTTTCAACAATGATGCTCTGCCCGATCAGGCGCGACATGTCCTGCGCCCAGCGCCGGCCGATGATGTCATTGACGCCGCCGGGCGCGAAGGGCACGACCAGCCGCAGGGTACGTTCGGGATATTTGCCTTGGGCCATTGCCTGTACAGGCGTCAATTGCAGCGCGATGGCCACAATCGCGGCAGCGACACCGCTCAGGATTGCACGATTGATCATTTTGTATTCCTCGGATTGTTCTGGTTTGTGACTGCTTTTTTGACTGCCGGACTGCGAGGGAGTTTGATGCTAATGGGTATCGTCTGCTGCTGCAACCGCGACGCCTCTCAGCGCGTTTCGCAAGGCCATTCGCGCCAGCCGCCAAGCAAGGGGAAATAAAGTCCCAGCCGGATCGACTGATCACCGCCGGCCTGCATCAGCCGGGCATAACGTTCGAGCTGGCCGCGATAGCGCAGCTGCTCGTTGTCGAGGAAGGCATCGACATCAGCGCCCTCGTGGGTGCTGGTCTTGTAATCAATGATCCAGCGCACGCCCTGCGCATCGATGAAAGTGCGGTCGATCACGGCATTGATGCGCTGGCCGTCAACCAAGCCGGTAAGCCGCAGCTCGGAGCGTCCCTGCGCCTGCGCACCCAGCACCCAGCGGCCGCGCTCATCACTGACGCAGCGGATCAGCGCCTGCTGTGCGCGTGCGGCCGCATCGGGGATCTCGGCTTCGCCGACACCCTGTGCCGCCAGCGCCAGCCGGATCGCCGGCCCCAGCGCATGAATGCGCGCCGCATCCCAGCCGGCCCCACCCTCGTCGGCAATGCGTTGCAGCCAGCGATGTACGACGCTGCCGACATGACGCGCGGTTTCGCCGACCCAGGAGAATTCGAGGTCATCCTGCGCACGCGCGGATTCCGGCGGCGGTGTCCATGCGGCAGCCGGCGGCGGCCCGGGTCGTTGCCAGCCGGATCGCAGCCGGCGCAGTTGCTGATCAATCACCAAGGGCTGTGCGCCGCCGTCCTGCGACGGCGGGTCGATGGCCGGCAGCGCGGCTTCGTACTGCGGCGACACCACCGGCCACAACTTGCCGAGCAGCGACCGCGACGATGGCGCCTTGATGCGCCGCCCTTCATCATCCTGCGCTAGGCTGACGTTGCCGAACAGATGCAACTGCCGTTTGGCACGGGTCGCCGCCACATACAGCAGCCGCCCGTCCTCCAGCGCCTGCTTCTCGGCATGGAAACGCGCGATCCACTGGTAAATCGCATCACCATCGTCACCTGCGGCATTGATCGGCGCGAGCAGCAGTTCCGTCGCGCCGCGAACGTCCGGCTGCTCGGTCCACAGAAACAGTTTTTTCTCATCGCTGCGGGGCGTCCGCGCCAGCCCCGGCAAGATCACGACATCGAATTCCAGACCCTTGGCCTTGTGGATGGTCATGATCTGCAACGTATCGTCGGCCTCGACATCGGCCAGCGCATAAAGCTCGCCAAGACCGTCCTCAAACGCAGCACGGTCCGGCAGTTCCCCGGCCTCCTCATGCCGGTCGAGATCACGGAAAAACACTTCCGCGTCTTCGAGATCGGTTTCGTATTCGACGCAGGCCGGTCCGCCCAGCGCAAACCACGCCCCCGCCACCTGCTCGCGCAGCGGCGCACGACGGCGCTGCAGCAGGCTGGGTGCCAGCGCAGCCGATACACGTTCGGCGCGCGCACGGCCATCGGCAGAAAGTTGCGCAAGGCGCGATGCATCTTCCAGCGCATCCCACAAAGTGATTGCGGCATTGTCCGCAGCCAGCGCGTGCAGATCCGCAAGTGTCAGACCGCACCACGGCGCACGCAGGACTGCGAGCCAGGCCAGGCGGTCACCCGGATGAGCCAGCGCTCGGGTCAGCGCCAGCAGATCCTGCACCACCGGACGCTGGCCCAACGGCTCGACATCGATGGCACGGAAACGCAGTTTCGCCGCCTTCAGCGCCGGAACAATGGCGCGCAGATGCCCGCGGGTGCGCGCCAGTATCGCCACCTTCGCCGCCGGATCCGCGGCACGCGCAGCAAGTACGATGTCCGCAACCAGCCGTGCTTCCGCCGCGCCGTCATCATCGAACAGGGGATGTACATGCACGGCAGTACCGGGCAATGCGGCACGGGTCGGCACCGAAGCGGTGTACGGCACCGCGCCGGAAACCATGTTTTCTGTCGCCGGCAGAACGCGTGCAAAGGCGGCATTGACCCAATCGACAATGCCCGACTGCGACCTGAAATTCGATGACAGTGCAATCGGATGCAGTTCGATGCCGGCAATACCTTCAGCGCGCGCATGCAGGAACAGGCCGACCTCCGCTTCACGGAAACGGTAGATTGACTGCATCGGGTCACCAACCGCGAAAACGGTACGTCCGTCATCCGGGAGCCAGCCGGCGGTCAGCCGTGCCACCAGTTCGTACTGACTGATCGAAGTGTCCTGGAATTCGTCGATCAGCAGATGATGAATGCGGTAATCCAGCGCGAGCGTCAGATCGGTCGGCGCATCTTCACTGCCCAACGCCAGCAGCGCTCTCTGCGCAACTTCGGTGAAGTCGACTTGCCGGCGCGACTGGAACGCCAGTTTCAGCTGCGCGACCGCCCGCGGCAGCAGACGCAGGATGGCGCCAAGTACTTGCCACTGGCTGTCGCTGTATTGCGCCGGGGGCAGCAGGCGCATCTCCGCCAGCGCCATGCGCAGATCCTGCGTCTGATCCGGCGCCGCGAACAAAGCCAGAGCACGCTCTTTCCAGGGCTGGGCTTCTTTGCCCGCGGGAAAACCTTCGTTTTTGGTCAGGCGCTTGCGCCATGATCCGTCAGCAGTCAGGAATATGCCGGCCAGCGCCGTCCAGCCTTCAACATCATCGGAAAAATGCCCCAGCCCCAGATTACCGAAGGCGTAGTCGGCCAGTGCGGACCATTCGGCCTCGACGGCATGCGACACTGCATTGCGCAAACGCTCAAGAGCTTGATCGCGGGCATGCTGCAATGCCGCCTCCAGTTCATCCCGCTCACGGCCATGCACATGACGCAGCCATTGATCACGCCGCGCCAGCATATCGACCAGCAAGTCTTCAGTTCGTGCGACATCGTTGTCGAGATGTGCGAGGACGGTTTCAACATCGGTCGCAACAGCAGCGTTCTCATTCACCAGCGCAATCGTTGCCTGCGCAGCCTGCCGATAGAGGATTTCGGCATCTTCGACGCTGTCAGGCTGCGCACCGAAACCCGACAACACCGGCATCTGCCGCGTCAGGCCGGCGCACAAGGAATCAATGGTCTGGATGCGTAGCTGCGCGGGATTGTCGACGAGATGCCAGCCGGCCTCGTGATCGCGCTTCAGCGCCGCTGCCGCCAACTGCAGGGTCAGCTTTTCATGTTCGGATTCGGGCGCTTTCTCCGACTGCGCATCGGCGAGCGCCTGCAGCACGCGCTCGCGCATTTCACCGGCAGCTTTTTTGGTGAAGGTGACTGCAACTATTTCTTCCGCGTTGTTGACACGCGCAAGCAACAGCAGATAACGCTGGATCAGCAGCTCGGTTTTGCCCGAGCCGGCGGGCGCCTGGACGATGAACGAACGACTCGGGTCCAGCGCCTCGCGGCGTTGGACCAGATCAGGAATGGCCGCCGTCATTCGCCGCCCTCCCCGTCAATCACCGACTCACCGAAACGTTCTCGGATGCGGCAAAACGGCTGCTGATCACAATACTGGCAGGTCTGCGGATAGCGTTTGGGATCCACTGCGGAAATACCGTCGGCAAACTGCAGCGCGATGCGCTCCAAATCCTCACCCCAGGCCGCCACCAGATCCGTCCACGCCGGATACTGTTCATTGTGTTTGGAATCGGCATGCGCTTTGATTCCGGGCAACAAATCACCGTCTCGCGCCAGTCCGACATAGGCCATCTTTCCGGTGCGCACCTGCGCAAAAGCCACAGCGGCAGCATCCGGTTCTGCAGTCAGCAGATACAGCGGCAACTGCGGCTCTTCGGGGCGTTGGCCGAGCATGTCGCCGGCATGGGATTTACCGGTTTTGTAATCAATGATGATGCGGCGCCCGTCGGCGGTTTCATCAACGCGGTCAAGCCGCGCATTGAGTTGCAGTCCGCCGATGGCCATGCCGCGTTTATCCTCGACCGCCAGCACGGTGAATGCACTGCGCCTGCGGTCCTCATTGAGCCAGTCTCGCGCAAGATTCATCAGGCGCCGCTTTTCGATATCGGCAAAACGACCAGACAGTGCAGTCGGGCGCTCACGCCGGATGCGCTCCATGGCCGCATCGGCTGCGGCATCCAGCAGCATATTTAGCGCATCAGCACTCAATGCCTGCAGCGCATCGCTACTGCGCAACTGCGCCCACACTTTCGCCAGCACGTTATGCACCAGCGTGCCGCGCTCCAAGGAATCAAGCCCGGCATGCGGCACTTCCGGCGCTTCAGCCTGCAGACGATGCCGGGCCAGCGCGCGGAAAGGACAGGCTGCCTGATCCTTGAGCAGCCCGGTACCGCCGCCGGCGACATGTACATCGGCAAGCGGCGGCGCCTTTTCATCCGGGAACCGTTCAATATTGCGCAACGCATGAATCGCCGCGCGAAAATCGGCATAGTCCCGGACTTCAGGCTGCCCGGCATCCACTGCGGCAATCAAGGCGCTGGGGCGCAGTTTACGATCATCCTCCTGCAGCGCATGACTCAGCACCACTTCATCCGCAGAGGAACACCAGCGTGCGGTGATGACGCGAGCCGCCGCCAACGCATCGACCGGTGAGGATTGCGGCAGTCCCGCAGCACGCTGCACCGCCAGCGGCAGAAAAGGATTGGGGCGCTGCGGTGGCGGCCAGTGTTCGTCATCGAGCCCCATCACCCACAGGCTGTCGAAAGTCAGTCCTGAGGTTTCCAGCACACCGAGAATCTGGATCGGCACATCGGGCGATTCCGGCTGAAACGGCATGTCCGCCGCCATCCGCCGCAACCGCGACAGTGCTTCCGCATAAGCCATGCGCGGCACGACACGATCCAGTGCGGCGAATCCGGCAATCACGTCATGCCAGCGCTTCAGCGTCTGGTATTCCGCAGAATCCAGCGCCCGCTCTCCGGGAAATCCGGCTGCTGCCAGCGCTTCCGAAATGGCGCGCGCCCACATCGAAGGCGCCTGCGTACCGAACAGGCGGTTTTTGCGGAACTCGGCCAGCACCGTCAGATGCCGTACCAGTCGCGGACAGTCCGCGCCATGTCTTGCCACAAGATACTGCAGACGTTCCAGCGTCACTGCAGGTTCAACACGGCCACGCAGTTCGACATCCAGCCGCGCGCGCGCCGTGCGTTCGGTTTCGGCGCCGGCAATAAACGGTGAGCGCAACACGCGGCTTGCGCGCTCGAATTCGGTATCGCGACCGGCAAGTTCAAGCAACAACATGGCGGTATTGACCAGCGGATAGTCGGTCAAGGACACGCCCAGCGAAAGATTGAAAGACAAGATGCGGGACGTCGCACCGGGCAATGCGTAATCCGGCGCCATGGTCGCACTGAACAGACGCACGACAGCAGCACGGCGCGCAGCTAGATCCGGCACCACGACACCGATGCGCTGGTGTCCGGCCTCCAGCCGGGTCCGTGCCCACGCAGCCGCCAGACGGATTTCCTGTTCAGCATCGGTGCAGGGCTTACGCAAGACACGGCCGGCATGCACTTGCGGGCCGGCGAGCAAAACCTCGCTGCCGGCATGCTGCAAACGGCCGAGAAATTCATACTGTTGCGGCGTAAAACTGTCGAAGCCGTAGACCACCAGCACCTGCGGTCTGCGGATGCTGCCATCGCTCATCAGCGGCAGCACACGGTCCGCCAGTTCCACCGCATCCATCAACCCGTTGCGCTGAAGGATCCGTTCATATCGCGGCGCCCAATCCTGAAAGGCTTTGCTATCTTCGTTCTGTGCGGCGCTGCACAGTTGTGGCTCCAGCCTCCAGGCGCGGCTGAGTTGCCAGGCTTCATGAGCCAGGCGTGCCGCATCGGCAACTGCGAGCAATGCTTCGCCAGATGGTGATGCACGCAGCAGATGCTCCCACAGGGCGTGTGACTGCGCCTGAGAGAGCAGCAGCGGCATTGGCGCAACATCGGCATATCGAGCGTCATCGCCGGCGCGCTCGAGAAATCCCGACCAGGACAGAATGTCCGCAGATTCCCAAAGGACCCGGCCCTGCGCCACCTGGTGTTCGCCGAATTCGCGCTGCAGTACCAGCGACAGGCGCTGGTTGGGCGTTACAACACAAAGCGATCCCGCCGCTGACTGCGTCAGCCGGTCAAAAACCTCATCGCGGGAAATCGTGGAAAAAGCAGCGGCGGCAGCCATGGGCAAGGATGATAAACCTGCCGCCGCAACGGCGCTGTGTGCGCTCTTACTTCTCGATCAGATGCTTTTTCGCTTTGACCTTTGCCCACTCGTCAGCATCGGCGGGCGCATCTTTTTTCTCGATGATCGGTTTCCAGACCTTGGCCATTTCGGCATTCAGTGCCGTGAATTCGCGCTGATCGTCGGGCACGTCATCCTCGGCAAAAATGGCCTCAACCGGGCATTCCGCCACACAAAGCGTGCAGTCGATACATTCGTCGGGGTCGATCACCAGCATGTTCGGCCCTTCGCGGAAACAATCCACGGGGCAAACATCGACACAATCGGAGTATTTGCACTTGATGCAGGACTCGGTAACAACGTAAGTCATGGAAATTCCTGAAAAACCAGGTTGAAATGGCTGAGGGTGACCCCATTTTACCAGATGGCAGATATCAGGAAACGCCGCACCCCAAAGCGGTGCGCGGCTTCCCAAGTGCGGGGTTTTTGGATAGCATGGCTTTTCCATTCGTTGCTGCGGCCCCGCAGCAAATTTTCCATACCCGACAAGGCAGGACCAATATGAGTGAGCATATTCATCACGTAACCGATGATTCTTTTGATCCCGAGGTGCTGCAATCGGCGACCCCGGTGCTGGTGGACTACTGGGCGGAATGGTGCGGCCCCTGCAAGATGATCGCGCCGATCCTTGATGAAGTCGCCCGCGAATATTCGGGCCGACTGAAAGTGGCCAAGCTGAACATCGACGACAACCAGGCCACGCCGCCGAAGTACGGCATCCGCGGCATTCCGACGCTGATGCTCTTCAAGAACGGTTCGGTCGAGGCCACCAAGGTCGGCGCCCTCTCAAAATCCCAGCTGACCGCGTTTATTGACAGTCATATCTGAACACTATACGCTTCGTAAACGCCTGACCAATGGGCCGCCGCAAACCGGCAGGCCCAATACCGAAAGCAGCAAAAGATAATTCAGGCGTTGGCACCGTTTCATGCAGCACCGCCTTTCCCCCGTTAAATTTCCCTGTTCCTTTCCCCCGTTTCCCGCGATCAGCGCCCGAAGTCCATGCATTTATCCGACCTTAAAAATCTCCACGTCGGCGAACTCGTCGATATGGCCGTCAAGAACGAGATCGACGGCGCCAACCGACTTCGCAAGCAGGAACTGATTTTCGCGCTGCTTAAAAACCAGGCGAAAAAAGGGGAATCCATCTTCGGCGGTGGCACGCTCGAAGTGCTGCCCGACGGATTCGGTTTCCTGCGTTCCCCGGATACCTCGTATCTGGCCGGCACCGACGATATTTACGTTTCGCCCTCACAGATCCGCCGCTTCAATCTGCATACCGGCGACACCATCGAAGGTGAAATCCGCACACCGAAAGAAGGCGAACGTTATTTCGCGCTGGTGAAAGTCGACAAGGTCAATGACGACTCGCCCGAAAATTCCAAGCACAAGATTCTGTTCGAGAATCTGACGCCGTACCACCCGACCGAACATCTCAAACTCGAACGTGACATCAAGGCCGAGGAAAACTTCACCGGCCGCATAATCGACATCATCGCCCCCATCGGCAAGGGCCAGCGCGGCCTGATCGTGTCCCCGCCCAAGGCCGGCAAAACCGTGCTGATGCAGCACATTGCCCACGCCATTACCGCCAATCATCCGGAAGTCGTGCTGATCGTTCTGCTGATCGATGAACGCCCGGAAGAGGTCACCGAGATGCAGCGTTCGGTGAAAGGCGAAGTCCTGTCTTCGACCTTCGATGAACCCGCCAGCCGCCATGTGCAGGTCGCCGAAATGGTGATCGAAAAAGCCAAGCGCCTGGTTGAACACAAAAAAGACGTGGTGATCCTGCTCGACTCGATCACCCGCCTCGCCCGCGCCTACAACACCGTGGTGCCGGCCTCCGGCAAGGTGCTGACCGGCGGCGTGGATGCCAACGCGCTGCAACGCCCGAAACGGTTCTTCGGCGCCGCGCGCAATGTTGAAGAAGGCGGTAGCCTGACCATCCTCGCCACTGCGCTGATCGACACGGGTTCGCGCATGGACGACGTGATCTACGAAGAATTCAAAGGCACCGGCAATATGGAAATCCATCTTGACCGGCGCATGTATGAAAAACGCATTTTCCCGGCGATCAACGTCAACCGCTCCGGCACGCGTCGCGAAGAACTGCTGGTGCCGAAAGACGTGCTGCAGAAAATCTGGGTGCTGCGCAAACTCCTGTATCCGATGGACGAGCTGGAAGCGACAGAGTTCCTGCTCGACAAGGTCCGTGCGACCAAAAACAACGCGGATTTCTTCGATTCGATGCGCCGCGGTTGATTCAGCCTCCTGCAACACCAGCATCTGATCCAGACCCACGACACCCGGCCCTGCGCCGGGTGTTTTTGTTTTTGCGGCAGCCTTTCCGGCTCACCCCTGTTTTTATCGACGCCGCCCGGGCAAAGGGAATTACTGCCTCCAGGCGCCTGTTAACCTGACTGCATCCTTGCCGTCCGCCCCTCCGGGCACGGGATTGGAATTATCCTGTCGCAGGGAGGTAACTTTTTATTGTGATGGAGCCAGACATGAACCGATTCCTACTGATCCCGCTAATTCTGCTGGCCGGCTGCGCGCAACTCCCGCCGCCGGCCGGAGACGCCGCCGCAAAGCGCTTTGAAACAGTGCCGCACCGTGCCGTCATTTACGTGATACGGCACGTCCATGACAGGAATTTCCCGGCGCCGATCCGGGTGGATGAACAGCCGATCGGCACCACCTACCGCGCCACTTTCATGCGCTTGGTCGTGCCCTCCGGCCGCCACCAGATTGCCGGCATGGCGGGTGACAGTGGCCGTATCGATCTCCAGGCTGACGCTGGAAAAATTTACTACGTCAATCAGACCACCTGGGGATACGAATCGCTCTCCAGCTCGAAATTTGATCTTGTTGACGAGCAATACGGACGGTCGACTGCGCTGCTCGGAACGCTGAATACCGAATACATCCGCTGATGGATTGCAGACTGCCGGCCATGACGACTTTCGCGCCGTTACCGCCCGCAGCCGGCGCCACCCCGCCACTACCCTTTTCAAGGCGGACCTGAACCTGGTAGCCGGGCTGGAACTGCCCGGTTGCTGCGGTTTGCCGGGAAATCGGCGTCGGAGACTGTGCCCCTTGCTTTGATAGCCGGATTCCGCGATAATTATCGGTTTCCCCGCCTTATTGCGGGCCCCACGCTCAGGATACCGCCATGAAAGCCGACGTACACCCGGAATACATTGAAATTTCAGTAGCTTGCAGCTGCGGAAACAAATGGCAGACGCGCTCGACCATGGCCAAAGATCTCCATGTCGAGGTCTGCTCGGCCTGCCATCCTTTCTACACCGGCAAGCAGAAGATCCTCGACACTGCCGGCCGCGTCGAGAAATTCAACCAGAAATACGGCAAACGCACGCCGGCCAAAGCCAAAGAAGCCGCGGCCTGATGCTTTTTGCCTCATAAATAACGAGGGCAGCCCATCCGGCTGCCCTTTGTTTTGGTAGCCACCACCGGCAAAACGACGGTGCCCCAAACCCACTCGGAGGAGATCGGCAAATGAAAACGTTCCGTATCGCTGTTATTCCCGGTGACGGCATTGGCAAGGAAGTCATGCCCGAGGGCCTGCGCGTATTGGAAGCTGTCGCCCGCAAGTTCGACATCAAGTTCAAATTCGATGAACTCGACTGGAGCTGCGATTACCACGCCAAACACGGCAAGATGATGCCGGATGACGGCCTCAAGCAGCTCGAAAAACACGATGCCGTTTATTTCGGCGCAGTCGGCTGGCCAGCGATGCTGCCCGACCACATCTCCCTGTGGGGTCTGCTGATTCCCTTCCGTCGCGGCTATGACCAGTACGTCAACCTGCGCCCGGTGCGACTGATGCCCGGCATGAAATGTCCACTCGCCGACCGCAAACCCGGCGACATCGACTTCTGGGTTGTGCGCGAAAACAGCGAAGGCGAATACTCTTCGGTAGGCGGCCGCATGTATGGCGGCACCGAACGCGAATTCGTCACCCAGCAAGCCATTTTCTCGCGTACGGGCGTCGACCGCATTCTGAAGTTCGCCTATGAACTGGCAAACAAGCGCCCGAAAAAACACCTGACCTCGGCAACCAAATCCAACGGTATCTCGATCTCGATGCCGTATTGGGATGAACGCGTCAAGGAAATGGCGGCGAAATATCCCGGCGTCAAAACCGACCAGTACCATATCGACATACTGTCCGCGCATTTCGTGATGCACCCGGACTGGTTCGACGTGGTTGTTGCTTCCAATCTGTTCGGTGACATTCTTTCGGATCTGGGCCCTGCGGCTACCGGCACGATCGGCATCGCACCGTCAGCGAACATGAATCCGGAGAAAAAATTTCCTTCGCTGTTCGAGCCAGTGCACGGTTCCGCTCCTGACATCTATGGCCGGAAAATCGCCAACCCGGTTGGCATGATCTGGGCCGGCGCAATGATGCTGGATCACCTGGGTTGTGAAGATGCCGGTGCGGCCGTGGTCAAGGCCATTGAAACCGCGCTGCTTGAAGGCCCGAAAACGCCAGACCTCGGCGGCAAGGCCAGCACGTCCGACCTCGGCAAGGCGGTTGCCGACGCAATCTAGTTCCACTCAGTACGCAGCGACAGCGCCGTCGCTGCGCGGATCTGCCCCGCCCTCAAGTACATCGTCGGCATGCCGGAATGATCATCCGGCATGCCGACGGTTTCATCGTACGCACCGACGATTTCGACATCGTGTCCGCGCTCGCTCAATTCGCGCACCACACCCGCATCGAAGCGTGATTCCAGTTTCAGCGATTCGCCGGGTTTGCCCTAGTTACGGCCGAGCGGCCAGCGCGGTGCACTCACTGCCGACTGCGAGGCCAGCGCATGCGGGGCCACGACCATGCCCCGCAAACCAGGGGTCGGATGGATCATCGTTAATCTCCGGATTTCGGAACGGAAGAATACTTTTTCAAAGCAATTTTTTCTGTTTTCAGATTATCCCGAACCGCAAACATGGGCATGAATATTGCTATAGGATTGCGTTGATTTCACGACTGTATTTACCCTTTTTACGGATACGCCAATGGATGCACTAATCCGTTTTTCCATACTCATCGACAAGATGACCGAAAAGTTCGGGCTCATCGCCAACTGGCTGGTACTGATTACCTGCGTGATCAGTGCAGGCAACGCCATGATGCGGTACGGCTTCAACATGAGCTCGAACGCCTGGCTTGAAATCCAGTGGTATCTGTTCGGCGGCATGGTCATGCTGGGCGCCGCCAATACCTTGAAAGTCAACGGGCATGTTCGCGTCGATGTCCTGTACAGCCGTTACAGCGACCGCACCCGGTTGTGGGTCGACCTGCTCGGCGGAGTGTTTTTCCTGCTACCGATGGCCATCATCATCGGCTGGCTGTCCTGGCCGATGTTCATCAACTCCTTCCACATCGGCGAAACTTCGGGCAATTCGGGCGGACTGCTGCGCTGGCCGGTCAAACTGCTGGTGCCGCTGGGATTCCTGCTGATCACCCTGCAGGGTATTTCCGAAATCATCAAACGGGTCGCCGCACTGACCGGCAACCTGGCACTCGACGCCCACTACGAAAGACCCCTGCAATGATCACCCGCGACCTGATGGCACCGCTGATGTTCGGCGGACTGATCGCATTCATGCTGATCGGCTACCCCGTGGCCTTTTCACTGGCCGCCGTGGGACTGTTCTTCGGCTTCATCGGTATCGAGTCCGGAATCTTCCAGATGAACCTTCTGCAGGCCCTTCCGGAACGCGTATTCGGGATTCTCGCCAATGACCTGCTACTGTCGATCCCCTTCTTCACCTTCATGGGCGCCGTGCTTGAGCGCTGTGGACTGGCGGAAGACCTGCTCGAAGGCACCGGTCAGCTGTTCGGTCCAGTGCGTGGCGGTCTTGCCTATGCTGTCATTTTTGTCGGCGCCCTGCTCGGCGCCATCACCGGCACGGTCGCCGCCTCGGTCATTGCCATGGGCCTGATTTCACTGCCGGTGATGATGCGCTACGGCTACAACATCCGCCTCGCAACCGGCGTCATCGCCGCATCAGGGACCATCACCCAGCTGATCCCGCCCTCCCTAGTGCTGATCGTGCTGGCGGACCAGCTCGGCCGCTCGGTGGGCGACATGTATGCCGGCGCCATCGGCCCCTCCATCATGCAGGTGCTGCTGTTCTGCCTGTTCGTGTTTGTGGTCTCGAGATTACGTCCCGATGCAATGCCGCCGCTGCCTGCATCCGCACGCACCCTGCAGGGCTGGCCGCTGGTGCGTCGCGTCTTGCGCGGCATGGTGCCGTCGCTGGTGCTGATGTTCCTGGTGCTCGGCACCATCGTGATGGGCGTCGCCACGCCGACCGAAGGCGGCGCGATGGGGGCGGTCGGCGCCATCGGCCTCGCCGCGCTGCACCGCCGGCTGACCTGGAACCTGCTTTGGCAGGGAATGAACTCGACGATGCGCATCACCGCAATGGTGATCTTCATCCTGATTGGCTCTACCGTGTTCGGCCTGGTGTTCCGCGGCATGGATGGCGACTTGTGGATTGAACAGCACCTGATGTCACTGCCCGGCGGTGTCACCGGCTTTCTGATCGCGGTCAACCTGTTCATTTTTGTACTCGCCTTTTTTCTCGACTTTTTCGAGATTGCTTTCATCGTGATCCCCTTGCTGGCACCGGTTGCTGCCAAACTGGGCATCGACCTGATCTGGTTCGGCGTTCTGCTGGGCGCCAATATGCAGACCTCGTTCATGCACCCGCCTTTCGGATTCGCACTGTTCTATCTGCGCGGCGTAGCCCCGAAAGAAGTAAAAAGCTCGGACATCTACTGGGGCGCATTGCCCTGGGTGGTGCTCCAACTGATCCTGGTCGGCATCCTGATTTTCTTCCCGGGACTGGTCACCAGCTTTGTCAGCAAGCCGGAAGTGCAGGATGCGACGAAAATCGAGATCCAGCTGGAACAACCTGCTGCACCTGCAGTCCCTGTCGAATCCTCGCCCGGAAATACCGGGGAAGAGAAGGACGATCAGTCTGCAGAAATCGAACGCATGATCCGCGACCAGAAATAAATCCGGCAACAGGCAATAAAAAAGCCCCGCGACTGCGGGGCTTCTTTAGACTGCAAACTCTATTACTTCCCGGGCCAGGTAAACAGAAATTCGCTGAGCGAACGCTGTGAAACGCAGTGCCAAAGCAGCTGGTTCTGGCGAAATTTTTTCCACGAATCGTAGATTTTCTTCCAGGCCGGATTCTTGCCGGACTCTTCTTTGTAAAGGTCGAAAGCCACCTTGTGTGCCGCCCTCAGGATTTCCGGGCTATAGGCATGCAGCTTGACGCCGTTCTTAACCAAGCGCTGCAGTGCCGGCGGATTCTTGAAGCCTTACTCGCGGTGCAAGCCATTGTTTGGGAATGATTAATTGGAAGGATCAGGGCAAGAAAACGGCCACCCGATTCCTTCCGGCGCAACATGATGCTACGCACCCGCACTGAATTCGGGCGTAATGTACCGTGACGACGCACCGGCACTGTGACGGCGCAGACACACGCTAAAATCGCTCCCATGTCTGTCACCCTTAACCTCCGCGTCAGCGCCCTGTTGTGCGCGCTCTCACTGGCCAATTGCGCACTCAATCCCGTCTCGGGCAACCCGAATTTCGTCACCATGTCGGAGTCGCAGGAAGTCAGCGTCGGCCGCAGCGAAGATAAGAAGGTGCGGGAGCAATACGGGAGCTATAACGATCCGGCTCTTCAGGAATATGTCAGCGGTATCGGCCAACGCCTGGCCAGGTCCAGCCACCGCCCCGGCCTGCAATACCAGTTCACCGTTGTCGACTCGCCGGAAATCAATGCATTTGCCCTGCCCGGCGGCTATATCTACATCACCCGCGGCATCCTCGCCTACCTGAACTCCGAAGCCGAACTGGCTGCGGTGCTGGGCCATGAAATCGGTCATGTCACAGCACGCCACTCGGTGCAGCAGATGTCTGCGGCAACCGCCGCCAATGTCGGCGCCTCGGTGCTGCAGATCCTGGTGCCCCAAGTACGCAATTCAGCCGGTGACCTGCTGATCAATACCCTGGGCGGCGCCCTGCTCTCCGGCTATGGCCGCGAACATGAACTGGAAGCAGACCGTCTCGGCGCCGAGTATCTGGCGCGCACCGGCTACGACCCCCAGGCCATGATCAAGGTTGTCGGTGTACTGAAAAATCAGGAGCTCTTTGACAACGAGGTCGCCAAGGCCGAGGGCCGCGAACCTCGCCGTTACCATGGATTGTTCGCCACCCATCCCGACAACGACACCCGGCTGCAGGAAGTGGTACGCGAAGCGGCAAAATTCAGCAGCGCCGAAAACCGCATCAACCGCGAAGAATTTCTCAAACGCATGGAGCGCGTGGTTTTTGCCGACAGCCCGGAACAGGGCATTGTGCGCAACAACCGGTTCTACCACGCCAGCCTCGGACTGGCCCTGCAATTCCCGGAAGGCTGGAAAGTGCGTAACAGCCCGCAAAACGTCACCGCCTTCAACAACGAACGCACCGCGCTGGTGGATCTGCGCAGTGCCGGCGCCGCCGAAGGGTCTCCAAGCGACGTGTTGCGCAAGATTCTCAAACTGGGCAACGGCAGCAGTGTCACGCCGACCACCATCGGCGGATTAAAAGCCGCCTATATTGAACAGCCCATCTCCGGAAAACCGACGCGCGTCGCCGTCGTGTTTCTGGGCAAAAACGCCTACGCGATTGGTCTGCAGGCGAATTCCGCGGCCCTTTTCCGGCAGAACCTGACGGCGATGGAAGCTTCACTGCAGAGTTTTCACGCCATCACCGACAAGGAGCGCGAACTGGCCAAGCCGCTGCGCATCCGCATCATTACCGCACGCGCGGGGATGACTTTCGCCGAACTGGCAAAAACCTCGCCGCTGGGCCGTTTTGCCGAAGGTCACCTGCGGGTCATCAACAGCCAGTATCCGGCCGGCGAACCGACCCCCGGTCAGGCACTGAAAATCATTGAGTAAAGCGCTGCGCCGGATGCGGCGCGAATGCGATAATCGGCCGCCATCACAAGAACAAGAGTTTCCAACTTGCCACTCGGACTGCGCCCGCTGCTGATCCTTATCCTGTGCCTGGCCTGGCTTCTGCCCGGCCTGGTCGGTCACGACCCGTGGAAACCCGACGAGGCCTACACCTTCGGCGTGGTCTATGAAATTCTCCAGGGCGGCAGCTGGATCATTCCGCAGATCGCCGGCGAAGCTTTTGTCGACAAGCCACCGCTGTTCCATCTGACCGCTGCTTTCAGCGCGATGTTTTTTTCCCCCTTCCTGCCGCTGCACGATGGCGCCCGTCTGGCCGCCGGCCTGTGGATCAGTCTGACGCTGCTGTTCACCGCGCTGGCCGCTCGCGAACTGCACGGGCCCCGCCACGGACTGATGGGCGCGCTGCTGCTGCTCGGCTGCCTAGGACTGGTGGTGCGCAGCCACCAGCTGATCACCGACCTCGCCGCGCTCGCCGGTTTTGCGATGGCCTACTACGGCGTTGCGCTGGCATTGCGCAAGTCGGGGCCTGGTGGATTCTGGATCGGCAGCGCCTGCGGCATCGTCTTCATGACCCAGGGCATCCCCGAAGCCGCCATGGTCGCAGCCATCGCCCTTCTGCTGCCGCTGGCCGGCAAACACTGGCGCACGCCGCGTTATGCCGCTGCGCTGATTGTTGCAGCGGTTGCCGTACTGCCCTGGCTGGTGATCTGGCCGGCGCTGTTTTACCAGCGTGATCCGGCGTTGTTCGATGCATGGCTCACCGCAGAAAATCTGGCGCGCTTTTTCGGCACACGCAACCCGGCGGCGGGAATCGCTTATTACCTGCGCATCCTGCCGTGGTACGCCTTTCCGGTATGGCCGCTGGCGCTGTGGGCGCTGTGGCGCGCGCGTCGTCAGCAGGTGTTGTCCTCACCACCGGTAATACTGCCAGCGCTCGGCCTTGGCGTGACACTGCTGATGCTGGGCTTTGCTGCCGAGTCGCGGGAACTGTATGCGCTGCCGATGCTGCTGCCGCTGACGCTGATGGCTGTCCCGGGTGTTGATGCGCTGCGCCGCGGCGCCGCCAACGGTTGGTACTGGTTCAGCATGATGGCCTTCACCTTTTTCATCCTCATCGGCTGGTTCTATTGGGGCGCGCTCGAGCTCGGCGTGCCGGCGAAACTGCACGGCCACCTGCACACCATAAGGCCCGGCTACGACTTCGGTTTCCGCTGGCTGCCTTTTGTTCTCGGCCTGGCCTATAGCGCCGGCTGGTTTGCCCTGCTGGTCAGACTTAAGCGCGGCCCGGAACGCCCACTGATCGTCTGGGTCGGCGGCCTCACCGCAGTATGGGCGCTGATGGCAACACTGTTTATCGGCTGGGTTGATACACAAAAAAGCTACCGCTCGATGATCGCCGACATTAACCGCGCCATGCCGGCCCAATACAGCTGCATGGCCAGTCGCGATGTCGGCGAAGCACAACGTGCAATGCTGCATTATTTCGCCGGTATCCGGACCCTGCGCGTCGAGTCGCGGCCCAAGGCGTTTGCCTGCGACCTGCTGCTGGTGCAGGGCCGCCCACTCGATGAGCTGATGATGACCGCCGACTGGAAAAAAATATGGGAAGGCCACCGCCCCGGCGACAAGGACGAACGTTTCCGGCTCTATCAGCGCAGCAGCCGCTGAACGCGCGCCGCATCCGCGGCGGTGACAAATCTATAATGGCAACCCATGTCTGACTCACTCCAGCGCTTCATCTTTGAGCACGCCCCCATCCGCGGCGAACTGGTGCAGCTCGCCGCAACCTGGCAGGCCGTCACCGAACGCCACGACTATCCGGCACCGCTGCGCCGGGTACTTGGTGAACTGATGGCCGCCAGCGCCCTGCTGGCCGCAACCCTGAAATTCGAGGGCACGATGATTCTGCAATTGCACGGCAGCGGTCCGGTCAAACTGATCGTGGTCGAATGCAGCTCCGGCCACGCCATGCGCGCGACCGCCAAATGGGAAGGCGACATACCGGAAGGAAATCTGCGCACGCTGCTCGGCAGCGGACGCTTCGCGATCAGCCTGGTGCCGGAGTCGGGTCAGAAGAGTTACCAGGGCGTGGTCGATCTCAACGCCGACAGCATCGCCGCTGCGCTGGAGCACTACATGGCAACGTCCGAACAGATTTCCACCCGGATCTGGCTCGCCTGCGACGAACAGCGAAGCGCAGGCCTGTTACTGCAGAAACTGCCCGAGCGTGAATCTGCGGATGCCGATGCATGGCCTCGCGCCGAACATCTGGCCTCGACCGTAAAATCCGAAGAGCTGCTCTGCCTTGAACCGCAGCAACTGCTGCATCGCCTGTTTTACGAAGAAGACCTGCGCGTGTTCGACCCGCGCCCGGTTTTTTTCCGCTGCTCCTGCTCGCGCGACCGCGTCGTCGGCATGCTGCGCATGCTCGGACGCGATGAAGTGCGCAGCGTGATCGCCGAACGCGGCGACGTTGAAGTGCACTGCGAATTCTGCAACCGCCGTTATGCCTTTGATGCCGTGGACAGCGAAGCCATTTTCGCCGCGGATATTGCCGCAGCAGCCGCCCGCACCCGTCACTAAAGCCGGCATCAACCGCGATTGCTGCGCGGCAACAGCCGGCGTAAACTCTGAATTGTTCTGCAGCCCCGCCCGGGGCTCCAATAATATTGTTTAAAATCAATTAATTACGGAGATCTCCATGAATAACGGACGCGAAGTTGTCGTTCTCAGCGGCGTGCGCACTGCAATCGGTGATTACGGCGGCGCACTCAAGGACATCGCCCCGACGGAACTTGCAGGCCAGGTGGTCAAGGAAGCGGTCAGTCGCGCCAAGATCGCCCCCAAACAGATCGGCCAGCTCGTCTTCGGCAACGTGGTTCACGGCGAAGCCAAGGACATGTATTTCTCCCGCGTCGCCTGCATCAAGGGCGGCCTGCCGCAGGACACCACGGCACTGACCGTCAACCGCCTGTGCGGCAGCGGCCTGCAGGCCATCGTCTCGGCGACCCAGAGCATCCTGCTCGGCGACTGCGATGCAGCGGTCGGCGGCGGCGCCGAATCAATGAGCCGCGGCGGTTACCTGATGCCCACCCTGCGCTGGGGCCAGCGCATGGGCGACGGCGGTTTCATCGACATGATGGTCGGCGCACTGACCGATCCCTTCGACACCGTGCACATGGGCATCACCGCGGAAAACATCGCCGCGCAATGGAAAATCTCGCGCGAACAGCAGGACGAATTTGCGGTTGAAAGCCATCGCCGCGCGATGAACGCCATCCAGAAGGGTTACTTCAAGGACCAGATCCTGCCGATCGAACTGAAAACGCGCAAAGGCACCACACTGTTCGACACCGATGAACATCCGCGTGGCGATGTCAGCATGGAAAGTCTCGCCAAACTGCGCGCCGCATTCAAGAAGGAAGGCGGTTCGGTCACCGCGGGCAATGCCTCAGGCATCAATGACGGCGCCGCTGCCGTGGTGCTGATGGAAAAAGAAGCCGCGAAAAAAGCCGGCCTCAAACCGATGGCACGCCTGGTGTCATACGGCCTCGCCGGCGTCGATCCGAAAATTATGGGTATCGGTCCGGTCCCGGCCGTGCAAAACGCACTGAAACGCGCCGGCCTGAAAGTCGAGGACATGGACGTGATCGAATCCAACGAAGCGTTTGCGGTACAGGCGCTCGCCGTTTCCTGCGACCTCAAATTGGATCCCAAGAAAACCAATCCCAACGGCGGTGCCGTAGGCCTCGGCCATCCGATCGGCGCCACCGGTGCCCTGCTCACCGTCAAGGCGCTGTATGAATTGCAACGCACCGGCGGCCGTTACGCACTGGTAACGATGTGCATCGGTGGCGGTCAGGGTATTGCAGCAGTGTTTGAGTGCATGTAACAAACCCCATATCCTGAATTAAGATTCAGCGCACCGCGCGGCATTTTTCTGACTTTTCACTAAATGAACACACTGCGACTGCAAAAGAGCACCTCCGGAAACCCCTAACCATTTGATTTTCATATTAATTTACCATCCACCAATGACCGCACCGATAGAGCGAGACCCCTCCAAAGGTTCGGTATCCGGTTTTCACACGACAACACACGAAGCCAGGCCTGCCGCCAAAGGTTGCCGCGCGCGGCGGATTTCACCATCATTCGTTTTTGGCAATAGAAAATATATAAACCCGAGGAGAAATTTTTCATGCGCATCCTGAAGCTGCTTGCCGCTCTCGTCGTTCCGGCACTGATCGCGGCGCCTGCACACGCCGCAGAAACCAAATACCCTGAAAAACCCATCCGCCTGATCATCGGCAGCGCCACCGGCTCCGGTCCCGACATCATCAGCCGCCAGCTCTCCGAGCGCTTGTACGACACCTGGAAACAACGGGTAGTCGTAGACGCCCGACCGGGCGCCGCCGGCGCGATCAGCGCCGACCTGACCATGGGCTCCGCTGCTGACGGCTACACCTGGATGATGCTGACCTCCCAGCTGTTCGTCGCCTCCCAGGTCCTCGCCGATATCAAGTTCGATCTGCAACGCGACTTCCGCTCTGCAGCACTGATCGGCGTAACGCCGTTCGTGCTGCTTTCGAACAACCAACTGCCGGTGAAATCACTGAAGGAGCTGATTGATCTTGCGAAGAAGCAGCCGGGCAAACTGCGTTACGGCTCCGCCGGCACCGGCGCCTCTGAACATCTCTCCGGTGTGCTGCTCAACCACCTGACCGGCACCAATATGCTTCATGTTCCTTACAAAGGTGTTGCGCAATCGATCACCGATGCACTGGCCAACGAAGTGCAGATGACCTATGCGGTGCTGCCCGCCGCGCTGCCACACATTCAGGGCGGCCGCTTGCGCGCCCTGGGAGTGACTACCGCCAAACGCGCCATATTGATCCCCGACGTACCCTCAATTGGCGAGGTGGTTCCGGGTTATGCAATGAATGCCTGGTACAGCATAGTCGTCAAAAACGGCACCCCGCCCCCGGTGCTGGCCGCAATGAGCAGGGAAATCGTCAAGGTGCTACGCGAACCGGCCTTCGGTGAAAAAATGAAAGGTCTGGGCATCGAAATGATTGCCGGAGACAATGCGGTGCTCGACGCCTGGCGCCGCGATGAAAACAAGCGCATCGTCGAAGTGGTCAGGTTATCCGGGGCCAAGGAAACGAAGTAATCATCTCCTGACCACAAAAAATGCCGCGCAATGCGCGGCATTTTTATTTACGCAACAACTGATTACTGCGGTTTTACATCCGCATCCTTCACCACCTTGGCCCAGCGTGGCACCTCTTTCTTCAGCAAATCGGCGAATTCTTCTGGCTTGTTGGCAACCACAAACAAGCCCATGCCGGCCATGCGTTCCCTCACCGCGGGTGTGTTCAGTGCCCGCGCAGCTTCCGTGTTCAACCGGTTGACGACGTCGACCGGCACACCGACCGGTCCGAGACAACCGAACCATGTGCTGGCCTCAAATCCGGGCAGCCCTGACTCGGCAACTGTCGGAAACTCCGCAGCAGTCGGCACACGTTGTGCGCTGGTCACCGCAATACCGCGCAATTTGCCGGTGCGCGCCAGGGGCAGGACCACGGGCAGGTTTGAGAACACCATCGAAATCTGTCCACCCATCGCGTCCGATACCGCGGGTCCTTCACCTTTGTAAGGCACGAACAGCAGATCCACCTTTGCCGTCAGTTTGAACAGTTCACCCGACATGTGCGGGGTACCGCCGGATGCGGCACCGAAGGTCAATTGGCCGGGGCGCGCCTTCGCCAGGGCAATCAGGTCCTTGACCGATTTAACCGGCAGAGACGGATGAACGACAATCATCAGCGGTGATGTGGCGATCACCGTTACCGGCGTGAAATCACGGACGCCGTCGTAGCTGGTCTTGTACATCGCCGGCACCACCGCCTGCGTGGTCTGCGAGCCGACCAGCAGCGTGTAACCATCAGGCGCCGACTTGGCAACGAACTCGGTACCGATAATGCCGCTGGCCCCGGTGCGGTTTTCCACAAATACGGTTTGCCCGAAGCGCTCGGTCAATCCCTGCGCGAGGATGCGGGCGGTCACATCTACCCCGCCGCCAGCAGCAAACGGCACCACAATGCGCACCGGCCTCGCGGGGTAAGTCTGCGACAGCACATTGCCCGTTAGCGCCAGCCCGGTCAGCGCCATCAACACCTTGATCGTCCTGTTCATTTTGTTCTCCCCCAACGCCGGGAACCGGCGCCTGTCATCATATCAGTCCGTCCGGCCATGCTTTCAGCAGCAAATGTGCGCGGCGCAACACCCAATGCGCGGCGGAACATCGTCGAAAACGCACCGGGACTTACGTAACCGAGATCCATCGCCACCGCGGTCACCGGCGCGCCTTCAGCCAGACGGCGGATCGCCTCCAGTAGCCGCGCCTGCTGCTTCCAGCGCGCGAAAGTGATTCCGGTTTCACGCAGAAAACGCCGGTACAGCGTGCGCGTGCTGGTATTCATTTCACCTGCGTCGCGCGCACTGGCCCGGCGCGTAGACAGGTCAGCCAGGATGCGCTCGCACAACTGCATCAGACCGGTACTGTCAGGCAGCGGCAGATCGAGCGCGCAGCGCGGCAGCCGGCGGATTTCCGCCATCAGCAACTGCAGCAGCAAACCGTCATCGCCGGCCTCGTCGAAATCGGCAGGCAGCGCGGCAGCACGCACAATGAGTTCGCGCGCCAGCGGCGTGACCTCCAGCACCACACAGTCAGCGGGCATACCGGCCCCTGCCCGCTCATTCGCATAAAGACTGTGCATCGCCACCTCGCCATACATCTGGATTTCATGCGCAGTGCGCGCCGGCATCCACAGCGCACGCGAGGGCGGCACGATCCACGCGTGGCGTACGGTACGCACGCGCATCGTGCCGGCGATGGCGTACACAAACTGCGCACGCGAATGCCAGTGCGGCTGGATGTGATGGCCCTTGGGATAGGAAGTGCGGCGCATCACCACCGCACGCGATGGCTCACCCTGCACCGGGCTTTCCGGAGCCCCGGTGAAATCAGCCGTCCGGCTCAGCATCGCCTTGCTTCGCCTGTCCATTTTGAGAAGATTTATGGTAAATGTTCGAAAGACAGAAGATTGTAACCCGTGCAAAATCCCGCCCATGACAACCGCCCAGACCCCCGCCCGTCCTGACGGACACCCGACCGCCATTAACCTGCTGCTCAACGTCGGCCACGCCATCGACCACATGTTCCTGCTGATTTTCGCGACAGCGGTATCGACCATCGCCATCGAGTTCGGTCACGGCGACTGGACTGACCTGATGCCTTATAGCGTCGGTGCGTTTGCGCTGTTCGGCCTGGGGGCGATGCCCGCAGGACGTCTCGGCGATCTGTGGGGGCGCCGCGTGATGATGATCATCTTTTTCATCGGCATGGGCCTGTCGGCGATGCTGGTGGCGATGACGCACAGTGCCTGGCAACTTGCGGCCGCACTGACGCTGATGGGCGCCTTCGCGGCGATCTATCACCCGGTGGGCATCCCGATGCTGGTGCAGGGCGTGTCGAACCCCGGCGCGGTAATCGGACTCAACGGACTCGCCGGTAACCTCGGCATCGCCGTGGCGGCGCTGGTCACTGGTTTCCTTGTCAAATGGCTGGGCTGGCGTGAAGCCTTCATCATCCCCGGTCTGGTGTCGATTGCCTGCGGCATCACCTTTGCAATGGTCTGCCCGAAGGAAACCGAAGCGCCGGCCAAACGCAAAGGCGGCAAGGCCAAGGTCACGCTGACGCCGGAGATGCTGATGCGCGCCTTTGCAGTCATGACCGCTGCCGCTGCAGTCAGCACCGTGTTGTTCAACTTCACTACCAACGGCAATTCCCAGCTGCTCGCGGCCGGATTCAAAGGTGTCATCGAAGATCCGGCGACAATCGGAACGCTGCTGGCCATCATCTACGCCGTGGCCTCACTCGCGCAGCTGGTTGTCGGCCGACTGATTGATTGCATGCCATTCAAGCCTCTGCAGTTGTGGATGTCGGTGGCGCAAGTGCCGCTGCTGATCTGGGCCGCACACACCCAGGACTGGGGATTGTTTGTCGCGATGCTCGCGGTGATGGTATTTGTCTTCGGCTCGATCCCTTTCACTGATGCGATGATCGTGCGTTATGTCGATGACCGCCTGCGCTCGCGCGTCGCTGGCATGCGTTTGACCGTAGCCTTCGGTTTCAGCTCGCTGGCGGTCTGGCTGATCGGTCCGCTGGTCAAAAACATCGGCTTCGCCAATTCTCTATGGATCATGGCCGGCATTGCCGCGATCAAGGCCGCGATCGTGCTGTTGCTTCCCGACGAACCCGACGCCAAAGCGGTCAAAGTCTGATTTCGCCGGCTGGTGCCCCAGCCAAGGCCGTTTTCGAAGCCGATCAAGGGGTTTTAAGCGCTTTTCAGGGGCTTTTAGCCCTGCGGCACATTGCAAAGTGGCTAAAAAGCAGGCATTTGGGGTATGATCAGCGGTTCCCGCCATGCGTCCGGCCCCGGCCGGCGCTGCCCGTCAACCCCATCGCAGAGAGAAGGCAAGACATGCAGGCAATTCTGGATTACCTGAAAAAAACAGGCGAACAACTCGATTCCGAGATCGCCACCGCAACCGGACTTTCACTGGCCAGCGTGCGCCAGCATGTGACGGTGCTGCAATCCCGCGGCGACATCATGATCTGCCGCTCGATCCGCTTCAAGGATGGCAAACCTAGCGAAGGCATGCTGTGCCGCATTTCCGGTTACATCCCGCCCGTCGCCCCCGGCCGCAAGCCCAAGGGTTCGGTGCCGGCCAAGCCCGTCATTTAAGAATCAAAGGGGGAGGCGATCGGCCACGATTGCTGATCGCCCCGAGAAACGCCGGCCGATGCCGGCTTTTTTTATGGGCGGGATACGTGCGGAAACCCGCCTTGCCGGAACCGAGCGAAGGACGCGTAGAATCGGCACTTCGTTTTTCAAAACCTTTTCAAGACCAATAACACTCATAACCCCCGGAAGACTCTCATGCTCACCATCTACGGTTCCGCCAACTCCCGCGCCCTCCGCGTCATCTGGATGGCCGCCGAACTCGACCTGAAATACGACCACAAGGACTGGCTGCCGCGTTCACCCGAAACCAAAACCACCGACTACCTCGCGGTGAATCCGAACGCACGCGTGCCGTCGATTGATGACGACGGCTTCATCCTCAGCGAATCGATGGCGATCAATATGTACCTCGCCAAGAAACACAAAAGCGCGCTTTACCCTGCCGATCCGAAGCTCGAAGCGCTGTGCTGGCAGTGGAGCCTCTGGGAAACCGACCGCCTCGACCGCCAGATTGTTGATTACGTGCGCAACAGCGTGGCGTCGCCGCCTGCCGAGCGCAAACCGGCTGTCGCCGAAGCGGCGTGGCTGCAGGTCGCACCGGCCTTTGATGTATTGGAAACCGCGCTCGCCAAATCATCTTGGCTGGCCGGACCGGCATTTTCAGTGGCGGACCTCAACGTCGCCGGCGCGCTCTATCGCGCACTGTCGATCGACGTCAGCAAATGGCCGAATTTCAATGCATGGCTGCAGCGCTGCTGGGAACGGCCGGCGGCGAAACATGCACGGTCGCTTCGCGAGCAGTAATTCCGCCGGGCAGCGTCGGGGGACGCAACCGTCTGTTTAGATTGATATTTTCAGATCCGGCATTGTTGAGTAGCTCCCCGCGCCGCGCACGGTAGTAGCAAGCAAGACACAGCCGGACAGATCGAACAACAACACCATCGCCCGGCAGTCTGATCATCACGCTCTGGGAGGAGCCATGCTGTCACTGCACCGTACCGCCGCATTCATTGTTGCGCTGCTGTTCTGTACCGCGCTGCCCGCTCTGGCCGCCAACTATCCCGAGCCCAAAGAAGGCAGCTGGGTCGCAAAAAATTTCAAATTCCACACCGGCGAGGTGATGCCGGAAGTCACGCTGCACTACCGCACCATCGGTGATCCGAAGGGCGAACCGGTATTGCTGCTGCACGGTACTGCGGGCTCCGGCGCCAACTTCCTGACGCGCGCATTCGCCGAAGAGTTGTTCGGTCCGAGCCAGCCGCTCGACGCGACGAAATACTTCATCATCCTTCCGGATGCGCTCGGCACCGGTAAGTCCACGCGTCCGTCGAGCAGCGGACTGCGCATGAAATTCCCGAAATACAACTATGACGACATGGTGCACGGACAGTACCGCCTGGTCACCGAGGGCCTGGGCATCAAGCACCTGCGGCTGGTGATGGGCAATTCAATGGGCGGCATGCAGGTGTGGAACTGGGTGACCACCCATCCGGAAATGATGGACGCCGCAGTACCGATGGCCTGCCAGCCAGGCGCAATGTCGGGACGCAACTGGATGCTGCGCAAACTTCTCGCCGATTCGATCCGCAACGATCCGGAGTGGAACAACGGTGACTACACGACACAGCCGCGGAACATGACGCGCCTGTTGACCTACTTCGCCGTAGCCACCAATGGCGGCAACATCGCCCTCTACAACGAAGGCCCCGATACGGCAAAAGCCGAGGCCGTGCTCGCCAAACGGCTTGCCACCCCCTTCCGCGGCGACGCCAACGACGTGCTGCTGCAGTGGGAGTCCTCGCGCAACTACAACCCGATGCCGCTGCTCGACCGCGTGCAGGCCCGCGTCCTGGCGATCAACGCCGCCGACGACGAGCGTAACCCGAGCGAACTCGGCATGATGGAAGATGCCATGAAGCGTGTGAAAAACGGACGCTACCTGCTGATCCCGCAGAGCAGCGACACGCGCGGCCACGGCACTACCGGCAATGCGAAGTTCTACAAGAAAGAGCTGGAAGAGCTGCTGAAGTCCGCGCCGCGACGCAAGGCCGGTTAAGCGGTACCGGAAAGACAACGGGCGCTGCGGAATCCCCGCAACGCCCGTTTCGTTGAATGATTCAGCGTCAGTCGGCCTTGGCGCCAGTCGCCTTGACGACCTTACCCCACTTCTCGATTTCACTCCGGATGTAGGCGCCGAACTGCTCGGGATTCATCACCGTCGGCACGAAGTCATTGGCATCCATCTTGTCCAGCGTCGCGCGGTCCTGCAGCACAGCGGCGCTTTCCTTGTAGAGCCGCGCCACAATTTCCGGGGATGTTTTAGCTGGTGCAGTGATGCCGTACCAGACGCTGGCTTCGTAACCCGGCACACCCGATTCGGAAATGGTCGGCAGGTCGGGCAGCTTGGGAATTCGCTTGGCGCTGGAAATCGCCAGTGCTTTCAGACGCCCGGCTTTCACCAGCGGCATCGCGCCCGGGGTTGAGGCAAATGACAGCTGGATATGGCCTGCGACCAGGTCGGTATTGGCCGGGGCAGCGCCCTTGTAGGGTACAAACACCATATCAAGGGCGGCGGCGCTCTTGAACAGTTCGGTCGCCAGATGTGCGGCGTTGCCCGGCACGGCACCGAAGTTGAGCTGACCGGGCTTCGACTTGATCAGTGAAATCAGCTGCTTGATGTTGTTCGCCGGAAGTGAGGGATGAACCACAACAACAAAAGGCGCCGACGCCGCCAGTACAACCGGTGCGAAATCGCGTGCCGGGTGATAGCCGATCTTCGAATAAATGCTGACGTTGATCGACATCGGTCCTGATGTGCCCATGAACAGTGTGTAACCGTCAGCCGGCGATTTGGCGACCATCTCCGCGCCGATATTGCCGCCCGCTCCCGGACGATTATCGACAATGACCTGCTGCCCTAGCCGCTCACCCAGCGGCTGCGCAATCAGCCGCGCCAGCAGATCGGTAGGGCCGCCGGCAACCAGCGGCACCACCAGGCGCACGGTTTTGGTCGGATAGTTCTGGGCTTGGGCAAGGCCTGTGGCTGCCAAGGTAAGGGCAAAAATCAGTCGCAGCATGGATTACTCCTTTTCAAATTCAAAGACCACGATCTCATGGTCGCTCAGCGCCGGCACGGTGATTGCACAGGCGCCGTTCTGCATCGTTGTTTGAAGCCGGTTTTCATTCGAAGCGAGTCGCACTTCAGCGATACGCTGGCCGGCTGGCGGACGCAGTCTCACCACGATGTCATGCACAGGTACCAGATTGCGGCCCGGGTGACGCCAGCCGGTGTTCAACGGCTTGTCGAGCGGCAGATTGATCAGGTGCACCAGCGAACGTCCCGGCTGCCCCATTTGGGTGACATCCACATAATCCGGCGCCTCCACTTCCAGCGCCGGCGCGGCACCCGCAGTCCAGCGCACGGCATTGGCCATCAAACGGGCAAGATCAGGGAAACCGTAGTGGTAATACAGGGCTTCCATGGTATTCGCGAAATAAACAACACGCCCCTTGCCGCAATCGCCGCGCACGACTACCGGAATGTCAGTGGTCGCACGGATTGCACTGTATTCCGGGATGCTGATCGTCGCGCCGGAATGCGCGATCACCGGCGGGATCAACGTGAGAGGTACTGTCTGGCCGGCACCCGCTTTCACCTCAATCAGTGCGCCTTCGTTGGGAATCAGATCGGTGTCGCCGATGTCATCCAGCAAGGGATCATCACGGTCTTCAAGTTTCGCATACGAAGATTTGAGCCCTTCACGCCGCCCCTCGTAGCTGATGCCCAGCGTGCCGGCAAAGGCCGGCGTGTCGCGCGGCGTTCCGTCCATCGCAAAACGTCCGGCATCAAAACCGGCGATCAGACCACCCCCGGCTCGCGCATAGGCGTCCAACGCAGCAGCTGTCGCATCCGAAACGCAGGCCAGATTCGAAATCACCACACTCTGGTAAACCTTGAGGCGTTCGGCGGTAACCAGCTTGTCGGAAATCACATCAAACGGGATGTGCGCTTCCTGCAGCGCGCAGTACCAACCGCGGATGAAGTCGAGATACCGCGCATGCGGCTTGTCGCGACCATAGTTGTCCTGGGTGTGGCGTGACAGCACCAGCGCCACGCACGCCTGAGATTTCGCGCCGTCAAGATAACCCTGCCAGCGTTCGAGCCGCTGGAACACTTCCTTCATCGGCGCCAGACCGCGGCGGTCAAACAGATCGGAATAACCGCCGTTGATGTGCAGCCAGGGGCTCACCCCGTTTGCGACCTGCTGCGCAATCCACGGCCGGTTCTCCGCTTCGGGCGCGGCATACAGCCGCCACCAGGGATAGAAATAACTCACGGTCATCCAGCGCGGCTTGTCCGGCGCGAGCGTCGACAGGTATTTCGCCTGAATGCCCGGCCACCACGGAGCGGTGTGACGACGCTGGCATTCAAAGGTCGGGATGTCCTGATGCTCGAGCCAGTAGTCAATATCCCACCCGCCGGGACGGATGGTTTCCAGCGACTCCATTAACTGCACGGCAGCGATGAACACGGCATCACGCTTCACCGCGTGGATTTCACGGTGCATCAGCGCCACCCAGTCCGCTATGCGCCGGTAGCGCCATTCGTTGTATTGCCGCCAGACGGGATCGTCCCAGTTTTCATCGGGAATGGCCTGGCCCGATTCGGCGCGGAACATCGACTGGCAGGTGTTGCAATAACAGGCGCCGGTATCCCAGGCCGCAAACTTGCCCTGGTTGTTCCAGATGCCGTCGGCGTCGTAACGCAGCAGCATTTCGCGCACGACCTCAACAATGCGGCCCCGGTAATACTCGGCATTGGGACAGGTCACATAATGTTCGCTGACTTCGCAGAAGTTTCCCTTGCGGTCTCGCGCAAACCATTCCGGATGCTCGATGGCCAGCGACTTGGGCGCACAGCTCGGATCGATCCGGGCCAGCACGCGCATGCCTTCGCGATGCGCAACCGGAATGATCTCGGCGAGCAGGTCGCGGCCGCCCAGTCCGTCGGAGATGCGATGGCCGGCAATCTTTGTCTGATAAAAGGCCACAATACCGCCGCCGCTGATGCAGAACGCGGTGGCACGGTATTCCTTCGCTGCGGCGACAAGCGCCTCTGCCTCCACTTTGGGTTCATCGCCCTCGCGCAGGTTGAGCAGCAGCACGCGGTGTGGCCCCTCCCACCAGGATATGGCGGTGGCGGAATTATTCATTGATGTTGTTCCTGTCGAAGGGGAAAGCAATTACAGTACCGCAAGAATAACCCCCTCGCAGGGCGATCGCTGCTTCTGGTCCGCATGTTGTTCCGGTACGGTTGGCGGGACTGGCGGTTTACACCTAGAATGCCCGCAACGGCCTCAAAATCGAACAACAGCCGGGAGGAGATTTCATGCGCAGCACCCCCTTGATCATCGCCGCGATGGCGCTTTGGACTGCAGCCGCAGCCGCGCAGGCCGCAGAACCTGCATACCCTACCAAACCCGTGCGCGTGATCGTGCCTTATCCGCCCGGCGGCACCACCGACCCGACGGCGCGCGCCTTCACCGGCTGGTTCACCGAAAAAATGGGGGGTAACTTTGTCATCGATAACCGTCCCGGCGCCGGCTCGACTCTCGGCCACGGACTTGGCGCCAAGGCCACACCCGACGGCTACACGCTGCTGCTCGGCACTTCCGGCGGGCTTGTTGTCAGCGCCGCCTTCGGTAGCAAGCTGGCCTATGACCCGGTCAAAGATTTCACGCCGATCGGAGTCGGCGTTTATGTGCCGTTTCTGATCGTCGTGCATCCTTCGGTGCCGGCAAAAAATGTCCGCGAACTGGTCGAACTCGCCAAAGCACAGCCGGGCAAGATCAATTTCGCGTCCCCCGGCACCGGCACGCCCAACCACCTCGGCGTTGAACTGCTGACATCACTGACCGGCGCCAAGTTCACACATGTACCCTACAAGGGCGGCGGTGCCGCAACAGTGGATCTGCTTGCGGGACGCGTACAGGCGATCTTCGGCGGTGCAGCGCCGTGGCAGCCACACATGAGCACCGGCAAGGTTCGCGCCATCGCCATCGGCCATCCGCAACGCCTGCCGCAGCTGCCGGATATCCCGGCCATCGCCGAAACCTACCCGGGCTTCAACAACACCACTTGGTACGGCTTCCTCGGTCCCAAAGGAACGCCCGCCCATGTCGTCAACAGGATCAACGCCGAAATGAAACGTGCCGTCGCGGACCCCGCGCTGATCAAACACCTCGAAGGAATCGGCATGGTGCCGACCTGGACAACACCGCAGGAGATGGGCGAAATGATCCGCGCCGAACTCGGGCGCTGGCGGAAAGTGGTCTCCGAGGCAGGAATAAAACCGGAATAACCGCTCCGCAAATGGAAATGCGGGCGCAAAGTGTGCCTATGTATGCGACCGTACAGACAGACGGTTGCTTTATGTACGGTATGAGACAAAAGCCTTGTATTCCGTGAAGCAAGCGCCTATGTTGGGTCACATCACCTGATCTTGCCGCCGGAGCCGGGCTCCCGTCCAGCTCGAGCGGTGTTCATGACGTCCCGCACGAAAAGGAAAAGCTTGAACAAAAAAAATTCCGTCAGTGCCGCACGATCTGCACCGCTGTCCCGTGAATGTCCTGATTGCGGGTTTATAGACTGGGCTCAGCGTGGCATGTTGTCCGCCGGTGACATGCGGCGCTTCTGCGATCGGATTGAACACCGCCGGATGAGAAAAAATCGCGAGCACCTGCATCGCGCCGGTGCAGCGCTGGGCGCGCTGTACGTGATCAACAGCGGCTTCGTAAAGACCATCATCAGTGACGGCAACGGCCACGAACAGATGACCGGCTTCTCGATGCCGGGCGATCTGATCGGTCTGGATGCAATCGCAACCGGCAAACACCAATGCAGCACCATCGCACTGGAAGACAGCAGTCTTTGCGGAATGGCCTTTGCCGACCTGGAACAGCTTAATCGCGAAGACCAGACCTTGCAGCGTCACTTTCATCAGACGTTGGGAATGGAAATTACCCGCGATCACGGCATGATGCTGCTTCTGGGCGCAATGCGTGCAGAGGAACGGGTCGCCATGTTCCTGCTCAACCTCTCCCGGCGCTTTGCCCTGCGCGGTCTCTCTGAAACCCGCTTCCGCATGCCGATGACGCGCCAGGAAATCGGCAACTATCTCGGTCTCACGCTTGAAACCGTCAGCCGCGCATTTTCCCGCCTTGCCGGTGAGCGACTGATCACCATCGACAACAGGGAAGTCGAGATCAGGAACATGGAGGGACTGCAGCAGTTATTGCAGAGCCGGGGCTGAACGCCCCCCCCTGTTATCCTGCTGTGCCGACAAACACACGCTACTTGCTGCCGACCAGTCGATGCAGATGCCTGCCGAAGTCGGTGTTGTCCTGGAAGCCGTGGAACAGGCGTGCCCCGGGCCCGATCGCGCCCACCGCGACCGGCTCCGAGGTGTGGCCTGAAGTGCCCCAGTAGAAGCCGGTCTGGCGGGCAATCATGCGGCCGAGCAGGTTCTGCGGCACATAGGTGAAATTGCGCTCTACCGTTTTGCCGCCGAGCAACAGCGCGCGCAGGTCGTCGTCAAATCGCAGACCGGGAAAATGTTTTGCCAGCAGCGGGTCCAGCACTTCACTGTCCGGCTTTTTCCCGAGATGCTCGCGCAGACGGCCCAGCGACATGCTGACCCGCTCAAGCATACGGAATTGCTCGTCATCGGCGGTAAAGCGGTTGCTGCCGGACAGCGAACTGAGATCCTTCTGTGCATACGTCGGTGAAAAACCGCCGGTCTCATGGTCGCCGGTGACGATCAGCAGCGTATTGGGATTGCGGCGCTGGAATTCCAGCGCCACCTTGACCGCGTCATCAAAGGCCCACAGAGCGCGCATCAGTGCCGGTGCGTCATTGGCATGGCCGGCGGTGTCGGTGTTCTCGTTTTCAACCAGCAGCACGAATCCTTCGGGGCTGTCCTTTGACAGGGCACGCAATGCGGCTGCCGCCATCTCCGCAGTGGACGGCTGCTGTTTCGGATCGCGATCGATTTCAAAATCCATGTCTTCCAGCGCGAACAGTCCGAGCAGGCGGTTGCCTTTCGCCGCCTTCAGACCGTCGATATCGCGCACGACGTCATGACCGGCGGCGCGGAAAGCCGCCATGACATCCCTGCCGTCCTTGCGCTTGCCGCCGGCAACGGATGCGGGAAGAAAATACTCGGCGCCGCCGCCCATCAACACGTCGGGCTGCAGATCGGCCAGCAGATCCACCAGAACCTGTGAATCGCGCCGCGATCTGGCATTGACGGCAAATGCTGCGGGAGTCGCGTCATAGACCGTGGCGGTGGTCACCAGGCCGATGCGCTTGCCCGCTGCCTTGGCCGCCTGCATCAGCGTTTTCTGCGGCTTGCCGTCGGGCGTAATCGAAACGGCGCCGTTCACCACCTTGTAGCCGGTGGACATTGCCGAAGCCGCCGCTGCGGAATCCGTGACATAGGGGCCGTGGGGCTGCGTCGACAGCAGCCCGAGCGTACCTTCCCGGAACATGACATCGGTGGTTGCGAACGACTGCTTGCGCAGCAATTCGCTGGACCGGCGGCCGAAGTCCCACTGCACAGGGGCTGCGCCATCGGCAAACAGGATGATGATGTTTTTCGGGATGCCGGCGTCAGCCGCAGTGACCCGATCCGCCAGGCCGGTAAACACCAGCAACGCAGCTACAACAAGAACAAACCGGCGACGCGCCGGTTGCCTGATCAAATCACCCATGGTCTTCCCTCGATGGACTTTCGGCTGCAATCATATCAAGCGGCCGCCTGCGGTGGCGCAGCTTTACCGGCAGCGATCGCCGGCGTAACCTGCCGGTTCCAGCTCAAAGGGGGAGAACAATAATGAAACGCCTGTCACTTTGTGTTGCGCTCGGCCTGGCGCTGTCCGCGCTGTCTGCTCTTGCCGACGATCCGCTGCCGCGCGCCCGTCCGGAATCGGTGGGCATGTCATCCGAACGCCTCGCGCGCATCGGCCGTGTCATCAATGCGCACATCGAAAAGAACCACCTGCCGGGCATGGTCGTGGCGGTCGCCCGCAAGGGCAAGCTGGTGTACTACGAAGCCTTCGGCTGGCGCGACAAGGAAGCCGGCGTGCGCATGACCACCGACACCATATTCAGCCTGGCCTCGATGACCAAGCCGATGGCCGCAGTCGGCGCGATGTCGCTGTACGAAGAGGGACGCCTGCTGATCGGCGACCCGGTCGGCAAATTCATCCCTGAGCTCGGCAAGATGGAAGTCGGCGTGGTGAAAAACGGCACCGACGGCAAGCCGGTGATCGAACGCGTGCCGGCAAAACGCCAGATGGTCATTCAGGACCTGTTGCGCCACACCGCGGGTCTGACCTATGGCGCGCGCGGCGCGAGCGCGCTGCATGCCTTGCACCCCGCATCTTCGACGACCACGGCATTGAAAATGACCGCGGACGAGTTCATCAACAACATTGCCGGATTGCCGCTCGTACATCATCCGGGCACGGTGTGGGAATACAGCGTCTCGATTGACGTACTGGGCATCCTGCTGGAGCGCGTCACGCAGCAGTCGCTTGGCGACATCCTTGCCGAACGCATCTGGAAGCCGCTGGGCATGAAGGACACCGGCTTCACCATCCCGAAGGAAAAAATCTCGCGCTACGCCAAGGCGCTGCCGATCAATCCGGATACCGGGCGCCCGCAAAGCGTCACGCTGCACTCCGGACCGCCGGCGAAGTTCCATTGCGGCGGCGCCTGCGCAGCCGGCACGGCCGGAGACTACCTGCGGTTCGCGCAGATGCTGCTGAACAAGGGCCAACTGGATGACAAGCGTGTTCTCGGCAAAACAACCGTCGAATACATGACGGCTGACCACCTGGGCACGACCATCGACAACCGCGTCGCCGCCACCGATCCCTCACGCGCCGGCTATGGCTTCGGCCTGAGCATGGCGGTGCGTACCGACACCGGCGTATCCGCGATTACCGGCACGGTCGGTGACTACAACTGGGGCGGTGCCAACGGCACCATGTTCTGGGTCGACCCGAAAGAAGAACTGGTCGTGGTCTATATGGCGCACACGCCGGGTGAACCGCGGCTGTATTACCGCGCGCTGATGAAATCCCTGGTGATGCAGGCACTGGTGAAATAAGCAGCAGACAACCGCCGTTGTCCATAACAAGGCGCCCTCCGCGTACTTGAAATCGCGTACGGCGCGCCCCATATTGGCTGGGAGTAATCATTTCCCTCCGGAGAATCCCCGTCATGCCCTCGTTACACAGCCCGATCCAGTTCGGTGCGATCAGCGCGCCCAATCGCATTTTCATGGCGCCGCTGACCCGTTGCCGCGCCGATGCGGACCACGTGCCTACCGACATCATGGTCGAGCATTACGCCCAGCGCGCCAGCGGCGGACTGCTGATCGCCGAAGCAACGATGGCAATGCAAGGCAATTCCTCGTTCTGGATGGAACCAGGCATTTATTCCGCAGCGCAGGTCGCCGGGTGGAAAAAAGTCACCGACGCCGTACATGCCGAAGGCGGCCGCATTTTCCTGCAACTCTGGCACGGGGGCCGCGCCTGCCACCCGCTGCTCAACAACGGTGCGCAACCGGTAGCACCGAGCGCGATACCAATCACCGGTGACGAAGTACAAACGCCGGAAGGCAAGAAGCCCTATGTCGAACCGCGCGCACTGCGCGACGACGAACTGCCGGGCATTGTTGCCGGATTCAAAAAAGCCGCGGAGAACGCAAAAGCCGCCGGTTTCGACGGCGTTGAAGTGCACGGCGCCAACGGCTATCTGCTCGATGAATTCCTGCGTGACGGTGCGAACAAGCGCAACGGTCCTTATGGCGGCTCTATTGAAAACCGTGCCCGCATGCTGTGTGAAGTTATCGAAGCAGTATGCAGCGTATGGGGCAGCGACCGTGTCGGTGTGCGACTGTCGCCGCTGAACAGCTACAACAGCATGATCGACAGCGATCCGGTCACACTGATTTCAACCGTTGCAAAAATGCTCAACCGCTTCAACCTCGCTTACCTGCATGTGATGCGCGGTGATTTTTTCCAGCAACAGAAAGGCGATGTACTGACGCCGGCACGCGCCCATTTCAAAGGCACGCTGATCGCCAATATGGGTTACAGCGCGGAAGAAGCGGAACAGGCGATTGCTGAAGGCAAGATCGATGCCGTCGCTTTCGGTACGCCCTTCCTCGCCAATCCGGATTTGCCCGCGCGGTTCAAGGCCAAAGCACCGCTGAATGTGCCGGTTGCGGAGACCTTCTACACGCCGGGGCCCAAAGGCTACACTGATTATCCGTCGATGGACGCCTGATGGATTACAATTAAGTGTTTGATTAAATTGACAAAAATATCGCCTCAGGGCGCGGTTTTGCTGTCTGTCCAGGCGCTGCGCAGCTTGCGTGCCACCTGCCACCCCATGACACCGTACTGCAGCCACTTGACCGCGCCGTGCGGCCTCCACAGCACCAGCAACACCGCGATGCCCGCGAGTAACAGCCGATGCCGGCCAGCCTTCCGTAGCACAGCTACGCCCTGATCAGCCGCCGCCAGCCGCGCGCGCCAGGGCAGCATTTGCTGCGCCAGCACGACCCGCTGCGCCGCAGCCTGCACCACCAATCGCTCGCGCTTCGCCGCCAGATACCGGGCCCGTTGGTTCATGATCCTGCAGTCAGATCCTGACGATCCCTGGTGAGCTCGGTAATGCTGGCGTCAAGCGGCCGCGGATGGCTGCGCAGTTTGTTCAGCGTGATCCAGCCGATGCCGGCACCGGTCAACAGGAAAAACACGACCATTCCACCCAAGGCGATGAGGCGGTGGGATTCCCAGAGCGCGACGGCGACAAAGATCGCCAGCAGCACGACGCCCATGCCGATGCTGAACAGTGCCGCCACTGCCAGCACCAGCAGCGTGATGATGCGTTCACGCTCCTCGGCAATATCCGTCGCCAGTAATTCAAGTCGCGTCTGGACGATGCCGAGCAGATTCGCCGACAGCGCCTTCAGTGACGTGAACAGACCACCCCCGCTGGCGCCGGATTCTTCCGTCATCGCCTAGCGCCGGCCGATCAACAGGCCGATCACCAGTCCGACGCCGGCCGCAACACCCACTGCGTGCCACGGATGTTCGTGCAGATACTGGTCGGTGGCTGTTGCCGCAGCCTTGGCCTTCTCCAGCGCCAGCTGCTCGGCCTCGGCCATTTTCACTTTCGCTAACGCCAGTGAATCGCCGATTTTCGCGCGCACCGCCGCGACCGCTTCGCCGCTCTGTCCGGCGGTCGCCTTCAACAGCGCTTCGGTATCGGCGACCAGCACCTTGAAATCGCGGACCAGTTGTTCTTTCGATACATCGACCGCGTTGGTCGTGGAGTTGCTCATGATTGATTTCCTTTAGCTATGGATTAAAAACTCCGGTATGTCATATCAACTCCCGGCTCCGAATCAAGCATGATACCAAGCCCGAACCGGCAAGTTGACCTAAATCAAGCGGATATGACCGGGGCATGTCAGGGCGCAAGTCAGTATTCTGCCTCCAAGGATCTGACCGGTCAGGGCAGCTTAAAAACCAGATCCTCTGCCGCGCGACCCACCACCTTGGGCAAGGTCAGCTGTCTTTCGCTGATGGTGTCGTACGAATAATGCAGTTCCTGGGTTGCCTCCCAGGCCACGGAACCGTCACGGCTGTCCCAGATCTGGAAAAACAGGCGAACACCTGCGGTTTTGGTTTCGACAATCCGCAGTCCCAGCGCGCCGAAACGTTCCTTTGCCCCCTGCCCGAAGCCCTGCAGCTTGATCTGCGCCAGGTAACGAACCCCGGTCGCCTTGCCAACCTGCTGCAGAACCTCCCGCTTGAGCAGTCCCGACTCACGATAATCGTTGTACATGCGGATATAAGCGTCGGCGAATCCGGTTTTGTTGACGGCACCCAGAGTTTCCGCCAATGGCACGACACGCACCCCCTTGCGCTCCTTCTGCAGCACTTCGGCAAAAACCAGCGCCACCGCCTGTTTCTCCTCCTCCTGTCCGGTTGTTGCGGAAGGCGTAAGAAAACCGATGCCATGCGCCTCCAGATCCCCCGAGTGCAGGGAAATGCTGCGTTGCTGCAGCGTGGGATAAATCTGCGTCCCGAAACATCCAGCCAGCAGCACCGTGCAGAGCGTTGCCATCATCATGGCGCATCGTCGCGTCATCATTACGACACCTTTTTCTTTTCTTCCTTTCCCGCAAGCATGGGCTCAACCGTCCCCGGAAAATTTGACACAGATCAAACCTTCCGACGCACCGCCGCCAGTCTGGCAAGGCAGAAATGGGTAAATCCCAGTCCGGACAGCACCGGCACCACCAGATTGAGCAGCGGCACATACAGCAGCAGCGATACCAGCAAACCGAGCACAAACAGTTCACCGCGATGGGCGCGCACCAACTGCGCGAATTCCTCGCGATCCGCGTGATCCGCCAACGCGTCATAACGGAACAGCCGCTGGTTGAGATAGGCCGAGGTCAACACCGGCGCCAGAACCGCACCGACACCGGTCAGCCACAGCGGCAGCGTGATGATCCACAGCAGCGCAAAGATCGAAATCGCCACCAGCGCATTGACCATGCTGCCGGACACGGAACCGCCGAAAGCATGGCCTAGTCCGGGGTAATACCGTTCAGCGACAAAACGCACGATCACCGGCATGGCAATGATTTCCGTAATCACCAGCGCCGTGACCAGCATCGCCGGCAGCACTGCAATCAGCACAGCCAGTACCGCAGTGTAATCAATGACCCACACCGCACTCCAGTTCTGCAGCCAGCCGGCAACCATCGTCGTGCGCAGCGTGCCGGCGACAAAACCGGTCCATGCATCCCAGAACACCCAGGTCAGCACCGTCCACAGCACAAAACTGCCGAGCACCGGCAGCAGCAGCACCGCGAGAATCCGCGGCTCCAGCAGATTGCCCATGCCGCGTGCCAGCGCCTGGAAAGCGGCGCTCACGCAGGTCCCGCCCAAAGGCGCGCCGGGAAGGCGCAGTACTCGCAAAGCATGAAAGATCTCCGGCAGAAAACGATATTGTAATCAAGGCAGAATACCCTTCTGCCAAGGTACAATGCCACGTCATGTCTGGAATCTCCATGTCTGGGACCCCTGTTTCCAAGTCCGTTTCCGCTTCGCTGACCCGCACGCCCGCCTGGCGCGCGCTCGTCGCCCACCACCGCAGCTGGAATGAACGCCGCTTGCGCGACCTGTTTGCTGCAGACCCGCAGCGTTTCGAACGCTTCTCACTGGAAGCCGGCGGACTGCTGCTCGACTACTCGAAAAACCTGATTACCGCGGAAACGCGCGACCTGCTGGTGCAACTGGCCCTGGAACGCGGCCTGCCTGACCGTGTCGCCGCACTGCTCTCCGGCAAACGCGTCAACCAGACCGAAAAACGCGCTGCCTGGCATACCGCCCTGCGCGCCGGCGATGCCGCCCCCAGGGAAGTACGCCGCACCCTCGCCGCAATGCGCACCTTCGCCGATGCACTGCGCGCTGGTCAGGTTAAAGGCCTCACCGGGCAAGCCATCCGTGATGTCGTCAGCCTCGGCATCGGCGGTTCGGCACTGGGCCCGGCGCTGGTCGTCCGCGCCTGCGCTTCCGATACCGCCTCGCCGCGCGCGCATTTTGTCAGCACGCCGGGGGAACCGCTGACCCGGCTGCTGGCGACGCTCGATCCCACGACGACGCTATTCATCGTACAGTCGAAAAGTTTTTCGACAATGGAAACGGCGCGCAATGCGCGGGCCGCGAAAGCCTGGCTGCTCGCCGGACTGCCAAGCGCGGATGCCGGCGCCCACTTTGCCGCGGTAACAGCGAACGTCGAAGCTGCCGGCGCCTTCGGCATCGCCCCCGAACGCCTGTTCCCGATGTGGGACTGGGTCGGCGGACGCTACTCCGTATGGTCGGCAGTGGGCCTGCCCGCAATGATCGCAATGGGGCCGGCGGCTTTTGATGAACTGCTCGCCGGCGCGGCATTGATGGACCGTCACTTCGCCGAAGCGCCGCCGGAGCGCAATATGCCCATGCTGATGGGCCTGATCGGGTTGTGGCACCACAATTTCTGCGGCGGCGCCTCCCGCGCGGTAATCTCTTATGAACCCGGCCTCGCGCTGCTGCCGCCTTATCTGCAGCAACTCGAAATGGAAAGCCTCGGCAAAAGCGTCACGCAAAAAGGCAAAGCGCTGCGCACCGGCAGCGGCACCGTGGTCTGGGGCAACCTCGGCATCGAGGCCCAGCATGCCTATATGCAGGCGCTGCACCAGGGCACGCAACTGGTGCCGGTCGACTTCATTGCCGCCTGCTCTGCCCGCAACGGCGGCGATGCCGATACCCAGTCCGTGATCCTCGCCAGCTGTTTCGCGCAGTCGGCGCTGCTGATGCAGGGGGTCTCCGAAGACGACATCAAACAACAGCTGACCGCAAACGGCATGGATGCCAAAGAAGCGGCGCGCCTCGCGCCGCACCAGGCGCTGCCCGGCAACCGCCCCAGCAACACGCTGCTGCTGCCGTCACTGACGCCGCACAGCCTCGGCGCGCTGCTGGCGCTTTATGAACACCGCACCTTTGTGAAAGCCGCGATCCTCGACGTCAACGCCTTTGACCAGTACGGAGTGGAGCACGGCAAGAAACTCGCCGGCAGCCTGCTGCCTGAATTGAACGGCAAAGCGCCGACAGAAACCCACGATGCGTCAACCTCGGCACTGATCCGCCACGTCCTCAAGAACAACGGGAGAACACCATGAACGACGAAGCCCTGAACATGAGCATCCGCAAATTCCTCAAAACCGTCGGCGTCAATTCGCAGCTGGCGATTGAAAAAGCCGTGCGCAAGGCGATCGAGGACGGCAAGTTGAAAGGCAGCGAATCGCTGCCGGTAGCGATGATCCTGAAAGTTGGCGGTCTGGATGTCAGCGTCACCTTCGACGGTGAGCTGAAACTCGACTAAAGCAGGACTTGCAGCGGTGGCTGCCGCAGCCCCGCTTCACATCATCATGCTCAGATCTTCATGATCTGCGCGCGGTAATAACGCAACTCTTCAATCGATTCATGAATGTCGGCCAGCGCCTCGTGTTTGCCGTGCTTGACCATGCCGCCGATGACATCCGGCTTCCAGCGCCGCGCCAACTCCTTCAGCGTGCTGACGTCGATCAGGCGGTAGTGGAAATAGGCATCCAGTTTCGGCATGTACTTCACCAGGAAACGCCGGTCCTGGTGCACCGAGTTGCCGCAGATCGGTGACGCGCCCGAAGGCACATACTGGGCGAGAAACTCGACCATGCGGTTCTCCACATCGGCCTCGCTCAGCGTCGACGCCTTCACGCGGTCGATCAGGCCCGACTTCTTGTGCGTCGATTTGTTCCAGTTGTCCATCGCGTCCAGGACGGCATCCGGCTGATGCACCACCAGCGCCGGGGATTCAGCGACGGTATTGAGCTGTGAATCGGTCACCACGATCGCCACTTCCAGCACGCGGTCGGTTTCGGGGTTGAGTCCGCTCATCTCCATGTCGATCCAGATGAGCGCGCTGGGATCCTGTGCCATAATGAATTGGTCGCTTTTGCGCTGAAGTTATTGCGTTGAATTTGCGTTGATTGCGCGTTGAAATTCTTGCGCTGTTCGGGAATTTTCAGATGCGTATTGTGTCACAAGCCCGGACCCCCTAAATTCCCGAAATGCATACTTTTGGCCTGATCTTCCTCGCCGCCCTGCTGCTGACCGTGATACTGCGGCTGTGGCTGGCAGCCCGCCATGCCGCCCACGTCGCCGCCAACCGCGGTGCAGTGCCCGCACAGTTCGCTTCGGTCATCTCACTCGACGCACACCAGCGCGCGGCCGACTACACCTGCGCCAAAACCCGTTTTGCGATGCTCAGCGTGGTGGTTGAAGCCGCCATCGCGCTGGCTTTCACCTTCGGCGGCGGACTGCAGGCTTTGCATACACTGACTGCCGGCTGGTTTGAGCCCGGCATGCTGCGCAGCCTGGCCCTGCTCGCCGGCTTCGCGCTGGTCAGCACGATCATCGACATCCCCTTCAGCCTCTACCGCACCTTTGTCATCGAAGAAAAATTCGGTTTCAACAAGATCACGCCGAAGCTGTTCTGGATCGACATGCTCAAAGGCCTGCTGCTCGGCGCCGCACTGGGCCTGCCGCTGGCCGCGACCGTGCTGTGGCTGATGGAACGCATGGGCGAGCTGTGGTGGCTCTACGCCTGGCTGACCTGGATGGCTTTCAACATCGTCATGCTCGCCGTCTATCCGACATGGATCGCACCGCTGTTCAACAAATTCTCGCCGCTGACCGATGACGCCATGAAGGAGCGGGTGGAACGCCTGCTTGACCGCTGCGGCTTCAAGGTCAAGGGCCTGATGGTGATGGACGGCTCGCGCCGCTCCAGCCACGGCAATGCCTATTTCACCGGTTTCGGCAAAACCAAGCGCATCGTGTTTTTCGACACCCTGCTGTCGCGCCTCGAACCGCAGGAAGTCGAAGCCGTACTTGCGCACGAACTCGGCCACTTCAAGCTGAAGCATGTGGTGAAGCGCATTGCGTGGATTTTCGCCGCAAGCCTCGGCTTCCTGTGGCTGCTCGGCGTGGTGCTGCATGCGCCGTGGTTTTATGCCGGTCTCGGCGTCGAGACACCGTCGACTGCGATGGCGCTGCTGCTGTTCTCGATCGTGATCCCGGTGTTCACCTTCCTGTTTCAGCCCTTCAGCGCGATGTATTCCCGGAAGCACGAGTTCGAAGCTGACGCCTTTGCCGCGCAGTACACGCCCGCATCGGACCTGATCGCGGCACTGGTCAAACTCTACAAGGATAACGCCTCGACGCTAACGCCGGACCCGCTGCACTCGGCCTTCTACGACTCGCACCCGCCCGCCACGCTGCGCATCGCGCGGCTGCAGCAGGCGGCCGCCGGCGCGCACTGAGACGCCGATGAGCACATTGAGCCAAAAAAAATGCAAACCCTGTGAAGGCGGCGTATCGCCGCTGACCGAGGGTGAAGTTGCGAGTCTGCTCAAAGGTCTCAAGGGCTGGGCTCTAGTCGAAGGCAAACTCAGCAAGACCTACGACTTCCGCAATTACCACGAGACCATGGCCTTCGTGAACGCGACAGCCTGGATCTCTCACCGCGAAGACCATCACCCCGATCTCGCTGTCGGCTACAACAAATGCCGAGTCGACTACATCACCCACGCGATCAACGGCCTGTCCGAGAACGACTTCATCTGCGCCGCCAAGATCGACGCCCTGCTTGAGCTCTGAACGCATCATCCGCGGGTTGGTGACGGCCGCCTACGGCCGCCGCTTCCTCGTTGAATGCGCCGACGGCATCACCCGCGACTGCGTGACCCGCGGCAAGCGCAATGATTTCGCCTGTGGCGATGATGTGACGGTGGCTGTGCAAAACGACAGCCAAGGTGCCATCAACGACTGCGCCCCGCGCAAAAGCCTGCTCTACCGCTCGGACCAGTGGAAGCAGAAGCTGATCGCCGCCAACGTCACCCAGGTCGTTGCGGTGGTCGCCCCCGTACCCTCCTTCGATCTTAATGTGCTCGACTGCTGCCTCGCCGCAGCAGCTCACGCCGGCATCGATGCGCTGATTGTGCTCAACAAGGCGGAACTGCCGGAAGCCGCGGTATCTGAAGGTGTGCTCGCACCGTTTGCCACGCTGGGTTATCCGCTGCTGAAACTGGTCGCTCGCGACAACATCGGTCCACTGCGCCCGCTGCTCGACGGCAAACGCAGCGTGCTGGTCGGCGAGTCGGGCATGGGCAAGTCGACCATTCTCAACCAGTTGCTGCCGGAGGCCGTCGCGCAGACGCGTGAAGTCTCCGCCTCGCTGGGCACCGGTAAACACACCACGACCCACGCCCGGCTTTATCACCTGGATGCGCGCAGTGAACTGATCGACACCCCGGGCGTGCAGGCCTTCGGCGTGCATCACCTCGGCTTTGAAGATCTGGCATCGGCCTTTATCGAATTCCGCCCGCTGCTGGGACAATGCCGCTTCCGCGACTGCCGGCACCTCGCCGAACCCGGCTGCGCCTTGGTCGCCGCCGGAGCTGCAGGCACTGTCAGCGCGCGACGGCTGGCGTCCTACCGCCGCCTGGCGGAAGAAAACATTCGATTGAAACGGCCGGACTGGGCTTGATGCCCGGGAATTAATCCGTGTCAGAGCGCAGGACTGCGCTCAGCCGATCGCCTTGGCGACGGACACGATGAACAGCAGAATCAGCCACAGCACCAGCGCGCGCCAGATCAGACCGACCACGCCGCGCAGGTCTTCGACTTCCACCTCTTCGCCGATGCCCAGTTCGGGCCGCTGGTTGAGCATGCCCTCTTCACGCAGCGCACCGCCGAGCTTGATACCCAGCGCGCCCGCGCCGCTGGCCAGCACCACGCCCTCGGCATTGCGGTTCCACGCAGCGGCCTGGGTGCGCCAACAGTAGGCGGCATCTTCGAAATTGCCGGCGATGGCAAAACTCGCTGCAGTCACCCGCGCCGGCAGCCAGTCGATCCAGAAAAAGGCGCGTTCGGCGAACAGCGCAAAAATACGCTTCTCCGGTTCCATCTGCTTGCCCCAGCGCTCAGCCAGCAGATCGGCGGCGCGATACACCACCGGACCAACGGGACCCATCACCACAAACCAGAAAATCGGTCCGAGCACATAACGGTGCGCCTGCAGCAGGCCGAGCTCGATCGACACCCGCGCGATTTCCGCGGCATTGAGTTCGACGGCCGGAACACCACGCCAGCGGCCCAGCACATCGCGCGCACTGTTGACATTCTGTTCGCGCAAAGCCTGCGCGATGTCGGTGAAGCAGTGGCTGAAACGGCGGAAGCCCATCGCCACATACAACACACCGATGCTCCACGCCAGCGCCAGCAATACATTGAAGTAGCCGAGCAACGCATAGGTAAGGATCGTCAGCAGCGCGAGCGGCAGCACCGCCACCAGCCAGGCGATGGCGCCGTGGCTGGCCTGCAGGCCGTTGAACCGGCCTTCGAGGTAATCGGCGTAACGCTCGAACCCGGCGTATAGCCGGTTGTTACGCCGTAAAGGCCGCGCCTGTTCGATCGCCAGCGCAATAACGAGTGCGAGAAACTTCATACCGGTGAATGGAGCCCCGTATTAAAGCCAACAGAATAATTCAGCAAAAACAACTGCTTATATTCTACCGGTATTCCACGGCAACAATCTCGACCTCGGTGTCGCCGGCCGGACGCCGCCATTTGACGGTTTCGCCGACCTTGGCGCCGATCAGCGAACGCGCCAGCGGCGAGCCCCAGCTGATTTTGCCGGCGGCGACATCGGCCTCGTCGTCACCTACGATATGGAAGGTTTCGACGCGGCCATCGGCCTCTTCAACCTTCACCGTCGCACCGAAACGCACTTCACCGGGCGGGTGTCCGGCAGGGTCCACCACCTCGGCACGCTCCAACTGCGCATTGAAATAACGCTGGTCGCGTTCGACTTCGCGCAACTGGCGCTTGGCTTCGGAGTCATCCTGGGACAACACCTTCAGCTGCTCATGCCGTTCGGCGAGTTCACGCACGCGCGCACGCAACTGCTCCATACCCAGCGGCGTCACATAGTTGGCATGCGCAGGCACCGGACGTTCCGGCAGCTCGCCTGCAGTCAGGTCGTCATCACTTTCTTTTACAAAGGCGCGGCTCATGTTCACTCTCATCGCTCGTGCAGAGCGTCAGCGTTGACTTTCGGATCGGGGGACGGGAACGTCCCCTCGGGGCGCCGGCAGCGGCTTCCGTTATCCAGCATTCTCCCGTGCTCTATTCTGTTATACCGGCTGTCTCCAGCACTGGCAACCGCCTTTGGTCAAAGACTATGGCGCCAGATCAGCATACGATTATTGGCTGGCATCGCATGGTCGCCGGTCAGCGACAATCCCTGCTGTTTTGCCAGGGCATCCACCGCCTGCCAGTCGCGCAGGCCGCTCAGCGGATCGCGTTCGCGCAGGAAGGCATCAAAACGCGCATTGGATTCGGCGGTGTGGCGGCCGTCATCGCTGAACGGCCCGTAAACCGCAAGCACGCCGCCGCGCAGCAGCATCTGGCCGACGCCTTGGAAAAAATGACCGACCGACTCCCAGGAGAGGATGTGCAGCGTGTTCGACGTGAACACCGCATCGACTCCATCGACCGGCCACTCCGCCGCATCGACATCCAGCACCCGCGGCGCTCGCAGATTGGGCAGCGCCACCGTATCACGCCAGGCCGCGATGCCCGGCAGGTGCGCAGCCACATCCGTCGGCTGCCACAGCAGATGCGGCAGCATGCCGGCAAAAAACGCCGCGTGTTCCCCGGTGCCGGAACCGACCTCCAGCACCTGCGTCGACGACGAGAAGACCCTGCGCAGCACCTCTAGAATTGGCCCGCGGTTGCGCGCGCAGGCTTCCGAGGTCTGGCGCAAATCCATCACTGCGGTCCGTGTCCGAGGAAAGCCAGCAGATCGTCGCGCTGCTCCATCGCGTCGGCATAACCAAGCCGGATCAGCGCGCGGCAATAGGATTTCTCGAACAGCAGGTAAGACACCAGATTGGAACCGGTGCGCTTCATCGCACCCACCGTCTGCAACAGCCCGCGGATCACCCGCGGCAGGTCATGCGCATACTGCGCGGCAATCTGGCTCAGCGGCACGCTGGGCGTCAGCACACGGAACTCGACAGCGCGCAGCGGATAACCGTTTTTCGCTAGCATCTCCGCCGGAATGATCGACAGCGTGCGGTTGATGCGCTGCAGACGCTCCAGGTCCACTTCCAGCGAATCGAGGAAAATGCTGTCGAGGGCATGGCCGGCGATCTGCGCCAGCGACGGATAACCGTTCGAAGGCTGGCGCACAGCGGACTGCGTGGCCTGGCGGCCGACACCTATCACCAGCAGACGGTCAGCGCCCAGATGCAGCGCCGGACTGACCGGTGCGATCTGGCGCATCGAGCCGTCGCCGAAATACTCACGATTGATTTTCACTGGGGGAAAAATAAAGGGCAGCGCACTCGACGCCATCAGATGCGGCAAGCCGATGGGCATCGCCACGCCGATCCGGCGTGCGCGCTCCCAGTCCTGAAGCTTGGTATTGCCTTCATAAAACGTCACCGACTGGCCCGAGGTGTAACCGGAACAAGTCACGGCAAAGGCGCGCAGATGGCCGGCGTTGACGTTTCGGCCGATCGCCGGAAAATCGATGTGGCGTTCAAGCAGTGCCGCCAGCGGCGAGTTGTCGAGCAACGAAATCTGCCTGTCGAGGCGATTGCCGGACAGCGCCGACAGCAGCCAGCGCGCGCTGTTGCCGAGCGCACCCCGCACATCGGCGCGATACACGTGATTGACATGGAAATTTTTCCACACCGTCATCAGCCGGCGCGCGCCGAGATGGAAATCGCCGGCGTCAGTGGCCAGCACGGCCGCATTGATCGCCCCCGCGGAAGTGCCGCAGATGATCGGGAAAGGGTTGCCGGCATCGCGCGGCAGCAGTTCATGCAGGGCCCGCATCACGCCGACCTGATAGGCCGCACGCGCCCCGCCGCCGGTCATGATCAGACCGACGACCGGTTTTGCTGGATTGGATGCGCTGGACATGATTTTTATACTGAAGCGCCAGTGTGCCTGAAACGCGGTGGCCGTGGACTCAGGACTCGATGGCCACGGTCACCAGCGCCGGCTGCAGCAAAGCGACCAGCGCCTGCGGCTGCAGGCTCACCAGAAAGCCGCGGCTACCGCCGTTGATATAGATCTGAGGCAACTCAAGGATGCTCTGCTCCAGATACACCGGCATCCTGCGGCGCGTGCCGAAAGGCGAGGTGCCGCCGACGCGGTAGCCGGTATGGCGTTCTGCGACTTCCGGTTTGCAGGGCTCGATGCGTTTGATCCCCAGATGACGCGCCAGCGCCTTCGCCGAGACCTGACGGTCGCCATGCATCAGCACCACACAGGGTTTCGCCGCCTCGTCCTGCATGATCAGCGTTTTCACCACCGCGTGTTCATCGACACCCAGCTCGCGCGACGACACGGCAGTCCCACCGCGGTCTTCATAGTTGTAGAAATGCGGCGTGAATTCGACTTTGGCGGCACGCAAGGCCAGCACCGCCGGTGTCGAGGGCATCTTCGGCGTGCTCATGATCCGCTCATTGGCCCGCTCATTTTCCCGTGATCAATCTGCACAGGCTGTACAACATGCCGGCTGTGGCGCCCCAGATATAGCGACCTTCGTAAGGAATCGCCAGGTAATGCCGGTGACGGCCACGGAAATGGTATTCACGGCGCTGATAATTGGCCGGATCGAGAAAATGTCTCAGCGGCGCCTCAAAGATATTCGCCACTTCGAAGTCATCCGGCTTCAACTCAAACGGCGGCTCGACCCAACCCACTACCGGCACGATGCGGAAGCCCGAGGGAATTTCATAACCGGGCAGACGCCCGAGCAGCGCAATACGCTCGCGCGCGAGGCCGATTTCCTCCTCGGTTTCGCGCAGCGCGGTGGATTCGCGATCCGGATCATCCGGCTCGACGCGCCCGCCGGGAAAACTGATCTGCCCCGCGTGGTCACGCAGATGCGCGGTGCGCTGGGTCAGCAGCAACTGCACGCCCTGCGGCCGGTTCACCAGCGGCACCAGCACCGCGGCTTCCGTGACCTTGGTGCCCTCACGCAGCGAAATCATGTGCAGGTCATGCTCTTCTGGCGGCGGGGGCGGCCGTTGCAGGCCCGCGCGGATCTGGTCCAGAGTAATGGTTGAGGAGGCCGGTGTCATGAAGCGGAAATTCTACCCGTATCTGAACGGCCCTTACGGATATCCGGCCTTCATGCCACACTAATTGCGCCGTATCCGCCCCCCAACCGCAACTGCCACAGGAGATTCGCCATGAACAAACTGCTCGCAGCCTGCATCACCACAACCCTGGTAACTTTCAGCAGCGCCGCACTGGCCTTTCATTGCCCGGCCGACATGAAAAAAATCGACGAAGCCATTTCAAAAAATCCGAAACTGAGTTCCGCGCAGATGGCCGACGTCAAGAAATTCCGCGCCGAAGGCGAAGCCTTCCACAAGGCCGGCAAACACCAGGAATCGGTGGACACTCTGGCCAAGGCAATGGCCCTGCTCAACATCAAATAAGCCGACCCTGCACTTCAATCCCCGCCACCCCGGCGGGGATTTTTACGTACGCGACGGCATCACCAACCGCAATGACGCCGCCGCTCAGCACCCGCGCTGTGATCCCGCCATGCCCGCGCATCGCGTTATAGCCGCCCGCACCCAGCACCTCTTCCATCCGCGAGCACGGCTCGCAAGGCCCGGTGCCCTCAAACAGCACCTCACCAATCTGGAAACGTTCATTGCGCAACGCCAGCAGATTGAGCCCCGACACCACCAGATTGCGCCGCAACAGCGCCGGATCAATAGCGTCACGCCGCAGCAGTTGCGCCAACGTCGCCAGATGCTCGCGCTGGATCAGCGTGACCTGCCGCTTGCCGCCCGCGCGTTGCGCTTTATGATCGCCGGTGAGTCCGTGATCTGCAATCACTTCCACATGATTCATCACCAGCAAGGGCGCACGCCAGCCCGGGCGCAGGCCGATCGATTCGAGGCGGCCTTCCATGGGGAAGGTTTCCATCAGGGTTCGCAGCGGGCTGTCGGGGTTCAGTTTTGTCATGGAGCGTTACCGAGAAATCATTTCAACAATGGAAATGAATTCCGCTATTCTTGATTGAACTCAGCACGCGGAGTCACTTTTGTCGTGATTTTATCCGCACTGAAAACACATAAATCTCGTAACCTATTGTTTTTAAAATATATTAACAATTAGCCACGGGGTGTTATCCGGTGTCTTTGTTCTATAAATCCAGCCCGCCATCATCCAAACCATGAATCTATTTCGCCGCATTCTTAAACTGATGGGCGTTCTCTTACTGGCCGGGGCCTCTTATGTCTTTTACGGTTTCGTTTCCGCTGAGGGACGACTCAAAGAAGTGTGCAACCAGATTAAACCGGGAACGTCCGTCGCGGACCTGCGAGCCTTCAGCAAGAAGCACGGCTTGGTACCGGGCACTTCCGGGGAGTCTGGTGTTCATTTCATGGTTGAAACCAGAACATTCGGTCGCTACGGTTGCACGGTGATTCTTGAAGCGGGTATTGTTAAAGACGCTAAATACAACTTTGCAGATTGAATCAGCTAACACTGCTTGCATCCGCGATCGCGCAGCAAGAGTAGCTCGTAAGAAGCGTCCCTTCACTTCGGCTTGCCGTACCCACCGGCTATCCACGCCTCTGCGCTGACCGCGTTTAATTTAAAGTCTACCCGCACCCTCACCTGCGCCAGTTGCGCACCATCCGGATCATGCGCGCTCAGCAGGGCATGCGGTTCGTCTTCGTCAGGCACGACGTCCAGTGCCACACGGACGGGCTGATCGTTCACGATGACCGTGATGGTTTTGTGCAGCGAGGCCTGCAGTTGCTGCTCGTGGCGAAGCACCACCTCTGAGGCGGTTTTGACCAGCGTATTGAATGCGTTGCCATCGAGCGGCTTGGGATTCTTTTTATCGCGCCCCATGGTCCACGGGCCAACCAGCGCGGGTTCGGCCTGGCCATCCCGAATCATTTCCACGGCCCAGCCGTCGTCATCGTTGTTTTTGATGACGCGTGCGGTCCACCCCCTATCCACCCACAGGCGTGGTTCGTTGATGACGGGTGCTTTGTCAGACGCAAGGTCCGGGTGGTCGAGGGGTGTTGTCATGACGGTAGTTTAACGTCACTGGAAACCGGTGCCGCCCACATTCCGGCGCGTGATCGACCCATACCCTGTATAAGGGTGCCTCACATCACGTTAACGGGAATGCGATTTTGACCATTACATTGATCGGTACCAGCTTTTGGGTAATGGCACTGCAGGATATCGGCGGGAAAATCAAAAAGGGCTTTCACGTCCTGATTGATCCCGATGCGATTCCGGGCCTGACGGATTTTGTGCTGGTTGGGGATAATCTGGAGCCTTGGCACGGGCAGGCCGGCTCGCGCGGCGTTGTGGTGTTGGCGGGTGAGGACGTTTAGTAAGCGTAGCCATTTAGCATCAAACAAAACGCCCACCGACTCTCGCCGGCGGGCGTTTTTACTTGAACTACAGAAACCGAGACTTACTTCTTCTTCGCCACCTTGATCTTCATGCCGACCATGCTCTCCGGCTTGACCCACTGGTCAAACTGCGCGGAGGTCAGGTGGCCGAGCTGGATCGCGGATTCCTTCAGCGTCAGGCCCTTCTTGTGCGCGTTCTTGGCGATCGCGGCGGCCTTGGCGTAACCGATGTACGGGTTCAGCGCGGTCACCAGCATCAGCGATTCGCGCATCAGCTGATCGATGCGGCCGCGGTTGGGTTCGATGCCGATCGCGCAGTGTTCCTCGAAGTTCTCGCAGGCATGCGTCAGCAGGTGGGCGCTGTGCATGAAGTTGCGGATCACCATCGGGCGGAACACGTTGAGTTCGAAGTTGCCCATCGAACCGCCGACGTTGATCGCGACATCGTTGCCGAAGACCTGGCAGCAGACCATGGTCATCGATTCGGACTGGGTCGGGTTGACCTTGCCGGGCATGATCGACGAGCCTGGTTCGTTTTCGGGAATGCTCAGCTCGCCGATGCCGCAGCGCGGCCCGCTCGACAGCCAGCGCACGTCATTGGCGATTTTCATCAGCGCTGCGGCGAGCATTTTCAGCGCGCCGTGGGCACTGACCACGCCGTCGCAGGAACCCAGCGCTTCAAACTTGTTGGGTGCGGTAACGAAGGGCATGCCGGTGAGTTTCTTCAGCTGCGCGGCAACATCCTTCGCGAACTTCGGATGCGCATTGAGGCCGGTACCGACGGCGGTGCCGCCGAGTGCCAGTTCGCAGAGATGCGGGCGGGCGGCATCGAGGTGCTGCAGCGCGTGATCCAGCTGCGACACATAACCAGAAAACTCCTGGCCCAGCGTCAGCGGCGTTGCATCCTGCAGATGGGTGCGGCCGATCTTGACGATGTTCATGAAGGACTTCGCCTTCTTGTCCAGCGTGTTGCGCAGCTTCTTCACCGCGGGCTTGAGCTGTTTTTCCAGCGCGATCACCGCGGCAACATGCATCGCGGTCGGGAAAGTGTCGTTCGAGGACTGGCCCTTGTTGACGTCGTCGTTCTCGTGCACGAGGCGGTTGGCGCCGCGTTTGCCGCCGAGCAGCTCGGAAGCACGATTCGCCAGCACTTCGTTGACGTTCATATTGGTCTGCGTGCCCGAACCGGTCTGCCACACCACCAGCGGGAAATGATCATTCCATTGACCGGTCAGCGCTTCATCGGCTGCCTTGACGATGGCGCCGCCCTTTTTCTTGTCGAGCGCACCTAGCGCCATATTGGTCAGCGCGGCGGCCTTCTTCACCAGCACCTGCGCGTGCACCACCGGCATCGGCATGGTCTCGCCTGGGAAATGGAAATGATGCAGGCTGCGCTGCGTCTGCGCGCCCCACAGCATGTTGTCGGGCACGTCGATCTCGCCCATCGTGTCGTTTTCGATGCGGAATTTGGCCATGACTTCAGTCTCTTAAATTAATTAATAAAAACAATAACTTATGAATTAACTGCTTCTTACGATTGAGTTTTGCATTTGGTTTACAGCAAAGGTTTCTGTTCGCCGCGCTGCGCACCGGCATCGACCACCGCCAGCGCGGTCATGTTGACGATGCGGCGTACGGTCGATGACGGCGTGATGATGTGCACCGGCTTGGCGGCGCCAAGGAGCATCGGACCGATGGTGATGCCGTCGCCGGCCGCGGTCTTCAGCAGATTGAATGAGATGTTGGCGGCGTCGAGGTTGGGCATCACCAGCAGATTCGCCGTGCCCTTCAAACGGTTGTCGGGCAGCGCGCGCAAACGGATGTCTTCAGACAGCGCCATGTCACCCTGCATCTCGCCTTCGACTTCGAGCGTCGGATCGAGCTGCATTACCAGTTCCAGTGCGCGGCGCATTTTCTGCGCTGTCGCACTGTCGCTGCCGCCGAAGCTGGAGTGGGAGAGCATTGCAGCTTTAGGCGTGACACCGAAGCGGCGAATCTCTTCCGCGGCGAGCACCGTCGAATCGGCGATCTGTTCGGCTGTCGGATCAAAAGTGACGTAGGTATCGCAGATGAACACCGTGCCCTTGGGCAACAGCAGCGTGTTCATCGCGGAATACTGGTTCACACCCGGCCGGCGACCAATGACCTGATCGATCAAACGCAGGTGGCGGCTGTACTGGCCGAAGATGCCGCAGAGCATCGCGTCGGCATCGCCCATGTGCAGCATCATCGCGCCGATCAGTGTCGGCCGGCGGCGCATGTCGAGTTTGGCCAGTTCAGCCGATATACCTTTGCGTTTGGTCAGGCGGTGGTATTCGGTCCAATAGTCTCGGTAGCGC